>JBIOJL010000067.1:0-18195 GCA_044450885.1 Tepidisphaerales bacterium
ATACAGATATAGACCTAACACGTCAACTCGGTTGTGTTACCGATTTCCCCATCCATAGTCAGAGGGGATGTCACGCCCCGTGCGGAGTACCGCACTTACGACGCGACGACACGACGAATCGCAGGCATTGGCCCTGGTGTTCGTTGCGCCGCTGCACCGTTGTGTAAGTCGGGTAGGGTGGGTCCGCGACCTGTCCGCGACCCACCGCTCTGTCTCACCAAACCGCCAGCGCAATGTGACGGCGTCTTCCACCGCCGCCATCATCGCATCCCATTTCCAGTCGAGCGAAAAACTCTCGAAATTCTTTTCAAATTCACAACCCCCATCCCAATCATCACTTGCGCCAATCGCGCGCTGCGCATCTTCGTCAAAAGCGCGCAGCGCCACGGCTATATATAGAGGAGCGTGTTTCTCTCACCTCCTTCGCGCCGCCCCGCCTCACGGCTGTCCAGCGCACAATCCACCCGCCGCCGCCCGGCCGTCGGCCACGCTCTTTCAAAACCGAAGATCAACCCAACCGTGGACCATTGAACCCCAGACTTCGGAACCTCCTGGGACTGATCGGGACGGCTTTTGGACGGCAAAAGGACGCGATTCTTCGCCGCTCAATCGGCTATTAGAATGAACTTAACTTATTAAATATAAATAACTTACGACATAAAACCCGCCGACACCAACACCCCAAAAGTCTTTTTTGCGAGCCTTCCCGGCCCACCCCGGCGGCAAACTGAACTATTGTATCCAGTTATGGGAGAGGGAACCGGCAAATTCCACTTTGTGGGCACACTCCGCATTCCTGCTCACCTCGCGCGGACGGGCACCAACCTCAGCAACGCTTCTATCCGAGCGCCGTTCTTCAGCGACATGCCCTGGCCGTAGTTGTGGGTCCATTCCCACCAGCCGACGTTGGTTCCGCCGTAGAAGTCGTTGACGTGGACCGAGATGCGATCGCTCTCAACGATCGCGCGCAAGTGTTGTTTGCCGGTGGACTGAATCAGCAGCGACGGGCCCTTGTCGTAGCCGATGGATGCGCTGTTGATGTTGCGCTTGGTGCTGCGGAAGTCGTTGCTGCCCATGGGAGAATTGTCCTGCGACCAGTCCCAGGCGGGGGGCACCTGGGCGCCGTGGTCGGCAAACGCCGCGGCCAGACCGCGCGGCCGGCCGATGTGGTTGTCCGGATACACGCTCCATTCGGCGTTGCGGTCCCACCGCAGCCGATCGCAGTCGCGGGGAACCGAGAAACGCAGCCCGACTTCGCGAGCCAGGATGTCCGGTCCGGTGCGCTGGAAGGAAGCCTTGGTGTCGATCTGGCCGCCGGGCGTGATGGTGAATTCGTACGTGCCTTTGAAGCCTTCGTACGAACCGAGCAGGGTGACGCGAACATTCTCGCCGGCGCGCTCCACGTTCATCCGCCCCAACTGCCATGTGAGCGGGTTCGGCAGCGGCGCCAGCGGCGTCTGCGTGGGCAGCACGTGAATGGTGGGGTGCTCCAGCAGCAGCGCCTGCCCGAAGCCCACGCAACGGCGCAGGTAGCCGCCACGATCGAAGAGCAGTTCCACGTTCGCGCCGGTGATGCGGATGCCGCTGCCGGCGAGCGTCTCCTCGTCAGTTATCACCAGCGGAGCGTGAGGGACGTCCGCCGATTTGGGCGGCACAGCGCGGCCGATCGACAATTCGTAGGCGTCGATCAGGCGGCCGGTGGAGTCGGTGAAATCCAGGCGCAGGACATCGCCATCCCGCGGACCGGCCTGCGGGGCGACCTCGATCTGGCCGGAGGAACGCGGCGGAATTCGCGGATGGAGTTCGCCTTTCTCGGCGCCCAGCCGCCAGGTGATGCCGATTTGCGACAGATCGGTGAAATCGTACTGGTTCTGGACGGCGATGCGGATGGGCTGTCCCGCGGCCGGGATCGGAATGGCGCCTTCGCTGATCTTGATCGGCGAATGCAACTTCTTGGTAATCCAGAACTCCGGTTTCTCGCGGCGCCAGCCATCCACGACGCCCCAAGGCGCATCGCCGGTGAGGCCGCGGCCGGGGACGAGGTACTGGCCTTCGATGAAGTGGGATCGCGTGGTTCCGCGTCCGTACTCCAGCCCCCGGTTGGGGACGCAGAAGATATCGTCGGCCCAGCACCAGATCATCGAGCCCTGGGTGACGCGGCTCTTGATAAAACGGTCGTAGATGGCGGGCAGCGGCCGGGCATAGTAGTCGCGGATGCCGGGATCGACCCACATCTCGGCGACGTCGTTGAAGATGCCCTGAAACGGGGCGAGGCTCTCATCAAACAGCAACGGCTTGTCGAGCTTCTCGTTCTCGTCGATTCGCGAGATGGCGAGCGGATTGTGCAGGGTGGCGATCTCGAGCCAGGCGCTGGTGGCGGCCGCCGTGGGGCGGCTCGGGTCTTCGCGGCGCACCCACACATGGCTGCGCTGGAACCCCGAGCCGAACTCGCTTTCGTTGCACAGCGACCACATGAAAACACTGGGATGGTTGCGGTCGCGGGCGATGAGTTCCGCGGTCAACTGCAGGATGCGCGGCCAGACAAGCAGGTCGTCGGCCTGGTTTACCCAGCAGAACGAGGCTTCGTCTTCGACGTAGAGGCCAAGTTCGTCGGCCGCATCGAGAAGTTCGGGCAGCGGCGGGTAATGGGAGGTGCGGACGGCGTTCAGGTTGGCCTGCTTCATCAGCTCCAGGTCCTGTCGCTCCAGTTGTGGCGTGACAGCCCGGCCAAGCAGCGGATGCGTGTCATGATGGCAGGTTCCGCGGAACTTGACGGGCTTGCCGTTGATGAGGATTACCGTGCCGCGGATCTCGGTCTGGCGGAAGCCGACGCGCTGGGTCAGGCGCTGCACCGGCTGCCCATCAGCGCGCAGCTCCAACGTGAGCCGATAGAGATTCGGCTGCTCGGCGGTCCAGGTACGCGGGGTCTTGACCGGCAGGGAGACGGCAATGTCGGAACGGGCCCAGGCGTCGATCGTGAGGTTCGAGGGCGGCGTATCGAGCGGAACCGGCTTGCCATCGGGATCGGAGAGTTGAAGCACAAGCTGGCCGCGAAACGGGCGGCCGGACTCGTTGAGGACGGCCACTCGGCCGGCCAGCATCGCGGACGCGTACCCGGCATCGAATTGCGTGCTGAGCGCCAGCGCGCCGACATGCACCGGCGGGACGCGGAACAGGATGACCTTGCGCATGATGCCGGCCAGTGGGAAATCGGCGTAGAGGCTCATCTTGTCGAGCTTGTCGCTGGTCTGGGTGTGCTCCTGCACCCGCAGCGCCAACAGGCTCTCGCCCTCGTGAACCGCGTCGGTCACGTCGGCCTCGAAGGGCGTGAAGCCGCCTTCGTGGCGGGCGACGAGGCGCCCGTTGACCCAGACTTCAGCGCCGCTGTAAACGCCGTCGAAGCGGAGCTTGAGACGCCCAGAGCCGGCGGAAGGCACAAAACGCGTGCGATAGCCGCCGATCTCGCGCGGGCCCTTGAACCCTTCCATTTGCCAGTGGGCGGGAACGTTGATAGTTGCCCAGGTGGTGTCGTCGAACTCCGGGCGCCAGAAGCCATCGGGCGGGTCGATGGCGAAGCGCCACTTGCCGTTGAGGCTCAGGGGCCGATCGTCGGGGCTCGCAGGCGTCAGGCCATACTGGAATTCCGCGACGTCAAACTCGTCGGTCCAGGTGCGGCCGAATACTTTCGTGCTGGCCTTGAGCTTGCCGGTCAAGCCGGGAGGCATCGGCGCGCGGAACAGCCCCTGGTCGTCGCCCTTGATCGTTTCGTTCCAGTCGCCGGCCCCGCCGGTGCCCGACAGCGTCAACTCCGCGGCGGTGATGGGGGCGCCGCCCCAGGGATCGGTGATGACGCCGATGAAGTTGCCCTGCAGGTCGGATGCGAGGCGGACGACGGGAGCGTAGGCCGCGAGCGGCTGGGCATAAGCTTCGACCTCAGTGAAGCTGGGGCCGTTGGTGATGTTGCCGATGCGCAGGCGGGTCGTTTCGACGGCGTCGAAACGGCAGGTCACGACCAGCGGCAGGCGTCGGGCGGGCTTGCCGAAATGCTGCACCGTCCGCCAGTCGCCCTTGGCGGCGTCCCAGACCTGAACATCCAACTCGTGGGTGAAGCGGTCGAACTGATGGATGATGACCTCGCCGATTTGGACGGGCTTGTCCCAGTCGAGCTGGTACCAGACGCCGGTGTTGTGGCCGGGAATGCCGGACCAGCGCGTGTCGCGTTTGGCGTCGATGGCCTTCTCAGGCGTGAGATCGCCGTAGGATTCGGAAGCGCTGACCCGGGCCCGCAGGGACAGGTTCTCCGCCGCGCAGGCGGCCGAGGCGACCATCACGCCGGCAAACAGAATGGCAAGGTTCCACTTCATGGCGATCCTGTTCTGCTACGTCGCCGCACACTTCACCCGGAATCCCACGTTGAACACCCGTTGCCACCTCCAATAACTGATCCGACATCCCGAACGTGCCAAGTCGGCGCGGTCGTACCATGAGCCGCCGCGAACCACTTTCCGAGCCTCTGCCGCCGCGTGCCGCGGGTCGCCGGCGTTGAAAGGGTACGGCAGGTAGGCGCTCGTGGTCCATTCGGCCACGTTGCCGTGCATGTCCTGAAGCCCCCACCGATTGGGTTGGTAGGATCCCACCGCGGCCGAAACCGTATTCCGGTCGTTCACCGGATCCACCGCCAGGAACGGCCGGACTTTCTCCATGCCTCGACAGAGATTCAGGAGCGAGAGGTCGGCCAGGTTGGCAAACGCCGCCGAGTCGGTGCCTGTCGGGCCGTAGCTCAGCGCTGTGTCCGTTCCCGCCCGGCAAGCCCATTCCCACTGCGCCTCGTCCGGCAGCGAACATTCCCGGCCGGTTCGCTGCGAAAGCCACCGGCAGAACGTATTGGCCTCTTCCCAGGACACCCGGCATACCGGTTGACGAGGCTGGTTGAGCGGATGAAAGTCGCCGCGGCTCCACCGCAGCCACATCTTGCCCTCGTCCCCGCTCTGATGCGCTGGGTCGAAGCAGGCATATTGTTCATTCGTCACTTCGACCTTGCCCAACCAGAACGGCCGCTCGATCTTCACTTTGCAAACCGGCTTCTCATCGGCGTACCCCGCCGGGTCGCCCATGGCAAACTCCCCCGGCGGAATCAGCACCAACTGCATCCTGACGCCCGCGGCCAGTTCGATCTCCAGTTGCGTGGAGGCGCCGGCATCGGCCTGTCGACGCTTGGCTTCATCAGCGGTGAACGGCCAACCCGCAACCCGGACCAGTGGCGATGGTTCCTCGGGCGAGGGCATCACCGGAATCACGGGCGCACGCGCATCCGGCGGCATTGCTTCGGGATCGTCCTCGACGCCTCCGTACCGACGCGCCATTTCGATCCGCCGCACGCGGCACTGCAACGCCGTGGCATTTCCCCTGGCCGAGGGAATCTCCAGCCACGAGCCATACGCCGGTGCATTCAGGTCGATCCACGTCGCCAGACGATCCCAGGCATCGGCGTCGATCCGGACGTTGTGATGGCCCTTGCGGAGCATCTGCACCAGAGGGCTGGTGTCCGCATGGTAGTCGGCCGGAGGGAGCAGTTGTGGGTTGCCTTCCAGGCCCGGACTGCGGACGAACCGCCGCAGCGCATAAAACGATGGCGGAAAGGGAGCATCCGACAACGGCAGCACTCGCGCTTCGGCCCGACGAAGGTCCGGCAGAATCTTGCCGCCTGCGTGCGGCCGGTCATCGTGGCAGCCGACACAATACCTGTCCAGAACCGGCTGCACTTCCCGGTCCCACCCGAAGCCGCGCGCGGGCCCATGCCAGGGCGCAATTCGCGACGGCTCGCCGGCCAGCGCGCTGGCCCGGCGCGTCGGCGGGGCGATGTTGCTGTCCTCATGACAACCCACGCAGGACACCGCCTCTCCCGGCATCGCCGTGAACCAGCTCCGCATGAGTTGCAGCGCCTTGCCCTCGGCATCGAGCGGCTGCACCGATATGGGCGTGTTCGCCGGCACCGTGAAATACGCCGAGCCGTCCTCCGCGACCGGCACCGTGCCCAGAATCCGCCGGACATCCCACGGCCCGTCCATCCCGATGTAATCCTCGATCCCCGATGTTCCGTAGTAGTTGAAGTGGTAGGTGAACAGCCGCAACTTCTTCACCGTGCCGCGCGGAATCCCCTTGAGCCCATCACCGGCGTAGATGTCGGACAGGTATACCGTGCCTTCGCGAGAAGCCAGATTGACCTGGTCCGGAATCACCCGCGGCCGCGGCGTCTCGCGTAACGGCACCGGTTCGAACAATACCCAGCCGTCCTCTTCATGCAACAAGACCATGTTGTCGAACACGTCCACCAGATAGATGCCCCACAACGAATTCTTCGTCGGCTGACAGGATGCAAGGAAATACTTGTCGCTCAGGGGATACGGATGGAGAAACCTCGGCCACGAGCCATCCACCAGCCCATCGACCATCACCGGCTCGACCTTCTGGCCACGCCCTGGAATCCGCTGCACTACCCCCTCCGCCTGCCGCCGCCCCTTGCCCACGTCAAACAGCACCAGTTCCCCGGCTCTGGCAGTCCCATGATGTCCGGAAATCACCCCCACGAACTTCGTGCTTTCGCCGGGCACCGGCTTGGCATAGAAAATGCGGTTGGGCCAGTAGCCGCTGCTGGCGTAGAACGCCCTCTGCTGCGTGCCGTCCGGATTCATCGTGAACAACCGGGCGCTGAACGCGTGGGCAATGTCGGTGTATTCCCACCGCGTATACATCACTCGGCCGTCGCTCATCATCGTCGGATAGAAATTGTGGTCCTGATCGAAGCACAGCCGCCGGACGCCTGATCCATCGCTGTTCATCAGGTGCAGCGTCGACACCTCGTCCAGACGTCTTTCGCACGGCACCGATTGGAAACACGACGAAGAGCCGAAGACGATGCGACCATCAGGGAGATAACAGGCGTCATAACTGTCGATGTCGCTTTCGTCGCCCCGCGTCACCTGTCGAAGCCCCTGACCGTCCACGCCGATTTCGAAAATCTGGAAGCGGCTGTGACTGCCGATGGAGGAAAACAGCAATCGGCCGGCGTCAAAGTGCAGCTTGATATCGCCGGCATAGACCCGATTTCCCGGCCGAAACAACGTTGTCAGCCTCCCCTCGGGCCGAACCGGCGAGAGCATCGTGATTTCGTTGTCAAACGCGATCTGCCGCAGCACTCCGGTGCTCTGGAAATTGGTCGGCAAGCCGTTCAGGTGCCCAATCGCATCGTTCGGAAACGGCATCCGCAGCGGAGGCTGTGGGCTGAGTCCCCGCGCGTCTCTTCGCTTCACCAACAGCAGCCGGTCGAAATCCAGGAGCGGATTGGCCAGCAACGCCTCGGCCTGCAATGCCTCGAACTCCCGCACGGCCGCGACAAGGCGCTCGATGTCGACGATCCGCCCGTCGCTTGCCCGCGCGCCTGCGATTGCCTTCTCCAATTCCGCGATTCGCGCGAGGTACTCCGGCCCTTTGCGATACCGGGTGCCGTAAGTCTGTGACAGATCCTCCACCGCCAACCGCAACGACTCGATCTTCGAGTCCTTCCAGCGCCTCAATACCTTCTCATGCTTTGCTCCGCCCGTCGCCACGACGCTGCACTGCGCAAACGACACTCGCGAGTCCCCCGTCGCCGCGTTGCCGGAACAGCCCACCAATGCCGGATATCCGATCAACTCCTGGTCGAAGCCCTTCCAGGTCACCATCCAGTCGGCCGGCTCCGCATCGCCGTCGGGCCACGCCTTGCCCTTCATCTCCTGCGCGGTCTTGTGCAGCTTCATCCAGTACCATTTGCCGGCCGCAAACGGGAAAGCACGGCTCGGTCCCCAGGCAACATAGTCGTGCATGAACTGCAGCCGTCCCTGATGGAAAATGAGATTCAATCCGTTTCCGCTCTGCGCGTCCGAGCAGCAACTGATTCCTGCCCGGGACCACTCGTTGCCCGTCCACGAATCGATGCGCAATTTGGCGACCACCACCACGTCGTTTGACAGGTCGTCCGCATCGCCGGCCACGAGCACAACCTTGTTCGGATCATCCAACCCCGCATCCACCTGCCGCAGGCAAGCCTCTCTGACTTCCCACTTTCCCCCGGAGATCCGCATTTGCGCACTCAGGCCGTTCTTGAAGTCGCAGGTGAAGACCTCCTTGCCGGTGGCGGAATCGGGCGTCGGCTCCCCAGCCTGGGCGCAAAGCGACAGCAACGCAGTCAACACCACAGCCCAGATGGCGGCGGATGGCCGGCTGAATCCGGTGCGATGGCCGTCGGTCAACGGATGCCGGCGCCCCGACGCGGTCATCAACCACGATTCGCGGTTTGATCCGGGATGCATGGCTCACACCTCCATCGAGACGCAAAGTGGATTTCGTGCTCCACTTGCCGGGTCTTCGCGGCGCCGATGCTTTCAGTTTCCGACGTGGAGGATCGTCTGTCAATGTCACGAAGTTTGGTGCAACCCACGCACAAATTCCAGCCCTTCCGCCTTGACCGCTTCAGAACGCCGGCTCTCCCACCGGTTCGACATCCACCGACACCCTCAGCGCATGGGATCCGCCACCAAGAAACACGCCTCGCAGGGGCGCTACATCGTGATAGTCCCGGCCCCAGGCGGTGGTGATGTAGCTCTCGACGGCGGGCTGGTTGTTCGTCGGATCGAGATCCACCCACGTTTCCGGCGGCACGAACACGGATATCCAGGCGTGCGATGCATCCGCGCCGACCAGGCGCGGCGTACCCGGCGGCGGGCGGGTGCGCAGGTAGCCAGAGACGTATCTGGCGGAAAGGCCGAGCGAACGCAGGCAGGCGATCATCAAGTGGGCGAAATCCTGGCACACTCCCCGCCGCATCGCAA
Source organism: Tepidisphaerales bacterium (assembly GCA_044450885.1). GTDB lineage: Bacteria > Planctomycetota > Phycisphaerae > Tepidisphaerales > Tepidisphaeraceae > JANYKD01. Next base: position 8,868 of record JBIOJL010000067.1, read on the forward strand.
AGGCCTCCATCACCGGCGTGTTCACTGCGGTTGCGGACTTGTCGTACTTGAACTCTCGATGGATCCGCGACATCAGCGCCATCGCCCCCTCCACGATCGCGCGGCCGGGCAGGAACACTTCCATCGCCCAGTCCCGAAGTTCCCCTCGTTCCGGCGCAGCGGAGGAACCGAACGTGTACTGGCTCGCCTCGAGCGCGTCCCGGTTTCGCGGACTCCGCAGTTCCGCGGCCGCCTGTTCCCACGGCGTCGTACACTGCGGCGGCGGTGGCGGGCTGTTCACCTCGATCAGCGCCTCGGATGTCACCGCGAACACCGAGTGCGGCGTCTGGATAAAGAAGTCGGTCACGTGATTGCCGAAGTAGTCCACCCGCTCGCTGCGGGATGAAGGCCGCGGGTCAACTTGCAGCTCGTAGCCCACGCACTTCTGCCAGCTCGTATCCCGCGGGCGCAGTCTCGCCTGGTTCTGGCTCAGCGAGGCCGCATCGCCATACCGGTATTCCGTGGTGTGCCTGATCCGATACAACATGGCTACTCCATCGCGGCTGAAGTTGTGGTGCAGGCTTCCAGCCTGCTTCCGGATCTGTGCAGGCTGGAAGCCCGCACCACAATCGCCACGACACTTCAGCCGCGGTGGACTACATTCCCGGGTCCATCAGCGACGTCGGTCCGTGGCCATGGGCGAAGAACGCCCGCGACAGCGCGTCCGAAAACGCCGGCAGGGCTTCGCCCAGCTTGTCCAGAACGTCCACGAGACCAGGCCGGCCGCCCGAATCATCCATCCTGGCCAGCGCGTGAGGGTCCGCCAGACGCACCCGCGTCAGGGCATCGAGCACGATCCGCTCGTACTCTCCGCGCACCACCTTGGCGCCCGCGTCGGCCACGGCTTCCACATGATGTTGCATGGCCACAAGCTGAAACGCGATGGACCGCGGGTTGGTTTCGTCGCAGACCAGCAGGTCGATGGCCGGGGCCGCCTGCAGCGCGGTCTGATAGCGCGAGCGATACGTCATCAGCGACACGGCCACCGACAGCACCGATTCCAAGTCCGTCAGTTCGTGCCTGGTCGCACGCCCCCAGGTCCGCCTGAGCAATTCGACCTTGTACGTGGCCCGTTCGACGCGCCGGCCAAGGTCCAGGAAGTGCCAGCCCTGGCCGCGCGTCATGCTTTCCTGGATCAACCCCGAGAATGCTTCGAGCGGCACCAACACGCGGTCGAGGACGGTGAGCACGTTCCCGGCCGGGAGCGGGTTCGGAGTCGCGTCAAGCTCGGTGCCAAGATTCGTGATCGTGCGCCAGGTGTCGGGGTTGAGCCGGTCGCGGACGCGCCAGGCCGCCTGCTCCAGCCATGCCACCGTGTTCCGCAGGCTGCCCTCGTGCGTCTTGCCGAAGGTCATGGACAACAGTGTCCGCTCCAGGTGCTCCGGGACCTGCAGCGACGCGATCGTCTCCTTGCAGTCGAAGAAGTTCTGAAAAGTGCCCAGAAGCGAGGACAGTTCGTGCAGCCGCAGCGTGTCCGATTCCTCGGCCAGACACGAGTAGAAGAACCGCGTCAGGCGCAGTTGCCCCTCCGCCCGCTCGGCATAGCGGCCGAGCCAGAACAGATTGTCCGCGACCCGCGACGGCAGGTAATAGCCGCCGCGAATCAGAGGCACGGGGGCGGTGCTGGGGCGGATCAGGCTGAAATCGCTCACCGGTCCATCCGCCAGCACCCAGGTGTCCTTGCTTCGCTGATCGCGATTGGAGAGTATCTCGGCCGGGGTACGGCCGAGGCCGCCGCGCGTCAGGGCGCCCGGCATGACATCGAATCCGCCGGGCGTCGCCACGGCGTAGACGCGCATGACGACTGCCCGCGCCACGGCCGCGCCGTCGATCCAGGCCGGCGCCGTCGGCAGCATCTTGGGTTCCTGGCCCGCGAGCAGCAGTTCCTCGCCCAGCAGCCGCCGGCAGAGCGCCGGCATGGCCTCGCGAAATTCCCTTGCCTCGACCACGGCGGCCCCGACGGGATTGGCCATGGCCACCCGCCCCGCGCGCACGGCCCGCATCAATCCGGGCACGCCGACCGACGACTCGCCGCCGAACTCCAGCGGATCGAGCTGCTGCTCGGCCAGACGGCCCAGGATCACATCGACCGGGTAAAGCCCCTTGAGCGTCTTCAGGTAGACAGCGTCCTCGCGCACGGTCAGGTCGGCCGATTCCGTCAGGGTCAGCCCAAGATAATGGGACAGGTATACCTGCTCGAAATAGCTCCGGTCGTACGGCCCCGGCGACAGCAGCACCACGCGCACGTCGCTTGCCTGCCGCGGCGAGATTCGCAGAAACAGGTCCTTGGCCCGCGCGAAGAAGCCGGCCAGGCGGTGTACCCGGCACTCCCGGTACAACTCAGGCAGCGCCCGCGAGACGACGATGCGGTTCTCCAGGGCATAGCCCGCGCCGCTGAGCGGATGCATCTTGTCCGCGAGCACCCGCCAGCGGCCGTCTTCGCCGCGGGCGATTTCCGCGGCGTAGAAATGCAGTCTGCGCCCGCCGGCGGGCGCGAAGCCGTGGCCCGCGCGCACGAAATCAGGGTTGTTGAACACGGCCGCGGGCGACGCCAGCCCCTCTTCGAGCAGTTTCTGCGGTCCGTAGACATCCCCGAGCATTGCTTCCACAAGCCTGGCCCGCTGGATGATGCCTCGCTCGAGATGGGACCAGTCATCGGCCGGTATCACCAGGGGGATCGGGTCCAGTTCCCACGGCCGGTCGAGCCCGCGCGGATCCCCATACACATTGTACGTGATCCCGTTCTCGCGAATCATGCGCTGGGCCTGCGTCCAGCGCTGGTTGAGTTCCCGCACCCCGACTGCGTCGAGACGCGCCGCGATGTCCCGCCAATGAGGACGCCAGGCGCCGTCCTCGGCGCGCGCTTCATCAATCAGCCCGGCCTGGGGCCGATAGCCGCCCAGCACGCGGGCGATGGGGCCCTGCAACGCCGCCTCTGGTCCGTCCATTGCCATGTGCCCATAATAGCCGGTTCGATTCGACATGCACGACGTCCGATTGCTTGGAAACGAGCCCGAAAGGACTTCCGATATTGGGTGCCACGGATTGTCTACTGCAAGCCGTGTTTCGCGGTCACGCCGGCACGGCTTGCAGTAGACAAGCCGTGGCACCCGGTTCGCGGGGCAGCCGTTCCGGCCGTGCAGGAGCACGGCCCTCCCAGTTTACGCCAGCCGCATATCCAGGGTCAGCGGATACAGCGGATTCACCGGCTCGTCCGGAAGCGCCATCTCGTGCCCCGGCGTGTGCCCGATCGGCCAGAACCGCGCCAGCCGCCGCGCCTCGGCCTCCTTGGCGTTCACTGGGATCGTGGTGTAGTTGCGCCCGGCCGGGTGGGACACATAGTACGTGCATCCGGCCACCGCGCGCCGGCTCGATTTGTCCACCAGGTCGAACGTAAGCGGGCCGTGTACGCCGATGGTGGGATGCAGTGCCTTGGGCGGTTGCCAGGCGCGGAACCGCACGCCGGCCACATAGTCGCCCGGAATTCCAGTCGGCGTCAGTGGCACGCGCCGCCCGTTGCACGCCACCGCGTATCGTCCGACATCGTGCAGCCCGGTTACCTTGACCTGCAACCGCTCCAGCGATGAATCGACGTATCGCACCGTCGCGCCGCCGCCGGGTTCCTCGCCCAACACATGCCATGGCTCGATCGCCTGGCGCAATTCGAGCGACATGCCGTCGTAGTGAACCATCCCGTAGAAGGGAAACCGGAATTCGATGTGCGGCCGGAACCACTCCGGTTTGAACGCGTACCCGGCGGCGTTCAGTTCCTTCACCACCGTTCGCAAATCGTCGTCGATGAAGTGCGGCAGCATGAACCGGTCGTGGATCGACGTACCCCAGCGGATCAGCGGGCTTCGATAGGGTTCCTTCCAGAACCATGCGACGAGTGTCCGCACCAGAAGCTGCTGCGCCAGGCCCATGCGGGCGTGCGGCGGCATCTCGAAGGAGCGCAGTTCCAGCAACCCCAGCCGACCGCTCGATGAATCGGGCGAGAAGAGCTTGTCGATGCAGAATTCAGCGCGATGCGTGTTGCCGGTCATGTCCACCAGCACGTTCCGCAAGATCCGGTCGATGGTCCACGGCGCGATCCATCCGCCGTCGCGCCGGGGGATTTGCGAAAGCGCGATGCCCAGCTCGTACACTGATTCCTGTCTGGCCTCATCCACGCGCGGCGCCTGGCTCGTGGGTCCGACAAACAGACCCGAGAACAGGTAGCTCAGCGATGGATGATTGTTCCAGCAGGTCACCAGGCTGGCCAGCAAATCGGGCCGGCGCAGCAGCGGCGAATCGGCCGGGCTGGGCCCGCCAAAGACCACGTGGTTCCCGCCGCCGGTGCCGGTGTGCCGTCCGTCGATCAGGAACTTCTCCGTTCCGAGCCGTGACAGCCTCGCCTGCTCGTACAGCCGGGTCGTATTCTCCACCAGATCGCCCCAGTTGAGCACGGGGTGTACGTTCACTTCGATCACGCCAGGGTCGGGCGTCACCTTGAGCACGTTGACGCGATGGTCGGCAGGCGGAGCATATCCCTCAAGCACGATCGGGATGTGCAACTCGGCGGCGGTGGCCTCGATTGCCGACGTCAACTCCAGGAAATGTTCCAGCGTCGACACCGGCGGATAGAACACATGGAGCGTCCCGCCGCGCGGCTCCACGGCCAGGGCCGTACGGATGACCCAGTTCACCGTCTTCTGTGTTTCCTGCCGCGGCCTGGCCTGCGGCCGCGCCAGTGTCGCAGTCCCACCGCGCGTGGCCAGGCGATCCTGCTGGAGATCCCAGTCATCCTCGGCCGAGAACAACGGCAGATCCTCCCTCGCCTCAAACGGATCCTGCTCGTAGACCGCACTCAGACCAGGATCGCCGGGCAGGTCCGCGATGGGCAGTCTCAGTCCGACGGGCGAGGTCCCGGGAATAAGGACGCACATCCCGCCCGGCAGTTCCCACTCGCACGTCACCCAGCCCGGGTTGGGGTTGCGATGCAGCGGCAGCACGTACCCCGAGATGGCCCCGATTTCGCCGCCGGGCTTTTCCGGCGGCTCATATGCGGGGATCACATACTGCTGGCCCATTTCCAGCCGCCAGGCCAGCGAAGCCATGAACCGCGACGCGAGCGGCATCCGGTGGCCGTTGTCCACGGTCTCATCCGCGATCAGCGACGGGTCGTTCCACATGGGAACCCCATCTTTCCGCCAGAAGCACGCCAGCGCCCACCGTGGCAGCGGTTCGCCCGGATACCACTTGCCCATGCCGAAGTGCAGCAGCCCGCCCGGCGCGAACGTTTCCCGCAGCCGGCGGATGAGTGACTCGGACAGCTTTCGCTTCTGCTCGCCGACGGCCGCCACCGTCCACTCCGGCGCCTCATAGTCATCAATCGAGATGAACGTCGGCTCGCCGCCCATCGACAGCCGCACGTCGCCGGCCACCAGTTCGCGGTCCACCTGTTGTCCCATGGCGTCAATCTCCGCCCACTGCTGGTCCGAGTACGGCAGCGTCGAGCGCGGCGACTCCAGCACGCGGCGCACCGACATCTCCACGTCCATCGTTGATTCGCAGGGCTCGAGCAAACCCGTCAGCGGCGCGGCGTCGCGGTGATGGGCTGATGCCGCCAGCGGAATATAGCCTTCCCCGGCCAGCAGGCCGCAGGTCGCGTCCATGCCGATCCACCCGGCGCCCGGCAGGTACACCTCGGACCACGCATGTAGGTCGGTTGTGTCCCGCTCCACGCCGCTCGGTCCGTCGAGCGATTTCTCATCCGCGCGGAGCTGGATCGAGTAGCCGCTGACAAATCGCGCAGCCAGGCCCATCCGCCGCAGCACCTGCACCGCCAGCCATGCGAAATCGCGGCAGGAGCCCCGGCGCAGCGCCAGCGTCTGCTCGGGCGCCTGCACGCCCGGTTCCATGCGGATCACGTACTGCAACTCCCGCTGGATCTTCTGGTTGATGTCCACGATCAGGTCGACGTTTCTCCGGCGCGACCGATCGATCGCGGCCACGAATCGCTCGATCAATTCACCGCCTTCCTCAACCTCCAGGAACGGGGCAAGCTGCTTCTTCACCGCCGCCTCGTACTCAAACGGGTAATGCTCCGCCTGCTCGTCGATGAAGAAATCAAACGGATTGACCACCACGATGTCGGCGACCAGATCCACCTCGATCACCAGCTTTTCGGTCTTCTTGGCAAACGCATACCGAGCGACCCAGTTGGCGTGCGGATCCTGCTGCCAGTTCACGAAATGCCCGGCTGGTTCCACTTTGAGCGAATAGCTCACGATCGGCATCCGCGCGTGCGGCGCCGGTCGCAGACGCACGATCTGCGGCGACAGGCTGATGGGCCGCTCGTAGCGATACTCGGTGCGGTGATGCAGTGCGACTCGAATGCTCATGGTTCGCTTTCGTAGCACAGGCGTCTCGCCTGTGACGTCGGTACTCCGACACATCTTCGTTGCGGAACGAATCCGGGAAGCACGCCCGAACAGCTCCCGGCGTGTCACGCGACTTGTGTCTGCGTCTGTGTCTGCGTCTGTGCTTGCGCGCCATGCACCTGAAAGAATGCCGCGTAGATCTCGCTGTCGATCGCGTTGATCTCGCTCTGCACCTGGTCGAGATACTCGTGCAGGCCCGAGTTCATGATCTCGCGGATCTGCTGGTAGTCGAGTTGCGCCCGCAGCCGGCCCAGCAGCCGCTCGGCCTCGTTCTGGTGCGTCCCGCGCGGCGAGCCGGTGATGGCCCGCATCGAATCCTCGCACGCCGCCACGCAGAACCGCACTGCCCGCGGGAAGCCGTCGTCCAGCAGCAGAAACTTCACCACGTTGTGCGGGTCGATCCGGCCGTAATCCCGCCGGTACATCGCGTATCCCGAAACACTCTTGAGCAGCGCCGACCACTGCAGCGAGTCCAGCGGCGTGTTCACGTACTCCACCGCCGGCAGCAGGATGAAATACTTCACATCCAGGATGCGCGAAGTCTGGTCGGCGCGCTCGAGCATCCGCCCGAGCTGCGCAAACCGCCACGGCTCGCCGTGCGACATCGTCGAGTCCGTCGCCGCATTCACCAGGTGGCAGCACTCCCGCACCCTTGTGCAGAATTCATAGGTCGCGTTCAGGGCCGTCTCCAGCGTCGTGGATTCCTTGAGCATCAGATAGAAACGGTTGATGTACTCCCACATGTCCCCGGATATCGCCGGCCGCACGCCGCGCGCGTTCTCCCTGGCCGTGAAGATGCAGGATGCGATCGAGTTCGGGTTTTTGGGGTCCAGAGTCATGAACTCGATCACGTGCTCGCGCTCCGCCGACTGGTAACGCTCGATGAAGTCCGCATGATCGCCGGTCGTCGTCACCAGCGGCATCCACTGCTGGTTGCCTCGGCCCGGCATGTCCAGCATCATGTGGTGGTTCACATCGATCGCGCGGGCCACGTTCTCCGCCCGCTCGATGTAGCGGCTCATCCAGTAAATCGCATTGGCCGTCCTGCTCAGCATCGCAACCTCGTCCTTCTGTTCATTCACTGCACCGCCTCCTCCACGACCCAGGTATCCTTGCTCCCGCCGCCCTGCGACGAGTTCACGACCAGCGATCCCTTCCGCAGCGCCACCCGCGTCAGGCCGCCGGGCTGGACGTAAATGTCATCGCCGAAGTTCAGCACGTACGGCCGCAGATCCACGTGCCGGCCCTCAAAGTGCCCGTCCACAAGCGTCGGCACGCGCGACAGGCCGAGCGTCGGCTGGGCAATGTAGTTCCGCGGATTGCCGCGGATCTTCTCGGCGAACGCCGACCGCTGTTCGTCCGTCGCGTGCGGGCCGATGAGCATGCCATACCCGCCCGACTGGTTCGTCGCCTTCACCACCAGTTCGTGCAAGTGGCTCAGCACATACTTGCGGTCCTCCTCCTCCTCGCAGATGTACGTCGGCACATTGCTCAGAATCGGCTCTTCCCCGAGGTAATACTTGATCATCCGCGGCACGTAGGCGTACACCGCCTTGTCGTCGGCCACGCCCGTGCCGGGGGCGTTCACCAGCGCCACGCGTCCGTTCTTCCAGACGTCGAACAAATCGGGCACGCCGAGCATCGAGTCGGGCCGGAACGCCTTGGGATCGAGGAACTCATCGTCGATCCGCCGGTATACCACATCGACTTTCTGGAACCCGCGCGTGGTCCGCATGAACAGCCAGCCCTCGCGCACGACCAGGTCGGCGCCTTCGACAAGCTCGATCCCCATCTGCTGCGCCAGATAGGTGTGCTCGAAATACGCCGAGTTGTACATCCCCGGCGTCAGCAGCACGCACGTCGGCCGCTGCGCCTGTGTCGGCGCCATCGACTGCAACATCTCCAGCAGTTTGCTGGGGTACTCATCGACCGGCCGGATGCGCATCCGCGAAAACGCGGCCGGCAGCGTGCGTTTGAGCAACTCACGATTCTCCAGCACATAGGAGACGCCGGACGGACAGCGCAGGTTGTCCTCCAGCACATACAGTTTCCCATCCCGCTCGCGCACGAGGTCGATGCCGCTGATGTGACACCACACGCCTCTGGGCGGGTTTACACCGACACACTGGTTGAGATACCCCGGGTGCCCGAGGATCAACGCCTCCGGCACAACCTTGTCCTTGAGAATCTTCTGCTCGTGATAGACGTCGTTGACGAACGCATTGAGCGCCCTGATCCGCTGCTTCAATCCGGTCTCAACAATGCGCCAGTCCGCGGCTCCGATAACCCGCGGCACCACGTCGAACGGCCAGATCTTCTCCGTCCCCGAGTCGTGGCCATAGACGAGGAAGGTCACGCCCATGTTGAAGAGCGAGACCTCGGCGGCCTTCTGCCGCCGGGCCAGGTCGCCTTCGGGCAGAGATTCGATAAGCTCCATGAGTGGCCGCGAAGCACCCCGCGGCAGCGACCGCTCTTCAAACATCTCGTCGAAGAAACCATCGAGTTGGTATCCGTTGAACTTCATGGCGTTTACTCCATACGCAACGTTTCGGGCTTTACATCCGGTCGCCTGTTTCTTGTGCAAAGGACAACCATCTGGCGAGCTGGCTTCCGCCAGACCCCCACGTTGCAAACGCCATTCCAAACGCGGAATCTTTGGTTTGAAGAACCCGTCAATCAGTGCCTACTTTATGAGCGTGACATCGGACCAAACGCTCTTGGAATCGTGATTCTGACTCGTCGGGCCTGCGTCAGGGGTCTTCCGCGAGAATCTCCAGGCCACAAAGGAGGGTGCTGCCGGTCTTGAGTGCCGGCCGCAGTTCAATGATCAACTCATCCGAGGCCTGGACGCCGCGATACTCCCTGAT
>JBIOJL010000068.1:0-18193 GCA_044450885.1 Tepidisphaerales bacterium
CGCTTCAGCGTGTCTGCATGTGTAGACGCTCGTAGTAAGACACGCTGAAGCGTGAACTTTCCCCACATGCAGGTCAACTGGTCCTCCGATAGCGGCGACTCCGGCGAGCCCAACGCCCGCTTCGTGCTCCGCTGGGAAACCCTCGGCGCCAACCGCGACCGTCCCCGCCCCAAGCCCTGGCCGGACTCCACGATGCTCCGGCTGTTCAAGATCGTGGATGAGTGAGCCTCGCTCACTCTGTCAACTTCCCGCCGAGACCGAACCGGATGGTGCCGGTAAACGGCTCGCCTTCCAACGGCGTCCAGGATCGGACCGTCGTGCGGATGTCCGACCAGGTCCGGCGGAACCGCTGATATTCCTCCGGCTCCGCGGCGAGAACAGCGGCTCGGTTGCGGCTGCCTAGCGATTCGACGCCGCTCGATGTCGCGACAAGCTGCGGATTCTGCTCGTACAACTCGTGCCACGAACTGAGATGCAGTTCCCGGTCCGCCAATCGCACTTCAATCGCCTCAAAGGTGGAGTCCGGGCCCCAGTGGCCGCAGTCAACTTTGCCGTCGCCGAACATTCCGTCCCGGTGCAGTCGCTGAAGAAGGCCGTCGATCTTCTTCGTATCGACGCGCCCCTGCACCAGCGAACCCTTCGTCCGCCAGACGATCCGGCCATCGCCCCACACCGCGGTCTCGACATGGCCCAACGGCGTGCCTGGAATACCCCCGAAAGTCTGCTGGTAGATAAGGATCACTGGATCGTCTGACGCAGCGAGAGTCGGCGCTGCCAGCGTGGTCGCCGACGGTAATCCCGGTGCCTTCGCAGCAGCAGGCTGATCGCGCCCGCACCCAACGAGTGCAAACACACAGAGAACGAGGATGCACCGGATCGCAGTCATGTTGCCTCCCGCAAAATCATCCCGCAGCCTTGCCGCACCTGATGGACATTGTACCAGAACGCCCCTGGTATCACGTATTTCCCTTTGCGCTTGGCTCGAATCTACTCCTGCTCCCCGGCGCCGGCATCTTCGTATTTCTTCCTCCCTATCCTGGCCGGAACCCGCGATCCTCCGTCTGCCGAGTGGTTGCAGGTCACCAACGTGCAATTCGGCATTTGGCCGGCATAGCCGTTGAGTTCTGGAACACGGGTCCGGGATAGAAATAACCAATCTGCCGGATTTGCCACTTGACATGACTCGCCAACTGTGTTAGGTATGCGACCGTCGTGCTCTTTGACAACCGAATAGCGTCGCATCGGAGGCCCCGTGACCAGGAACGATGAATGATGAACGTTGAACGATGAATGGTGACTTGTTCGTCTTTCATCCTTCTTCCTTACGTTGTCCTGACCGCGACCAGAACGCCTCGGAAGGCCCGTCAGTTTCCTGTCGGTTCTATGTCGGTTTCGGTCGGTTTCATGTCGGTTCTATGTCTGTTTTAGGTCGGTTGTTGGTTTGTTGTATGTCGGTTCTTGGTCGGTTTTGCGTCTGTTTTTTCGCCCATGGCAAGCATCGACAAAACTACAACCACAATAAAAACAACGACTTACATCCGACATATCGCAAGATTTCGACACCAAATTCAACTTTTTCACTCATCCCACCCCCTAACATCCGATGACCTCACCTTCGCCCGCCCGCCGTACCGCCAACGAGAACAGCAAAGAACAAAGAACCAAGAACAAAGAACCAAGAACCAAGAACCAAGAACCAAGAACCAAGAACCAAGAACCAAGAACCAAGAACAAATGACCACTGACCAGTGACAAATGACACCCGAGTCAACAACTCCCACCCCCGAACCCGAGTAAAGCCAGAAAGAGCAAAGGATTCTCCGATGAGAAGATGGCTCGCCATGTCGTGCTTCGTCTGTCTCGTCCTGCCTGCGGCTGCCGCGCACGCGGCCACGCCGGCCGACATCGCCTCCCTGCGCTCGGCCATCCAGGACATCTCGGCAACTTTCCCCAACGACTATCCGCACGCCGATGCTTACCTCGTCCGCTTGGCGGAGATCGAGAAAGACGGCAGGGGGGACGAGCAGTTCCGCGCGCTCCAGCGCGAGGCCCTGCTGGCCAATCCGCTGCTCTCGGCCCAGCCCATCCTCTTCGTCGTCCGGCGCCAGTACGCCGGCGACCACCACAACACGGCCACGTTCTTCCCGGCCGCGGAATACGAGTACAACGACGGACACTTCCAGGGCGGCGGGGCGATGAAGCTGCTCGACGTGCGCACCGGCCGGGTGACGCCGCTGCTGGACCTTCCGCAGGGCGTGGCCCGTGATCCGGAAGTCAGCTTCGACGGGCGTCGAATCCTCTTCTCCATGCGCAAGGATCCCAAGGACAGCTATCACCTCTACGAGATCAGCGCCACCGGCGGCGAGCCCAGGGCCCTGACCCGCATGAAGGATGTCGACGACCTCGATCCGATCTACTTGCCCGATGGCGGCATCATTTTCACCAGCACCCGCGAGCCCAAATACTGTGCCTGCAACCGGCACATCATGGCCAACCTGTTCCGCATGAACGGGGACGGGTCGAACATTTGCCAGATCGGCCGCAGCACGCTCTTCGAGGGGCACAGTTCGCTGATGCCTGATGGCCGGATTCTGTATGACCGCTGGGAATACGTCGATCGCAACTTCGGCGATGCCCAGGGCCTCTGGACCTGCAACCCGGACGGGACCAACCACGCCGTCTACTGGGGAAACAACACGCCGTCGCCCGGTGCGGTGCTGGAAGGCCGGGCCATTGCGGGGACGGACATGGTGGTCTGCACGTTCAGCTCGTGCCACGACCGTCCGTGGGGCGCGATCGCCATCGTCGATCCCCGGCGCGGGCTCGATGGCCGCGACCCGGTCGTGAAGATCTGGCCCGACGACGCGCGGAAGCTCGTCAAGGATCCCGGCACGGCGCATGATGCGTGGGATGCGTTCACGGCCGTGAAGCTCAAGTACGAGGACCCGTACCCGCTGGCCGATGCGACGACGGCGGCCGGCGCGGGCAAGTATTTCCTCTGTTCGCGCATGACCGGTGAAGGCGAGCGCACGGCGATCTATCTGATCGACGTGTTCGGCAACGAAGTGATGGTCCATGCGGAAGGCCCCGGCTGTTTCGACCCGATGCCCCTGGCCCCGCGGGCCCGGCCGGGGTCGGTGCCCGAGCGCCGGGATTTCGAGAACCATGAAGGCTACTTCTATGTGCAGGATGTCTACCAGGGTACGCACATGGCCGGCGTCGAGCGCGGGTCGGTGAAGTATCTGCGCGTGATCGAATCGCCCGAGAAGAAGTTCTGGACCCGTCCCGGCTGGAACGGCCAGGGCTTCGAAGGCCCGGCCATGAACTGGCACGACTTCGGCAACAAGACCATCCTCGGCACCGTGCCCGTCGAAGCCGACGGCTCCGCGTCGTTCGTGCTGCCATCCGAGAAATTCGTCTTCTTCCAGCTCCTGGATGCCAACGGCATGATGGTGCAGTCGATGCGCAGCGGGACGGTGGTGCAATCGGGCGAACGGGCCTCGTGCATCGGCTGTCACGAAGACCGCCGCGTTGCGCCATCCGTGCCGGCGCAGGGCGTGCCCATGGCGCTGCGGCGGGAGCCCAGCCGGCTTGAGGGATGGCAGGGACACACCCGCCCGCTGAGCTACTTGCGCGATGTGCAGCCGGTGTGGGACAGCCATTGCGTGCAATGTCATTCGGCCGGCCAGGAGCCCAAGGCGAAGATCGACCTCTCGCGTGGCCGGGGGCTGACGTTCAACCTGTCGTACACCGAGCTGTGGACCAAAGGCCAACTGACCGTCCCCGGCGCCGGTCCCTCGCAAACGTTGCCGGCGAAATCATGGGGCTCGCATCCCAGCAAGCTCATCAAGGTGCTGCGCCAGGGACACTACGATGTGAAACTCTCGCCCGCGGAGATGGAACGCGTCATCACCTGGGTGGACATGAACGCGCCGTACTACCCTTCGTATGCCAGCGCCTATCCCGACAACCTCTACGGCCGCAGTCCGCTGAACGACAAGCAGCTCGCGCAATTGAGTCAACTCACCGGGCAGAAGATGCAGTCGCCAACGGTGGTCAACTTCGATCAGCCGGAGTTGAGCCCATGCCTGTCGAAGTTGCCGGACAAGACGGAAGCGAAATATCGCGAAGCGATGGCGATCATCGACGCGGGGCGAGAGGCGCTGCGCCAGAACCCGGGACCGGACTGCGAAGACTTCGTGCCATGTCCCGTGGACCAGTGGCGGACCGTCAAGTACGAGCAGCGGAAGATGGTGGAGATGCAAAACCGCCAGGCCGTCCGCGAGGGCACTCGCGTCTATGATCGCGTGAGCCCGTGATGCCGAGGGTTACAGGTAGTGCGGGATTTTGTAATTGCCGCGGCGGAAAGCTCCGGCGAGCATGCGAAAGAACGGAGGATCGATGTCGCAGCCGCCGTCAATGAAACCAATCGGACCCGTCGGTGTGTTCGCCACCCTGATCGGTCTGATCCCGCTGGGGATCGGCATCACCGTCCTGGTGTTCTTGTGGGGTGCTCCGTTTAACGCGTGGGATTCGCCGCCGATCTTCTTTCGCGTGTTCGGATCGTTCATCGCATTGGCGTTCGTCCTCTTTGGCGGCGCGATGCTGGCCGGGGCGTTGCGGGGCGCGCAGCCCGGCAGCGCGATTGTGGACCGCGCCTTCTCCGAACTGGACACGACGAACACTGCGATGCCGAAGCCAGCCAGCGCCCAGTCGCCTGGCGGAGCGTACGAGTGTCCACAGTGCGGCGCGCCGCTGGCGGGGAATGCCGAGGTATCGCCGCATGGGGATGCCAAGTGCGGACATTGTGCGTCCTGGTTCAATATTCATGGGCGGGGTTGAGGCGCGCGCAGCTAATCCCGCGGAAGACCCTCACCCCGGCCCTCCCCCGGTGGGAGAGGGAGGAAGAGGCGAACGTGAAGTTGTTTCCGCCCGGGACCGGACTGCGAAGCCTTCGTGCCATGTCCGGTGGACCAGTGGAGAACCGCCAAGTACGAGCAGCGGATGATGGTGGAGATGCAAAACCGCCAGGCCGTCCGCGAGGGGACTCGTGTTTACGATCGCGAAAATCCGTGACCGCGACGATCTGCCGTCAAATGAGCTTGAGGATATAGTGCCCGGTCACCCAGGCGGCGACGGCCGCGATCGCGGTCCATTTCAACAGCCGCCGGAACATGGCCGCCTTGAAGCTGACCCCGCAGCGGGGACATTCCAGCGAATCCGCGCCGACGAGTTCCTTGCAGCTCGGGCATTTTCGGAGAACCATCGCACACCTCGATCGGAGAAGCGTGATCCGTTCCCAGGATTGCATCCGATTGGCCTGGCTGCCGTATTCTACATCCGCGCGGGCGCCGCTGAAAGGAGGTTGACCGAGTCCCTGCCCCTTGTAGCCGCGATCGGTGATCGCGGTCCCGGCGGGCTGTTACTCATTGCCGAACAGGAGGATGGCATCGCTTACGTATTGCGGCAGTTTCTGCTGGGCTTCCTCGATGACTTCCAGCGGCACCTGGCCGTCGAAGCTGGCCGCGTCCTGGAGCTGCTGGCGGGCGGTGAGATCGAACCCGATGGCGTCCTCGCAGCAGAGCGTGTCCGCGGTGTAGACGATGCTGACCATCTGCCGCTGTTCGGGCTCGGCCAGGCTGGGATAGTGGTGATAGGCCGCCACCGAGCGGCAGAACTCGGGGAAGCCCCATCTGGCGGCCAGGGCGCCGCCGAGTTCGGCGTGGTCGCACCCGATGATCTCCAGTTCCAGCGAAGTGAATGGCGCGGTCGTGTTCTTTGCGGCCCGGCAGACCTGCCGCAGTTTGCCGGGGCAGACCTGCAGCTCGACCAGCAGCCCGACATCGTGGATCAGCCCGGCCAGGAAGGCCTGCTCCGCCATCGGCTTGCAGATGCGGCGGGCGATCTCGCGCGAGGCCGCCGCCACCGCCACCGAATGGGTCCACAGGTCGCGGGCGGTGAAGTCGTCGGAGATGGTTGTGTGGTTGAAGAGCTGGCCGATCGTCGCGCTGATGGCCAGATTGTGTACGGCGTCGAAGCCCAGCATGACGATGGCCCGGTCGACCGTGTCGATCTTGTAGCGGCGGGCGTATAGCGAACTGTTGGCCAGGCGCAGGATCTTGGCGACCAGGGCCGGGTCGTGGGAGATGATCCGGTGCAGGTCGGTGGCCGTGCTCTTGGGGTCGTTGACAATCTGGGTGATGCGGGCCGTGACCTCGGGCAGCGTGGCGATGGAGTCGAGGTCATCGACGAGTTCGGCGATGCGTTCGTTGGTCGTCAGGGCGGTCTCGATCGACATGGCGCTACTCCGGCAAATAGACTCTGGGCACAAGAAGATTCCGCTATCCGGCTTATCGGCCGGGAATCGGGGCGGGTTAATCGGCCAGTGGTGCCGACGCCCTCGTCGGCACGGCCGGAAAGCGCGGTTCGCAGTCGCCGGTGGTGGTGCCGACGCCCTCGTCGGCACGGCCAATATGCGTGGTCCGCAGGCGCCGATGGTGGCGCCGGCGCCATTCTTCGCGCGCAGTCCAATGTGTTGGGCGTGACCATTCTTCCGGGAGGGCCGCAGTCCTCTGCGGCCGTTTCGCGCCGCGACCAACCCGGCCGTGCAGGAGCACGGCCCTCCCGAATCCGTGGTCACGCCTGATGCGGTCGGCGGACAATATCGGACGGGGTGCATTGCTGCATTGCAGCCACCGTGCCGCCGACGCCCCCGTCGGCGGAATGACAAGCCCGCACTGCCGATGGGACGCCCCCGGCACTATCGGCCCCGGCGTCCCGCTCAGCGATACTTGGACTCGCAGCAGAACTTGAACTTCTTGCCGCTCCCGCACGGGCAGGGGGTTCATGCGACGGTCGGCAACGATGCCAGGCCCTTGTCGATATCCGCCTGCGGCAGATCGAAGTCTTCCAACTCGCCGGCGAGGTACTGGTCGTAGCTGCCCAGGTCGAAGTGCCCGTGGCCGGAGAGATTGAAGACGATGCACGTCTCCTTGTTGGCGGCCTTGGCCTGTTTGGCCAGATCGACGGCGGCTTTGATGGCGTGGGCGCTTTCGGGGGCGGGGCAAATGCCCTCGGCGCGGGCGAACGTCACGGCCGCCTCGAAGACCTCGTTCTGTTTGTAGGCGACCGCATCAAGCAGCTTGAGATGCCGCAGCAGCGAGATCACCGGCGCCATGCCGTGGTAGCGCAACCCGCCGGCGTGGATGGCGGTGGGCATGAAGATGTGTCCAAGCGTGTACATCTTGGCGAGCGGGGCCATGCCGACAGTGTCGCCGAGATCGTAGGCGTATTTGCCGCGGGTCAGCGACGGGCAGGCCGCCGGCTCGACCGCCAGCAGCCGCGGGCCGTTGCCCTTGAGCACCTCCGGCACGTAGGGCAGCGCGATGCCGGCCAGGTTCGACCCGCCGCCGGCACAGCCGATGACCACATCCGGCTTGTCGCCGGCGATCTTGAATTGCAGTTGCGTTTCCAGGCCGACCACGGTCTGGTGCATGCAGACGTGGTTGAGCACCGAGCCCAGCGAGTAGTGGGTGTCCTCGCGCATGGCCGCGTCTTCCACGGCCTCGGAGATGGCGATACCCAGCGAGCCCGAGCAGTTCGGGTCCTGCGCCAGTATTTTCCGGCCGGCGTTGGTGTCGGTCGACGGCGAGGCGACGACGTCAGCGCCCCACAGTTTCATCAGCGAGCGCCGATAGGGTTTCTGGTGATACGAGCACTTGACCATGTACACCTTGCACTCCAGGCCGAAGAGGTCGCAGGCGAATGCCAGCGCACATCCCCACTGGCCGGCGCCGGTTTCGGTGGCGATGCGCTTGATGCCCTCAATCTTGTTGTAGTAAGCCTGGGCGACGGCGGTGTTGGGCTTGTGCGAGCCCGCCGGCGACACGCCTTCGTGCTTGTAGTAGATGCGGGCCGGCGTCTTCAGGGCGGCCTCGAGGTACTTGGCGCGGATGAGCGGCGTCGGCCGCCACATGGCCAGTTTCTCGCGCACCGCGTCGGGGATCTCGATCCAGCGCTCGGTGCTGACCTCCTGCATGATCAGGCCCATCGGGAACAGCGGCCGCAGGTCGTCCGGCCCGAGCGGCTGGCCGGTGCCGGGATGGCGGTGCGGCGGGATGGGCTGGGGCAGATCGGCGGCCACGTTGTACCACTTCTGGGGGATGTCGCGGGCCGAGAGAAGAATGCGATGGTCGTCCACGGGTTACTCCTTGAATTGTGGGCGTATATTGGTACCGGAAAAAAGGGGACTACGCAAACCGGTTACGACCTGCGTGCCAGTCCCCACCGCTGCCCCGAGTGCAGTGGGCTGAGAACCAAAGGCCCTCAGCGTTCACGAACTACTGCGCATTCTTGCCGAGTGTCATCCGGCCTTGGGTTCTGGGGCCGGTCAGGGCGCTCATGGCCGCACGGATATCGGGCGTTGTAGAACCATAACCTCACGTCCCGACTGCTTCAAACACGCGACCGACGCTTCGCAAGTATGCGACATCCCCTTGCTCGGCCCGCCGGGCAACCTCATCAAGCATGCGAACCGTCGCCGGCTCCAGGCAGGGCTCCGACGGATCGTCAGCCGGATAAACAACCTCAACGTCAACCTCAACCGCATACCGGCCGCGCTGAACCCACCGCTTCCGCCGTTCTCTCGTTTCGTTCGTCATAGTCAGTCCGTGAAATACACAGTCACAAGTTTCGCGCGAGCCGTTTCATCGAGCCACGACCAGACGACTTCCACCGTTTGCCCATCCGCCAGAACCTGTCGCAACACCACACTTGGATTCGGCTTGCTGGCCGGGCGTTCACGAAGCAGTTCAGCGTCGTCGATGCCCGCTATAACCTGCCACTCCGAAACGCCGCGGTCCTCAAACCGCTCGTCCGCATGCCATGACACAAGGTACCGCTCGTTGCGGACAGCGTCTTTGATCAACTCGAATAGCGTTGGCACGCTGGATCATCATATCCTCACGATGCCGGTCGGAGCAACGCTCCTGTTTCCTGTTGCGTCGTCCTGCAAGTCCTGGCGTTCCCACCGTGGACCGTGTTCCAGCGCCTTTCCGTCCGCCCGTCCATGACGCCAACGCGTTCACCCGCCGCCGACATTTGCTCACTTTTTCGCTGAATCCCCGCCTCGCCCTTGTTAGAATGCACCCATGAGACGGGGTTTCTACATGGCCCTGCTCCTTTGCCTCGGGCCGTGGGCGATCGCCCTGGCCGGGGAGGTCTGCACGATCCGGATCGACGGTCCCATCGGACCCGCCACGGCGAGCTACATCTCGCGGGCGATCGCCGAGGCGTCGTCGCGGAACGCGGAGTGCCTGATCGTCGGCCTCGATACCCCCGGCGGGCTGCTGGAGTCGACGAAAGACATCGTGCGCGAGATGCTGGCATCCCCGGTGCCGGTGGTGGTCTATGTCGCTCCGCCGGGCGCGGGCGCCACCAGCGCCGGGTGTTTCATCACGCTGGCCGCCGACGTCGCCGCCATGGCCCCGGCGACCACCATCGGGGCGGCACATCCCGTCGCCATCGGCGGCGGCAGCGAAGAGCAGCTCAGCGACACCATGAAGCAGAAGCTGGAGAACTACTCCGTCAGCTACATCGAGGCCATCGCCGCCAAACGCCGGCGCAACGTCGAGTGGGCGAAATCCTCGGTCAAAGACAGCGCCAGCATCACCGCCGAGAAGGCCAGGGAATTGAAGGTGATCGAGATCATCGCGGCCGATGAACGCGACCTGCTCAAGCAGCTCGATGGGCGCATCGTCAACGGCCGGACGCTGCACACCGCCGGCGCCGGCGTGGTGGCCATCCCACTGCGGCCGAGCGAGAAGTTCTTTCAGGTGCTCTGGCACCCGGAGGTCATGTTCCTGCTGATGCTGGTGGCGATGTACGGAATCATCGGCGAGCTATCGAA
The DNA here is from genome assembly GCA_044450885.1 of Tepidisphaerales bacterium. Taxonomy (GTDB): domain Bacteria; phylum Planctomycetota; class Phycisphaerae; order Tepidisphaerales; family Tepidisphaeraceae; genus JANYKD01. Next base: position 9,908 of record JBIOJL010000068.1, read on the forward strand.
CCCGGGCGCTATCCTGCCGGGTGTGGCCGGGGCGATCGCCCTGGTGCTGATGCTGTACATGTCGGCCGTCCTGCCCGTGAACATCGCGGGGCTGGCGCTGATCGGCGTTGCCATGGCGCTGTTCATCATCGACGTCTTTGCGCCGACGCACGGGATTCTGACCGGCGGCGGCATCGTGGCCTTCTTCCTGGGCGGGTTCATGATGTTCGACCGGGCCGAGCCGCTCTGGCGACTCTCGCTGGGAATGCTGATCCCGGCCACCGCCGTGACCGCCGCCTTCTTCATCGTCGGCGCCGGCTTGCGGGCCCAGTGGCTGCCGTCGCAGGTCGGCGTTCACACGCTGGTGGGAAAGACCGCGCCGGCGCTGACGCCGATCGACGGCGCCGGCGGGAAGATCCAGATCGAAGGCGAATACTGGAACGCGATTGCCGCAGAACCGCTGCCCCAGGGTGCATCCGTGGAAATCGTCGCGGTACACGGTCTCACGCTGACCGTCCGCCGAAAACAATCGTAAACGAAAGGACACCGATGGAGACTCTGATCACCATGCTTCCGTGGCTGGGCGCCGTTGTTGTGGTCATGGCCATGCTGCTGCCGCAGATGTTCCGCATTCTGCGGGAGTACGAACGCGCGGTCATCTTCCGCCTGGGCAAACTTGTCGGCGTCAAGGGCCCCGGACTGGTCGTGCTGATCCCGTTCGTCGACCGTATGGTGCGGATGGATCTGCGCGTGGTGACGATCGACGTGGCCCGCCAGGAAGTCATGACCCACGACAACGTGCCGGTGACGGTGGACGCGGTGGTTTACTTCCGCGTGGTCGACCCCAGTGCCGCCGTGGTGAAGGTCGAGAACTTCCTCAAGGCCACCTCGCTGATCGCCCAGACCACGCTGCGCAGCGTGCTGGGCCAGGGCGAGTTGGATGAACTGCTCTCGCGTCGCGAGAAAGTCAACCAGACGCTGCAGGAGATCATCGACCGGCACACCGATCCCTGGGGCGTGAAGGTGGTGTCGGTCGAGGTGCGCGACGTCGTGCTGCCCGACAGCATGAAACGCGCCATGGCCAAGCAGGCCGAAACCGAGCGCGAGCGCCGGGCCAAGGTCATCAATGCCGAGGGCGAATACCAGGCGGCCGAGAAGCTGGTGATGGCGGCCGCGGAGATCTCCAAGCAGCCCATCGCCCTGCAACTGCGCTATCTGCAAACCATCGCGGAGATGGCCAGCGAACACAACACGACAACGATCGTGCCTTTTCCAATCGAACTGTTCAACGCGTTCCTGAAACCCCCGGCCGCTGTGCCGCCGGCGATTCAGGCGTAACTCAAAGCCCAAAGGAGGCCGCTATGCCGGTCCGAAAAATGAAGGAGTTCCTGGACACGGAAGGCATCAAGTACGTGACCATCATCCATTCCCCGGCCTTCACGGCCGCCGAGACCGCCGCCACCGCCCACATCCACGGCAAGGGGCTGGCCAAGGTGGTGATGGTGAAGCTCGACGGCGACATGGCGATGGCGGTCGTGCCCTCGACCCGCAAGGTGGACATCGCCCTGCTGCGTGAGGTCACCGGGGCCGACCAGGTGGACATCGCCACCGAGAAGCAGTTCCGCGACCTGTTCTCAGACTGCGAGGCCGGGGCCATGCCGCCGTTCGGCAACCTCTACGGCATGGAGGTCTACGTCTCGGCCGATCTGTCCGACAACGAAGACATCGCCTTCAACGCCGGGTCGCACACGGAACTGGTGCGGATGTCCTATATGGATTTTGAGCGGCTGGTCAACCCGAAGATCCTGGTCGGCTCGTCGTGGCATTAAGCTGAGTCGACCTTAAACATCGGAGCGCACCTTACGCCAATCGACGGCGCGTCCTGCGGCAACGTCCTGTTCGCCGGTTTTGATCCGCTGCCGCATACGAGTGAGGACGGCCAGATCGGCCTCGGCTTTCTCGCCGGCCGGCGCGCCGAGGTATGCCAGGAAACTGGCCGATACCTTCAGCCTCTCTGGCGGAAGGGATTCGATCATCTCCTTGGCTCGGTCACGCAGTTGTGCTGTGCTCATCGTGCGTCCTGTCAGTGTCTACGTGTGATTGTACCCGATGAGAACTGCGAAAGGCCAGCCAAACGGAGCAAGAAAACGACGGCAAAGACACGTTAGAAAAATGGGTACCCTACCATGAACGCTACCCGCCCGTCGGGCAGGCGCTCGATGTTGGTGATGTACACCGGCAGGCCGCCGCCAATGTCGGAGCGGCTGCTGGGGATCGTGTATGGTGTGAACGCGTGGTTTGAGGCGCTGGGGAACGGCACCGAAGTGACGAAGACCGACGGCCCGGCCGGGCCTTCAACGCCGTGGCTTTCCTCGAGCTTCAGTTTGCCACGGCTCACGCGCCAAATCAGCAGCCCTTCGGCCGGCAGGGCCCGGTCAAAGCCGATCTTCCGCCGGTTCTCCAGCAAGTAGTATTCGCTGCCATCCTCGCGGGCGAGCACTTTGAAGCACTCCCTCGTCGAGTTCTCCACCGGCGAGAGCATGAGCTTTTGTTTCACGCGCGGATCGATCACGGTCGGCGTCAGCCAGCCGAGTTGCTGCTTGCACCAGGCGCCCATGTGCTCGGGCTCGCCGTCCGGATGCTGCACCGACATCAGGCACCACATGCCCAGCCCCTCGCTGCCGGGGTTTTCCGGGCGGGCGTAGAGGTCGGGCAGGCTGAGCATGTGGCCGAACTCGTGGCAGAACGTGCTGATGTTGCTCATCTTGTCGCCGCCCTCGGGCATGATGTAGAAACTCCAGCGGCGGCCCTGATGGTTGAAATTGGCCTTGTGCGGCCAGTAGAGATTGCCGCGATTGGTCTGGATCCGGCCGCCGGCGTAGATGAATGCCAGCCCGTCGTAATCTTTCAGCGCCTCCTTGCCCTCGCGGGCCAGGAACTTGTCGAGGACCTCGGTGAGCAAAATGCCGTCGCCGCCCGTGCCCTGGCCGTAGTCGCCGCGTTTCTTGCCGACCTCCAACCAGTTGAAGACCTTGCCTTCGAGGTGAAACGCGCCGCACGACTGTTCCAGGTAGTAGTCGTTGACGCTTCCGTAGACCTTCTGGCCCGTGGCGCTGGTAGTCGTGTAGGTGTGCTTGCTGAACAGCGACTTGTCCCAGTCGGCCAGGCCGATCTTCGGGTTGTGTTTCGCGTCGGGGTATTCGATGCCGATCGCCGCCAGGCGATAGGCGGGCTGTTTCCAGTAGGATGCTTCGCGGCCACCCTGCCGGCCGCGCGGTTGCGCGTTGTCGGCCACCAGCTTGACCTTGAACTGCTCCACCTTGCCCTCACGGCGCACGCGCAATGCCACCGTTTCATCCGGAGCCCGCGTCGCCAGCAGATCGGTAAACTCCTGCCTGATCTGCACCGCCCGGCCGTCGATATCGACAACGATGTCCCCCTGGCGCACACCCGCCGCGGCCGCCGGCATGTTCGGCGTCACCCGATCGACCAGCACGCCGTCGTTGTTGGGCGCATCGGCCACCTGCACGCCCATCACGGCCCGAACCGCGTTCACCTTGAGCGGACGGCTGGCCGCTTCCAGTACGACCGTCGCCTCGATCTCGCGATACTGGCGCTCGAGGGCGAGTGGCAGCTTGTCGCCGGGAACGCGCGACTGCACCGCATCCGCCAGCGCCTCCGGCTTTTCCACGACCTTGCCGGCCACACGCAGCAGCATGTCGCCAGCGCGCATATCAGCCTTGGCGGCGGGAGACGCGGGGTCGACCGCTTCGACGCGCAGTTTGCCCGCCGGGGTCCTGGTCACCTCAACGCCGAGATAGGAGACCATGCCCTCGTCGCGGGAGGACACCGCTTGAATCTCGGCCTTCAGGGCCGTGTCCACCGTTCGATAGTCGGCCCACTTGCCGCCCGGCTGCGTCGATGGTCTGGTCGTCTGAGCCGCGGCCAGGGCCGCGAAGATTGTCGTGGCGATGCAAGCGATCCAGACTCTTCTCATGGCCGATTCCTCCGATGTGTACCGTCTCCGTCTGCTGCAACGTCTCCAACCGGCCAATATTGTCCGGCGAAACAGAGCGTGGCTGTCGGGTGCGGCTTGTTCGTAGTACCGCCTTCAGGCGGTCTGAAGAGCCGCCTGAAGGCGGTACTACGAACGTGACCGCGAACCACGGCTTGCAGTAGCCAAGCCGTGGCACCCGCCGAGTCGCAGCAGTTCTTCCTGCTCGAATCCTAAACCGCGATCACCGATCGCGGCTGCAGAGCCTGCCTGCGAACAAACGCCCGCCGGCCCGAAGGGTACTGACGAGTACCATGCGCACTTGCTCTTACCTCTCGCTCCTGCTTTTCGTTTCGCTCCTGTGCCCCATTTATGCGGCCGAGCCGGCCTCTCTCTTGCGGCTGCACTACAAACAACCGGCCAGGGACTGGATGACCGAGGCCCTGCCCATCGGCAACGGCTACCTCGGCTGCATGGTCTTCGGCACCGCGCCTTCCGAGCATATCCAGTTCAACGAAGTCTCGCTCTGGACCGGCGATGAGAAGGAAACCGGCAACTATCAGAACTTCGGCGATCTGTTCATCGACCTCGACCACCCGGCCGCGGTCGATAACTACTCCCGCGAACTGGACCTCGCCACCGCCATCCAGCGCGTGCGCTACACGGCCGGCGGCGTGGCGTTTCAGCGCGAGTATTTCTCCTCGCACGCCGACCGCTCCATCGTCATCCGGCTGACGGCCGACAAACCCGGCTCGCACTCCGGCGTGGTGCGGCTCGTCGATGCCCACAATTCGCCGCTCGCGGTCGACGGCAACCACATCACCGCGGCGGGCAAGTTGGACAACGGGCTGATGTTCGAGGCGCAGATCGTCGTCGTGACCGACGGCGGCACCGTCAACGCAGATGGCGGCCAGCTTAAGGTCGGCAACGCCGACTCGCTCACGATCTTCATCAACGCCGGGACCAACTACGTGCCGAGCTTCGCCAGGAAATGGCGCGGTGAGAACCCGCACGAGCGGCTGACCAGGGAAATCGACGCCGCCGCGAAAAAGCCGTTTGACGCCCTGCGTGCTGCCCACATTGCCGACTATCAGAAGCTGTTCGGCCGGGTCGTGCTGGATCTCGGCACCACGGCGCCCGCGCAGGCCGCCCTGCCCACCAACGAGCGCCTGGCTGCGTATAAAGATGGGGCCGTCGATCCAGGCCTCGAAAATCTGTTCTTCCAGTTCGGCCGCTACCTGCTGATCAGTTCCTCTCGCCCCGGCACGCTGCCGGCCAACTTGCAGGGCATCTGGAACCACGTGAACAATCCGCCCTGGCGCTCGGACTATCACTCGAACATCAATATCCAGATGAACTACTGGCCGGCCGAGCCGACGAATCTGTCGGAGTGCGCCGTGCCCCTGCTGGACTACATCAACAACCAGCGCGAAGTCCGCACCCTCGCCACCAGGGCCAAGTATCCCGACCATCGCGGCTGGACCACGCAGACGGAGAACGGCATCTACGGCGGCTCCACCTGGAACTGGAACCCGCCGGCCAGTGCGTGGTATTGCCTGCACCTTTGGGAACACTACGCCTTCACCGCCGACAAGGCGTATCTCAAGGACTTCGCGCATCCGATCCTCAAGGAAGTCGTCGCCTTCTGGGAAGACCACCTGGTGGAGCGCGACGGCAAGCTGGTCACGCCCGACGGCTGGTCGCCCGAGCACGGCCCCAACGAGCCCGGCGTCACCTATGACCAGGAGATCGTCTACGACCTGTTCACCAACTTCATCGAGGCCTCGCAGATCCTCGGCATCGATGCCGCCGACCGCGCCCGCATCACCGACAAGCGCGCCCGCCTGCTGGCACCGAAGATCGGCAAATGGGGACAGTTAATGGAATGGGCCACCGACCGCGACGATCCCAAGGACACCCACCGCCACGTCTCGCACCTCTTCGCCCTGCATCCCGGCCGGCAGATCGCCCCGCTGACCACGCCCGACCTGGCCAGGGCCGCCCGGGTCTCGCTCGACGCCCGCGGCGACATCAGCACCGGCTGGTCCATGGCCTGGAAGCTCAACTTCTGGGCCCGCCTGCTCGATGGCGACCGGGCGTACAAACTCCTGCACACGCAGATGCGCATCGTCGGCGGAAAGGCCACCAACTACGGCAATGGCGGCGGCACGTATCCCAACCTTTTCGACGCCCATCCGCCCTTCCAGATCGACGGCAACTTCGGCGCTACTGCCGGCATCGCCGAAATGCTTCTCCAGAGCCACGCCGGCCAGATCCAACTCCTTCCGGCGCTGCCCAAGGCCTGGCCCACCGGCAGCGCCAAGGGCCTGCGCGCCCGCGGCGGGTTCGAGGTCGACCAGGTGTGGAAGGATGGCCTGCTGACGTCCGCCACCATCCGCTCGACGGCCGGCGGCGTCTGCCGGATCCGTACGACCGTGGCGCTGACTGTCAGCAGCGACGGCAAGCCGGTGCCGGTCCGTAAGCCGGCGGAGAGTGTGATCGAATTCGACACGAAGTCGGGACAGAGCTTGACGCTTATCAGCGCCGCAAAATAGCCGGCTTTAGGACCGAAAGTGAGGTAGCCCCGTAGGGGCGCTACAGGTTGGCCCATGGCGCGAGCCATGGGGAAAAACGGAGTCCAGAAACCTCCAGCCCCGGAGGGGCGAAACAACGCTTCTCTCGCCCATCCGGGTCATGCTTTACGTTTGGCTTCCTTCACCCACGACTCACGTCGTGGGCTAACCTGGTTCGCCCCTGAACGGAGCTGAAATCGCTGAGCACGTTGCCGCCGCTCAACTACACCCCCGTCATCTCCACTTCATCTTCCGCCTATTTCGTATCAAAATACTACGATTTCTCTTGACCGGCCTTATACCGAGCGAAGAATCCAGCGTGGTTGCGATCCCAATCAGCTAGACAGGAGATGACCATGCGTTCCAACTCTCTCGCGTTTGTCGCGTGTGTGCTCGTGATGGTTGGCATTGGCCCTCAGGCTCGTGCCGACGCCGAGCCCGAATGGGCGGCCAGCATCACCAACATCGAGGCGTGCAGTTGCCCGCTCATGTGCCAGTGCTACTTCAATCCCCAGCCGGCGCTCCACGAGGAAGGCGGCAAGGCCATGCGCTATTGCCGCTTCAACAACGCCATGGAAGTCAAGCAGGGCCACTGGGGAGACACCAAGCTCGACGGCGTGAAGTTCTGGATGGCCGGCGACCTCGGCGGCGATTTCTCCAAGGGCCAGATGGAATGGGCCGTGCTCACGTTTGAATCCTCGGCCACGCCGCAACAGCGTGTGGCGCTGAAGGGAATCATCGGCCACGTCTTCCCGGTGAAATGGAACTCGTTCACCGATGGCCCCGACGCGAAGATCGAGCTGGAGATCACGGCCGCCGGGGCCACCGCCAGACTCGACGGAGGCAAGTCCGGCGAAGTCCGGCTCAATAAGAACAAAGGTCCCAACGGCGAGCCGATCGTCCTCAAGAACGTCGCCTTCTGGGCGGCCCCGCAGAACGATGGCTTCACGCTCGCCCGCAACGAAATTGAGGCATATCGCCTGGGCCCCAAGGCATTCGAGTTCAGCGGCACCACCGGGTTCATCACCGTGTTCACCATGGCCTCCAAGGACGTCCGCGCGGACGCCGGCGGCAAGGCCGACCCCGACAAGGCCCTCGCTACCTCGTTCCAATGCCCGCGTTGTGCCGCCGCGGCGGCGCTGGCGAAGTAATTACACCGCTTCATCGAACTCGCCAAGCCGGATCGGGTACTTCCCGTATTCCCGCACCAACTTGACGATGGTGTCATACGTCTGCCCCGACACGGCGCTGCTCACCGAATGATCCGACTGGAAAATCAGCCCGCCGCCCTTGCCCGCGTTGAGTTTGCGCAGCACCTCGCGGCGAATGGCGTCGCCATCGCCGCTTTCCCACACCTGGATGTTGCTGTTGCCGCAGAAGCCGATGGCGTGTCCATACCGGCGGCGCAGGTCCAGCACATCCATCCCCGCCTTGGCCTCCAGCGGGTTGTAGGCGTCGATGCCCATGTCGATGTAATCCTGGAATATCGCCTTCACGTTGCCGCACCCGTGGTAGATCACCGGCAATCCGGCCGCGTGCGCGCAGCGCGTCATCTCCGCAACCCACGGCTTGAAATACCGCCGCCAGTAATCCGGCGACATGAACGTACACTGCCGGTAGGCCACATCGCCCCAGATCACCAACCCGTCGAGCAGCCCGGCCGCCGCCTCGATCTCCGCCTTGGCCATTTCCACGTAGAACGCCCCGATGCGATTGATGGCAGCCCCCATGCGCTCCGGC
>JBIOJL010000069.1:0-18056 GCA_044450885.1 Tepidisphaerales bacterium
ACCAACAACGGCGCGCCCGTTGCCAACGATGCGGTCAGGCTTTCCCTGTTCAGCGGCCCGGCCGGGGCCACACTCACCGGAAACCCCAACTCCACCACCAACGCCAGCGGCGTGGCCACATTCAGTGGCATTACCCTGAGCCCGAGCGGCGTCTACACGCTTCAGGGCGAAGACAGCACCGCCGTCACGACCGACATCACCTTCACGGTCACCACACCGGCCGTGACCACCCTGGTCTTCCCCGCACCGCTCCCCGCCTTCACCCTCGGTCCAGGTCTGACGGTCGCGCCGTTCCAGGTGTGGGTCGAGCAAAACGGCCAGGTCATCGATGACAACTCCACGATCGAAGTCAGGGTCTATATTCCCAACTATGCCCCAATCGGTGGCACGCAGGACGTCCAGGCGGTCCACGGCAAGGCCACATTCAACAACATCTACCTCGGCCTGGCGGCCCCGACGACATTTCAAGCGACCGACCTCACCAATCCCACCGACGTTCCGGCCGTCTCCAACTCCTTCATCGTCAACCCCGGCCCCACCTCGGGTTTCACCGTCTCATTCCCGCAGTTGTCGTTCCCGTACAGCGCCACCGCCGGGTCGAGCACCATGGTCACGGTGGCCGCGCAGGATGGAATCCACAACTTTACGCCGGGCTACACGGGCGACGTGACGCTGACCATCACCGACTCCAAGGGAAACGTGGTGGCGACTCCCACCGTGACTGCCCAGGGCGGCATTGCCACGTTTGGCAACATCATTCTCGACAAGGCGGACATCTACCGTCTGGGCGCCACCGGTACCGGTGTGGGGGCCTCGGGGTTCGGGAGCCGGAACCTCACGGTTACCGCCGCCGCACCCAGCCAGCTCGCCTTCGTCCAGCAGCCCGGCACGGCGGCCGCCAATTTCCCTTTCGCGCCGCCCGTCTCGGCCGCCGTGGAAGACCGGTTCGGCAACGTCGTCACCAGCGACAATACCAGCCACGTATCGCTCTCCATCGCCGGTGGCCCGCTGGGCGCCGGCCTGAACGGCGCCACCATCGTCCAGACCCTGAACGGAATCGCCACCTTCAGCACCGCGAACATCGACCAGCCCGGAACAGCCTACATGCTGGGCGCGAGCGACGGTGCGGGCGATACCATCGCCACGTCCAACAGCTTTAACATCATCGCACCGGCCACGAGCTATGTCGATCAGCATGCCACGCAGGGCAACAACGGCCAGGACTGGCCCGACGCCTTCACCAGCCTGCAATCCGCTCTCGCCGCCGCCGTGCCGGGCGATACGATCGACGTCGCCCAGGGCGACTACCTGCCGGGTGGCGATCCGACGGCCACGTTCCAGCTCATCGAAGGCATGACCCTCCAGGGCGGCTTCGCGACTGGCGGCGTCAGCGGCCCCAATCCGGCGGCCTACCCCACCGTGTTGGACGGCGCCGGCGCCAACTACAACAGCTACCACGTGGTGACGGCCATCGGCGGCAGTGTCCCGGCCGTTCTCCAGGGCTTCACCATCACCGGCGGCAAGGCCGATGGCAGCGGCAATGCCCACAGCGGCTTGGGCGGCGGCATGATCGTCGCCAGCGGCTCCCTTGCCGTCAGCAACTGCATTTTCAACGCCAATAGCGCAGCCTCCGGTGGCGGTATTTACGTCTACGCTGGCGCGTCCCTGACCCTGAGCGCCGTCACCATCAGCGGGAACTCCGCCACTTCAGGAAGCTCGGGGACCGGCGGTGGTGGAATGGCCATGGCCGGCTCCGCCGTTGCGGTCATCAACTCCACGTTCAGCGGCAACTCGGGCGCGGATGTCGGCGGGATCTATGAGGACTCGACCAGCACGCTCACACTCAGCAACTGCACGCTCAACGGGAACATCGGCTACGGCGCCGGCGCCATCGAGAGTGCGGGCAGCCTCATCGTCATAAACTCCACCCTCAGCGGGAACCGAGCCAACGACGGCGGGGGCATCTACAGCGCTGGCAGCCTCATCGTCACCGACTCCACCATCAGTGGCAATACCGACGCCACCATGGTCGGTAGTTCGGGCTATGCCGGAGCAGGCCTCTTCTTTGCCGCCGGCGGTGGCGCCACGGTGAGTGGGACGATCATCGCCGGTAATACGGACGCCGTGGGCGTGCCGGACGACGTGGCCGGCGGCTCCGTGGCCGGCAGCTATGACCTGATCGGCGTGGATAGCACCGGCAGTTTCTCCAACGGCGTTAACCACAACATTGTCGGCGTGACTCCCGCCCAGCTACACCTCGCCCCTCTTGCCGACAATGGCGGGCCGACCCAGACCATGGCGCTGCTGGCGGGCAGCCCGGCCATTGGCGCCAGCTCGATCTTCAACGGCCCGGACACACTCCCCGTTGCCCTCGACCAGCGTGGCGTGCTGCGGCCTGCGAGCGCTCCTGACATCGGTGCTTGCCAGTTGGTGATATACCCGCCCCTGGTTATCACCACCAACGGGATCGTTGGCGCCTACATCTACATCGAGAGCGACGGGCTGGGCAACCTCGATTGGTGGGTTCGCAACTCGGCCTTCGCCAGCAATCCGCTGGGGAGCATCACTCCCGATGGCACCGCCGTCATCGCCAATGTCCTGGGCGGTGTCCAGGTCACCGGTAGCACCGGCCCTGATCTGTTGACGGTGGATTTCTCGAATGGAAGCCCGATCCCGTCGAGCGGCATCGCCTACGACGGTGTCGCCGACGGTGGCGCCCCCGGCGACAGCCTGGCCGTCATTGGAAACGGCTCGGACAGTGGAATCTACACCCCCAGCGGCAGCGGTCCCGGCAGCGGCACGGTCACCATCGGCGGCGGCTCGATCACCTTCAGCAACCTCGCGCCGGTCATCGCCAGCAGTTTCGCGACGTTCTCCCTGGTGACGCCCAATGGCAGCGACAACCTCACCATCGACTCCCCGACGCCGGGACAGAGCCAGATCACCGGCACCAGCGGCGGCGTTGCCATCGAGCCGCTGAGCTTCTTCAACATCACCAACCTGATCATCGACACGGCGTCGAATGATGCGTCCGGATCGGCCGACGACACCATCACCATCGCCCCGGCCGGAGTCAGCGCGGCCGGCCTGAGCGTGCTCAGTCTCAACGTCGGCGGCGGCAACAATTCCCTCATCGTCAACGGCGGCAACACGTCAATCGATATGTCACTGGGAATCGGCGGCGCCAACCTGGCGCTGACCCTGAACAACACCGCCACCGTCAGCCTGCCTTCGTCGCAACAACTGGCCGGGATCACCCTGAACGATTCCGCCCGGCTGAATCTGACCGGAGGAGCATCGACCGTCGTGCAAACCGGCGGACTGCTGCTGTCGCCCAACGCCGTGCTGGATTTGGGCAGCAGCAGCCTGGTTCTCGCCTATGCGGGCGCATCCCCGTACGCCGGCCTGAACAGCCTGGTACACAACGGCGCGCTCCTGGGCCACGGAATCATCACCTCCATCGGCACTGCGGCTCTGCCGGCGACGGTCGGCCTCGTCGACAACAACATGATCCATCAGACGACCTGGGGTGGGACGACGATTTCCGACGGTGTGAACTTCAGCCAGATGATCCTGAAGGGCACCTACGCCGGCGATACCAACCTTGATGGCAAGGTGGACCAGTCCGACTACCTCAACATCATTGCCAACATGGGCCGCATCGGTGCCACCTATTTCGAAGGCGACCTCAACCACGACGGCGTGGTGACCGCCGACGACCTGGCCATCGTCTCGGCCAACCTCGGCGCCGGCGGCGGCGGGGCAAGCGGGCCGGTCTTGCTGGCGACCCCGCCCGCATCGGGCCCGAAGGTCGCCGCCTCGATGGCGAGTAAGATTGCCCCCGCCGGACAGAAGCCCGCGGCCAGGCCGAAGCCGCCGGCACTCCGGCCGGCGAAGCCCGCATTGCATCGCGCGACCCCGACCGCGGCCAACTCCCTCGCCATCCACAAGTCTGCGGCCAGACCGAAGACGCCCGCGCCCCAGCCAGTGAAGCTTGCGCCGCATGGCGCGGCCCCGGCCGCGAACACGTCGGCCACGCCGCGCTCCGGGTGTCGAGCCACGTCGGCGTTTCCATAGCCGGCGGCGCAGAACGGTCGTAGCGACCAGAAATGAGCCTCATGAACACGCCCAATACAACCATGGTCCGGCGGGTCGCGCAGGCGGCCGGGGCCTGTGTTTTGTTGCTGAGCCCGAGAAATGTCCGCTCGCGCAGGAGAATCTCCGGGTCGGTCTGGCGCCTGGCGATGGAACTGGTGCGCGCGACCGGAGACTCGACGGGGCGCGGGCCCTTGCACGCGGCGGAACCGCTGGAAGAACGGCGGCTGCTGAGCATTCCGGGGTTCTCCGGCATTCCCGAGTGGAGTAGTGGCTCAGTGCCGGAGCTGCAAAACGGCAACATGATCGTCCCCGACCAGAACAACCCGGTTTCGGGGGCCGTGAACGCGCTGGTCCCGATCCCGACCGACCCGAATACGTTGTACGCGGCCACGGTCAACGGCGGCATCTGGGTGACGCACGACGCGTTGGCTACAGACCCCTACAGCGAGGGGGCTCCCTATTGGGTGCCCCTGACCGACCGGTATCCATCGCTTTCGTTCGGCGCACTCGCCCTGGATCCGAGCGATGCAACCAACAACACGCTCTGGGCGGGCTACGCGCGGACCAGCAGCGGCGGATTGGACGGCGAGGGATTGAACGGGCTGCTCAAGACGACCGACGGAGGCAGCACGTGGGTGCCGTTGGCAAACGCGCCCCTGGGCGCGCCCGGCGGGCTGAAGGGCCAGAGCATCAGCAGCATCGTGCCGACGACGCAGATCGGTCCAACGACGAAGAAACAGATCGTCCTGGTGGCAACCTGGAATTACTCGATTCCCGTCACCGGCGGCCAATCGGGAGGGGTGTGGCGGAGCAACGACGGCGGGCAAACCTTCACAAACCTCTCGGCGGCGGCCGGTCTGCCGCTCAATGCAGGCGTCTCCGAGTTGATCGCCGATCCGGCGAATCCCAATCAGTTCTACGCGGCTATTCCGGGCTTCGGCGTCTATCGGAGCACCAACAACCAGGGCGCCCAATGGGTGCAGGTGAACACGGGCCTCAGCGTGGCGGGCTCGCTGAGCATCAAGCTGTCGATTTACAACAACGGCGGGTCCAACGCCGTGTATGCAGGCTTGATTTTCCCCGCGCCGCCGAATGGCACCGACCCCACGCTGGTGTATCGCTCCACGAATTCCGGCGGCAACTGGACACAAATCGGCGGTGCGATCAACGTGAACCCGGGCAATCAGGCGGGAAATCTCGCCGTGCTGGCCGACCGCAACAACGCCAACGGCGTTTACGTTTCGGGCGACAGGCAGCCCAACGGTCCGTTTGACGCCAACATCCAGTACGGCGACGCCAGCAACAACAACTGGAATTCGGTCGTTGACGGCGGCGCCAACAACACCTCGCCCCACGCGGACTCGCGCGACATGGCGTGGGCCGCCAACGGCGACCTGTTCTTCGCATGCGACGGCGGCGTCTACCGGATGATCAACGTCGGGACCTCGAACAACAAATGGCAGGGCGCCGTCGGGACCCTCGAAGCGCATGAGGTCTACTCGGTCGCGTTCTCCGCTTGGGGAGGCATCATCTTCGGCAACCAGGACACGGGGACGGCGGAGACGGAAATCCCCAACGCACAATTCGGAAGCACCTTCACGTTACAGGACTGCACCAGCGGCGATGGCAATGTGGTCGCGGTGGATGAGACGAGCCAACCCGGCACCACCTACGTTTACTCCAGCGGGAACTCGTTCCTCACTTTCCAATACCAGACGTTTACGGGTGTTGAGCAACTGTCCGGCACGACTCAACTGGCGCTGACCGTCGACGGCACGACCGCTCTGAACAGCACCAGTAACGGGCAGTTCAACTTCGACACGACGATTCCCTTTGTCCCGCCTTACCTGCTCAACACGGTCAATCCGGCGCGGATGATCATCGGGACCAATTACCTCTACGAATCGACCGACCGCGGGAACACACTGAACCTGCTTAACGGGCCGCTCAAGAACAATCTGCCCGATCCAACCACGGCGATCTCCGGCGGAATCGTGCCGCTGGTATACGGCGGAACGTCCGGCGGGGTCGCCAATGCCAGCCTGATCTATGCCGCCTCGGGAAACAGACTCTACGTCCGCACCAGCGGCAGCGGCATGCCGGCCCAGGTGACTTATCCCACCTTCCTGGGGGCCATAGGCATCCGCGCCCTGGCGGTCGACGCGACCAACTACAACACCGCCTGGGCCGTCGATGTCAACGGACACGTCTACAAGACCACCGACGCCGGCGCCACCCTGGCAAACTGGAGCGATGTCACCGGCGATCTGGGAACTCTCGCAACGGACCTGCGGTGCATCACGGTCTATCGCAGCGGCGCCAACGTGTCCCTGCTGGTCGGCGGCGCCGGCGGCGTGTTCTTCACCAACGCCGCGGGACCCACGTTCCATTGGCGCGAGTTCGGCAACTTCCTCCCGGAGGTGATCGTCAAGGACCTGTACTACTATGCGCCCCAGGATTTCCTCCTCGCTGGGACCTGGGGCCGCGGCGTGTGGTCGGTCTCCAATGTCAGCACGTTCCTCAACGGCGCCGCCACCACGCTGAACGTCAAGGGTGACAACGAATCGCCGGCGGAGAACGACGTGTTCACGATGGCCCTCGATCCGAACATCCCCAATCTGCTGGACATCAAGATCGAGGGAGGCGGCAAGACACACACCTACGGCGTCGAGACTACCGGCATCGACACGATCAACATCGCCGGCGGAGGGGGCAACGACACCTACAACATCCAGGACGTTCCGGCCGGCATTTCGCTGAACATCGACGTCGGCAGCGCCAACGCGGTGGTCAACATCAGCAAGAACGGCAACACCGGCACCATCATCGGGCCCGTAAACATCGGCGGCGACGTCGGCACTCCCTCCAGCACGAAGATCGTGGTGGATGATCAGAATGACCCCTACTTCGGAAACACCGTCAACGTCTCCACCGGCGCTCTGCTCGGCGGCGTGACCGGCCTTTCGCCAGGCGCGATCACTTACGTTGGCAGCGCGCACGTGGACAGCGTCTACCTCAACACCAGCCAGGGCGGAGCCAATCAGATCAACGTGACGGCCACCGGCGCCGCGACGTACATCAATGCCAATCGCGCCAACAACGGCGCTCTTTACAATGTCGTGAACATCGGCAGCGCCGGTTCCGCCCAATCGATCGCTGGACCGTTGACGCTGTGCGACCCGGGAAACGAGGACATTATCAGCGTCAATGCCGCGTCGGATCCTCCCGTCGCTTTCACGCTCAAACAGACCGCCGTAACCGGAGACACGCCTTTCGGCCAGATCATCAATCTGTCACCGGGTTTGATCGGCTTTCGCATCAGCGACACCGGCGGGATGACCATTGCCACCAGCGCCGATCCGGCCGCAGTGCTCCTGTCTGACAGGATCTTTTCGCCGGGGGTCAAAGGCCTGACGGTCTCCAAGCAGGCCGGCCTGACGGTTCAGGGATGGACGCTCCCCAACGGCTTTGACGTCACCGGCACGACCGGCCTGCACCTCACGCAGAACAGCGCCGCGTATTCGACATTGACCGACGACCTCAACAGCACGCTGGACAACAACACGTTCACTCAGCTTATCCTGACGAATTCGACCTCGCCGATCCTTTCACCCAACAACACGATTACGGGAAACCTCACCGTCGACGGCGGCCGGAATGCGACGATCACGTCCAACTCCATCGGCAGCCTGACGCTCAAAGGCGGCACGCACGACCTTCAGATCAATAACAACACCGTCTCCGGGACCGTGGTCGTGGGCAGCGGCGGCACGATCGCCAATAATGCCAGCTTCAACGGGAACACGGTCAGCGGCGCGACGACAGTCACCGGCGGCTCGGGCCTGGTGTTCAACACGAACACCACCGCGAACGTGACGTTGACCGGTGCGACGGCCCCCAGCCTCACCGGCAACACCATCAACGGCGACCTGCTCGTCAATGGCGGCACGTCGGCGCCGACGCTGTCGGGCAACAAGATCTCCGGCAAGCTGACCATCGGCGATGCCACGCCCACCAACAACGCGAACGTGCAGAACAACACGATCACCGGCGACGTCACGCTCAACGGCGGCACCAACGAGGTGTTCAACGGCAACAGCATGGGCAGCCTCACATTGCAAGGAGGCGCCAGCAATCTCACCATCACCAACAACACGATCACCGGCGCGCTGACGCTCCAGGGCCCGCCGATGAACAACGTCACGATCACCGGGAACTCGATGGGCAGCCTGCTGCTGAACGCCACCGTCACCGGCACCAGCAGCATCAGCCTCAACGACATCGGCGGCGTGCCCCAACCGCCGCTGCCGCATTTCGGCGTTTCACCGGCCGCGCAGCCAAGCTCCGGCGGCCCGCCCCCGATCACGATGGACCTCGAGGCCCCATTCGGCGGCCCAATCAACTTCAACAACGTGCATGGCGGCACCATCGGCGTGAACTATGCCGTTCCCGAGCAGCTCATCTCCAACCACATTTACAGCAACACCACCGGCGTGGTCATGCCGATCAACAGCACGTCCGGCGGGCTGGGGTTCTTCCCCGGCTCGGGCACCAACGAGATCTACAACAACACCATCGGCGTCAACCTGACCGGCCTGATGCAGCTCCAGCACATCTACTCCAACACCACGGGCGTGATCGGCAGCGGCATTCTCGGCGGCAGCTCCCTCGACACCGCCAACATCATCGAGACCAACACCACCGGCGTCGATTTTGCCGGCATCGTTCAGTTCAACCGCATTGACCGCAACGCCACGGGGATCCTCGCGCATAACGCGCAGGTGGTTGTCCACAATGTGATCTACCGCAACATGGGCGCGGGCGTGCGGACCAGCGGCGCAACCGATCTGCGCATCGACGACAACACCTTCTACCAGACCGCGGGCAACGGCGTGCAGGTGGACGGCGGGTCCAGCCGCGTCGAGTTGCTCAACAACGTCTTCCAGGCCGACGGCGGGACCGACGTATATGTGGCCGACGACAGCCGCAGCGGGTTCTTCAGCGACTACAACGACCTCTACAGCACGGGAACGGGCAAGATCTTCCACTACATCTCCGACTTCACCGACATCCTCGACCTCCAGCGCGACATCAACCTTTTCGACCTGCACTCGATCGGCACATCCGCCGTAAATCCGACGTACGCCCAGCCGCGCTTCGCAAACCTGGCCGCGGATGACTACCACATCGCCCCGCCGAGCGCCGGCCAGCACGCCTCCAGCCCGACCGTCGACGCCGCCGACCCGCTGACCGACCTCATGCTCCCCACGGCGTACCACAATCTGCTGGCCAATTCATCCTTCGAATCGGGCACGGCGTCGTGGAACGTGAATGTGGGCGGGACCACGCAGTCTTTGAATCCTCCGGCCTGGGATGGGACGAGCTATTTCTACTCCGGCGCCGTGGCCGCCGGCTTCGCCGAGCAGACCGTGAGCCTCAGCGCCGCCGGCCTCACGCCCGGGCAATTGGATGCGCAGAACCTGGCGCTCGTCTTCGGCGGGCGTGTCCGTTCCGCGGCCGAGACCCCGCCCGACCAGGGCAAGCTCATCCTCACGTTCCTGGACGGCTCGGGCAACGTCCTGGGCCCGGCCGACACCGTGTCCGCGTCCAATGTCTCCGACCGCTGGGAACTGCTCGGCGACCGGTTGCACATGCCGGTCGGCGCCCGAAGCGTCAAGTACCGGTTCGAGTCTCTCCGCCAGTCGGGTTCGACCGATGACAGCTATCTGGACGGCGCGTTTCTGTATGTCCTTCCGGATAACGTGGCCCCGGACCAGGGCGCTTACGGCAACACGGACGCGGGCGAGATAAACCTTTCCGCGCCGCACATCCAACTGCTCACGCCCCAGCTCTACGTGGACTGGGAGCCGAACCAGCCGCACAACATCACCTGGGCGACCTTCAACGGCGGCGGATCGCCGGTGCGCATCGACCTGTACCAGGACAGCGGCGGGACGCCGCAGTTGCTGGCCAACATCACGACCTCCACGCCGGATACAGGGTCCTTCACGTGGATCCCGCAGAACTTCGGCCTGACCTGGGGCACGTTCGGCCTGCGCATCGGCGTGTCGCTGGTCGGCACGCCGTCGGCGTCGGACCTCAGCAGCGAGACGTTTGCCATCCCTGAGAATACCCACACCTATTATGTCAACGACAACTCCACGGCGGGGGACCAGTACACGACGGCCGTCGGCTCCAACCGCAACACCGGGCGGCTTCCGTCGGAGCCCAAGCCGCTGCTGAGCACGCTTCTGGAGGATTACGCGCTGGGCTCGGGCGACATCGTCTACATCGATACCGGCGTCTACCAACACATCGGCAGCACCGTTATCAGCGGCAACCCCGCCATCGGCAACGCCCAGGGCGTGACCATCATCGGCCCGACCACTGCGGGGTCCGTGGCCCAGATCAGCGCCCCCTCTGCCGGGCCGGTTTTCGACATCAACTCCGGCAACTTCGTGACCCTCAGCCACCTGGCCATCAGCGGCGGGCAATACGGCGTCTGGGTACACAACAACAGTTCCAACTTCACGGGAGCCTATCTCACGCTGGCTCACAACGGTCTGGACGGCATCCGTATGGAATCTGATTCCAGCACGAATGACGTGTTGGATCATATTGTCTCCGCCAACAATGGTCGCGACGGCATTTCGATCGGCGGGCCGGGCGTCAATCTCACCAACAGCATCGCCCACAACAACGTCAACGCCGGCATCCGCTACGACAATTCCGGCTCCGTCGCCGTCACCGGAAACCAGAGCTACCTGAACACGTACGGGATACAGATCAGCACCGGCTACGGGACCGGCGCCACCGTGGGCAACACCGACCTCACCAGGAACCTCGGGAACATCGTCCACGACAACACGACCTACGGGATCAACGCCAGCGGTCCGATCGTCGTGGCGGGCAACACGGTCTTCGGCACCGGGACGTTCCCTGGCACAAATACCGTCGGGATCAATCTGCAGGGCGGCGCATCGGCCACCGAAAACGTCGTCTACAACAACTACCAGGGCATCTACTCCAACAGCGGCGGCACTGCGGGGATCACCAACAACCGCGTGTTCGACACCGCCGGCACCGGGATCTACGCGGCCAACAGCACCACCGCCACCGGCAACGTGATCTACTCCAATGTCGTCGGGCTCGAAGGCGACTCCTCGCCCACCTGGTCCAACAACCTGATTTACGCCGAGAGCGTGGCCGGCATCTGGCTGCACAGCGGCTTCTCGGCCAACATCTTCAACAACACCATCTACCTGACGACCGGCGACGGCATCCGCATCGAAAGCAGCGGCGGCAACTTCAGTTTCCAGCATGTCAACATCCGTAACAACATCGTCTGGACCCAGAACGGAACCGACCTGACCGTCACCCCGCAGGCGGAGATCAACTTCCAGAGCGATTACAACGACCTGTACACCACCGGCAACGGACAGGTGGGTCTGTGGGAAGGGGTGACTCGGCCGACAATACAGGCCTGGCGCCTGGCCAGCTATACCGATTTCAACAGCATTTCCGCCAATCCCCAGTTCGTGAACCCGGCCGGCGCCGACGGCAAACTCGGCTTCACCAGCAACGCCGATTACGGCACCGACGATGATTTCCACGAGCAGAGCATCGCCGGCAGTTTCCACGGCGGCGCTCTGGCACCCGCCATCAACGGGGCAACCGGGCTGCCCGCTTCGCTTCCGGGAACACTCACCGCCGACCTCAACACCTCCCCGGCCGTTGATCGCGGCGATGCCGCTTCGAGCTTCGCCAACGAACCCAGCCCCAACGGCGGGTTCATCAACCTCGGAGCCTACGGCAACACCACCCAGGCCTCGGAGTCCACGATTCCCTACGTGCTGGTGCTCAGTCCCAACGGCGGCGAAACGATCGTCGAAGGCGAGACGTTCAACATCACCTGGCGCAGCGAAGTCACCACCGGGACCGTGGCCATCGACTTGATGAACGGCAACAGCGTCGTCCAGAACGTCGCCACCGGCGTCCCCAACAGCGGCAGCTACGCCTGGAGCGTGCCGGCCGCCATCACCCCCGGCAGCTACACCATTCGCGTCTCGCGCACCAGTCCATCTCCATCCTCGGGTATCAGCGCCGCGTCGTTCAACATTGTCGGTCCGGTCCACACCTTCTACGTCAACGACGGGACTTTCCAGGCCGGCGATTTCACCACCGCCGCCGGCGATGATGCCAACAATTCGGGCCTGGATCCCGCCCACCCCAAGGCCTCGATCCGCGCCATCCTGCAAGCCTACAACCTGCTCCCCGGCGACGTGATCGACGTGGATGCGGGCAACTACACGCTCAGCAACAACATTGTCGTTCCCGCAACGCGCTCCGGAATCATCATTCGCGGCTTCTACAACGCGGCCACCCCGACGCACGTCGCGGTCATCAACCGCAACGGCACCACGGCCGGAAGCTACGTCTTTGACATCCAGGGCGCCACTGGCGTCACACTCGACCACCTCACGCTCGTCGGCGGCGACATCGGCGTGAACCTGGCTGACAACGCCGGCGCCACCGGCTTCACGCTCTCCAACTCCGAGGTCTACGGCAGCGCCACTGATGGCATCTACATCGGGGCAGCCAACAACGGCGCGCTCATCGCCGGCGACCGCGTACACGACATCGCGAACGGTTACGCTCCCACGGGCATCGACGTCAGGCAAGCGCAGGCCACCATCTCCAATAATACAATATACAACAATACATCATATAACGTCTACGTCAGCAATGGGAACAACACCACCATCAGCGGCAACACCGTGTACAACAGCAGCACGGGCATCTACGCCGACACCTCGACCATTTCCGGCAACATCGCCTACAACAATCTGTCCGCCGGCATTGTCGCCGGCAGCGGTGCGGTGGTCACCGGCAACACCACGTACAACAATACCGGCAGCGGATATCCCCAGGCCGGCATCCAGGTCTACGGCGGGACGTTGCAGGGCAACATCTCCTACGGCAACGTCTACGGCATCCTGGTCTCCGGTTCCGGAACCATCACAGGCAACCTGCTCTACAACAACACCACCGATGGCGCCGCCTTCGGCAACAGCACGGTATTCAACGCCAACGTGGTCTACGGCAACGGCTGGGGCGTGGTCATCAACTCGGCTCCCAATGCCGCCGCACGCGGGCCGTCCTTGAGCAACAATCTCATCTACGGCAATGCCAGCGGCGGCATCCAACTCATCGGCGGCGACATCACCCCGATCGACAACAACACCATCTACCAGACCACCGGCGACGCCATCGACGTCACCGGCGCTCCGTACTCCACTTCCGTCGATATCCGCAACAACATCCTCTGGGTGACCAGCGGATACGACCTGCGGATCGATCCCAGCGCCCAGTCCGGCGTCACCGGCGACTACAACGACCTCTACGCCACCGGTACCGGCAAGATCGGCCTCTGGCAGAACGTCAGCTACGCCAACCTCAACACCTGGCAACTGATTGGCCTGCTGGATGCCCACAGCATCTCGGCCGACCCGCTGTTCGTGAACGCCACGGGCGGCGATTTCCACGAGCAGAGCCTCTACGGCAGCTTCCACGGCGGCTCGCTGGCGCCGGTGCTGAACGTCGCCACCGGGCTTCCGGTTCCGGCGACCGCCACGCTCACCAGCGATGCCAGCCAGTCTCCCGCCATCGACAGCGGCGATGCGAGTTTCGCATATGCCAACGAGCCGGCACCCAACGGCGGCTACATCAACCTCGGCGCTTACGGCAACACCGCACAAGCCTCCGAGAGCCCCAGCGCTTACGTGCTGGTCACCCAGCCCAGCGGCGGCCAGACCTGGATCGAAGGCCAGACCTACACCGTCACCTGGCGCGACGCCAACATTGGCACCGGACTGGTCAACATCGACCTCATGACCTTTTCCGGCGGCACCCCCACGCTCCAGAGCAACATCGTCACCGGCGTCACCAACAGCGGCCACTACACCTGGATTCCCTCCGGTTCGATTCCGCCCGGCAGTAACTACCTCATCCGTGTCACCCAGCAGGGTGGTCCGTCGGCCCTGAGTCCGGCCGTCTTCAGCCTGGCCGCCCAGGTACACACCTACTATGTCAATGACGCTACAGTGCAGGCCGGCGACTGGACCACCGCGCCCGGCAACGATGCCAACAGCGGCCTGGATCCCGCCCACCCCAAGGCGTCGATCACCAGCGTGCTTGCCAGCTACACCCTCACTTCCCTCGATACCATCATGGTTGACGAGGGAACCTACAATCTCACCAACGACATCACGCTCCTGCCCACCGTTTCCGGCGTCACCATCGAGGGGTACGACAATCCGTCCTTCCCCGCCCGCCAGGCCGTCCTCAATCGCGGCAACACCACCAGCGGCGCCTGCATCACGCTCGACGGCGCCGCCAACGTCACCATCGACCACCTCGTTCTCACCGGGGCCCTCTACGGCTTCCAATCAACCTACCAGGTCGCCAGCAACAACGCGAAGGTGACGAACTGCGTCATCACCGGGAATGCGAGCTACGGCGTCTATCTCCTGGGCGGCGCGGACAATTTCACCCTCAACAACGATCTCATCCATGACAACGACGGGGGCCTTTCGGCCAACTACGTGGCGAACATCACCGTCACCAACAACACGCTTTACAACCACCGGCTGACTTCCCTGGGCATCTCCAGCAATGGCGGTCTGGTCAGCGGCAACCAGGTGTACAACACCCACAACGCCGCCGCCATCGGCGTCTCCTCCGGCGGCAGCGGCGCTTCCGGACTGGTCACGGTGACCAACAACGTCAGTCATGACAACACGACGACGGCCCTGTCGTTGAGCGGGGACGTCCTGGCGACCGGCAACACCACCTACAACAACACCGGAGCCATCGGCATCAACGTCGCCGGCGGCGAGGCGCGGGGCAACCTTTCCTATAACAACAACTACGGGATCTACGTCAGTTCCGGCCTGGCCGACCAGAACAAGGTCTACAACAACAGCTACGAGGGCATCTATGTCGGTAGCGGCACGGTGACCCAGAACCAGGTCTATTCCAACCCCACCGGCATCGAAGGCAATGTCTCGCCGACCATCTCCAACAACCTCGTCTACGCCAACACCACCCGCGGCATCTACATCACCGCAGGCGTTGCCGCCCAGGTCATCAACAACACCGTCTACCAGCCAACCGGTGACGCCCTCGACCTGCTCAGCAGTGAAGGCAATTTCCAGTTCCAGCACATGCAGGTGCGGAACAACATCCTCTGGGCGCAGGCCGGCTACGATCTGAATCTCACGGACGATGCGGCGATCGGCTTCTTCAGCGACTACAACGACCTGTACGTGACCGGCACCGGCAAGGTCGCCCGCATTTCCAACCGCGATTACCCCGCCCTGAGCGACTGGGTCTACGAGTACGGCTATGACACCCACAGCATCTCGGCCGATCCGAAGTTCGTGAACGTCGCCGGCGCCAACTTCCACCTGCTGCCCGCTTCCCCGGCCATCGATGCCGGTGATCCGGCCTTGCCTTATCTCAACGAGCCCGCGCCCAACGGCGGGCGGATCAATCTGGGCAACTTCGGCAACACCACCCTGGCCGACCCCAGCCCCGCCGCGCAATCGGTGCAGATCACTTCGCCGAGCAACTTGCAGAAGCTGGAAGCCGGCCACCAATACACCTTGTCGTGGCAGACGAACGGCGTCACCGCCAACCAACCCGTCCTGCTGGTGGACACGGGGGGTCCGGCGGTCGGCTACTGGACGGCCGACGCCTTCAGCACCACCTCGGACAATTCCAGGACGGTCACCAACACGATCGACACGTCCGGCGTGTCCAACCCTGCGCCCCAGCAGGTTTACCAGAGCTATGTCTGGCCCAGTTCGGGTTCCGAGTTGGCCTACCAACTGCCGGTGCCGGATGGCAATTATACGTTGCGTCTCCACTTCATGCAGGATGTTTCGTACATCGGCAAGTCGGTGTTCGACATCAAAGTGAACGGCGTCGTCGTGAAGTCCGCCTACGATCTCTTTGCCAGCGCCGGGGCGGGCTACAAGGCGGCCGCTCTGTCCTTCAACGTCAACGCCAGCGGCGGCAAGGGATTCCTGGTCGAGGTGGTCGCCGTGTCGGGCTATCCGGTTCTCAGCGGCATTGAGCTCACCGCTCCCAATCCCACTCCGGTCGCTTCACCCACGGCGAACCTGCAGGTTTCCACCGACAGCGGCAACACCTGGACGACCATCGCCACCAACCAGCCCATCGACGCCTACGGCCACGGCAACTTCCCATGGACCCCGGCCGTCACCACCAGCGGTCCGACGGCCCTCTTCCGCGTCTCGATCAACAATACTTCGCTGACCGGCACCTCCCCGCCGTTCGCCATCTACAATGGCGGCACGGACTACTATGTCAACGACGCCTCCCAGGCCGGCGACGCCATCACCACGGCCATCGGCAACAATGCCAACAGCGGCAAAGCACCCAACGCGCCCCTGGCCGACATTCAGGCCGTGCTGACCCAGTACAACCCCGGCGCGGGCGCCACCATCCACGTCGACACCGGTACCTATGTTCTGGTCCACAATCTGACGCTGACGGCCGCCAACTCCGGGCTGAAGATCCAGGGCCCCGCCACGGCCGCGGCCGTCATCAATCGCGCCAACACCGTCGATCCCGTGATCAGCCTGACCTCGGGCGCGGACAACATCACCCTCGATCACCTTTCCATCACCGGCGGTTCGTACGGGATCTTCTCCGACTACTACAACGCCGGCACCGCCGCCATCAACAACGTCGTGTCCAACAACCAGATCTACGGCAACAACCCAACCGGCCTGTTCCTTGGCAGTTCCAACACCGGCTGGCTAATCACCGGCAACACCTTCCACGACAACAGCAACGGCGGCTACCAGGGTAAGGGGATTGACTTTGAATCAAGCTCCGGCACCGTCACCAACAACAAGGTCTTCAACGAGAGCCAGATCGGAATCCTGGTCTCCGGCGGCGCCGGCAGCACCATCAGCGGCAACGAGACCTATGCCGATGGCACGGGCATCCAGGCCAACGGCGCCCTGACGATCAGCAACAACCTCGTCCACGACAACGCGACCTACGGCATCTACGTCAGCGGCGGCGCGCTGGTCACCGGAAACAACATCTACCGGCAAACCGCCACCAACGCCATCGGTATCTACCTCCAGGGTGCCGAGGCCCGGAGCAATGTCGTGTACTACAACTACAATGGCATTGTCGGCAGTAACTATTCCACCAACACGATCGACCGCAACGACGTCTACTCGAATACCAACTTCGGTATCTGGCTGAACACCGGAACTGGCGTCACGATCGAAAACCTGGTCTACGCCAACAGCGCCGCAGGCATCGTGCTGACCTCTTCCACCGGCGAGCAGATCGCCAACAACACCGTCTACCAGCTCGTCGGCGACGCCCTTCGCTTCACCGCCTCACCCAACGCGTCGATCCATTCCAACATCCTCTGGGTCGAGGCCGGCGATGACCTGGACTTCACCGACGCCGCCAGCCAGGCCGGCCTGGTCAGCGACTACAACGACCTCTACCGCGGACTCAGCGCTTCGGCCCACGTCGGCTTCTGGGGCGCCACGCAGGACCAGCTTTCCAACTGGCAGGGCGCATCTGCGAATGACACCCACAGCATCTCCGCCAATCCGCAGTTCCTCAGCGCCAAAGGCGCGGACCAGGTGCTTGGTTACAGCACGGCCGGCAGCGGCTACAACGGCGGCGGCGACGACAACTTCTATCTCGCGGCCGGTTCCCCCGCCATCGACCGAGGCTACACCTGGGCCGGCTACAATACGGATATTCTCAACCAGCCCCGCGCCGACGACCCCGGCACAACCAATGCCGGGTCGAACAACTACGTTCCGGCCGACCAGGGCTCTAGTCAGTACGCGGTCACCGGGACCGCCACCGGATGGCGCAGCAGCTCTGGCTAC
>JBIOJL010000070.1:0-17880 GCA_044450885.1 Tepidisphaerales bacterium
ATCGCGTGTTGCGTAAATTCGGTAGCACTGGATTTCTTGCTTTTCTTTGGAGGGCCGTGTGGGGGAAATTCTTGTCCCCCCGAGGCCATCCAAGTTCTTCGCCTGCCCCCTCCAATCTTGCCCAGGGTTTCTAATTCGTCATCTTCAAGTTCTTGCCCTATAGTTGACGTCTTCGCGAGACCGCTCCCGGGCTCGCCTGTCGCTACGGAGCCTGCTGATGCTGTTGATCTGGTCCGGCTTTATCCTGTTTGTCCTGCTGCTGCTCGTGCTGGACCTCGGTGTCTTCCATCGCAAGGACCACATCATCTCCATGCGCGAGGCCCTCGGCTGGTCGGCCATCTGGATCGCCATCTCCCTCCTCTTCAGCGTCTTCATCTACTTCGGCTACGAGCACCACTGCCTCGGCCTGGGAGCGGCCGTCGACGCCGTCGACGGCACCGTCAACGACGGCTCGGCCGCCCTCATCAAGTACATCACCGGCTACGTCGTCGAGAAATCCCTCAGCGTCGACAACATCTTCGTCATGGCCATGATCTTCACTTTCATGGCCGTGCCCCGCCGCTACCAGCACCGCGTGCTCTTCTGGGGCATTGTCGGCGCCTTGGTCCTGCGCGGCCTGATGATCGGCGTCGGCGCACAACTCGTCGCCCGCTTTCAGTGGGTCCTCTACGTTTTCGGCGCCTTCCTCATCCTGACCGCCCTGAAAATGCTCTTCGTCAAGGAAGGCCACGGCGATCCCTCCAAGAGCCTGGCCGTCCGTTTCGTCCGCCGCTTCTTCCCCGTCACCGACAAGTACCACTGCCAGCACTTCCTGGTCCGCGCCGGTTCGTCCGCCGCGCGCGCCGGCCGCATCCCCGATGAAACCCCCGAGCCCGACGCCGCCATCGACCGCGCCCGTCCCGGCACGCTGCTGCTCACGCCCCTGGCGCTGACCCTCGTGCTGATCGAAACCACCGACCTCATCTTCGCCGTCGACTCCATCCCCGCCGTCTTCGCCATCACCGCCGACCCCTTCCTCGTCTTCACCAGCAACATCTTCGCCATTCTCGGCCTGCGCAGCCTCTACTTCGCCCTGGCCGGCATGGTCAAGGAGTTCCGCTACCTCAAGGTGTCCCTGGCCGCGGTCCTGGCCCTGGTCGGCTTCAAGATGCTCCCACGGCTGGTTCAAGGCGCTCCTGGGCAAGCACTTCAACCTCTATCTCCTCGGCGTCATCGCCCTGATCCTCGCCGTCGGCGTCGTCGCCTCCATCCTCGCCGACCGGCGTGACCGATCTTAAGTGGCGCCCGCAACACGCCGATCCTCCTCTTATGCGAATTGCCATAACTGCCACAGCCGTACTTATCGGACTCTGGGCGACGGGCATCGTCTGCCACGCGGATGAACTGCGCCAGAAGGACGGGACTGTCCTGCGCGGCCGGGTTATCTCCGAGCAGGCGGACAGTGTCACCTTCGAGACCAGCTCCCATGGCATCACCGTACGCGAGCGGATCCCGCGGGCGCAGATTGCTGCCGTCGTCCGCGACGTTGCCGAAGGACCGGGTTTCTGTCTCGTGCCCATCGCTGGCGAGATCGGCGTCGACGTCACCGCGGACGTGCTCCGCACGGCGCTGGATGAGGCCCGGCAAGCCAAGGCCCGGTACGTCATCCTCGTTCTCGACAGTCCCGGCGGCCGGATCGATGAGATGGCGAAGATCGTCGAGTTGCTCGGCGCCACGCGCGACATGAAGGTTATCGCCTACGTGCGCAAGGCCCTGTCGGCATCGGCCGTGATCGCCATGGCCTGCCCCACGATCTACATGCATCCCGATGCGACCATCGGCGCGGCCGTGCCCTACAAGGTCGGACCGGCGGGCACGCCGCAGTTAATCGAGGAGAAGTTCCAGTCGGCCATTCGCGCCGGCATGCGGGCGGCCGCCACCCAGGGCGGACACGGCGACCTGCTCATGCGCGGGATGATGGATGGGGACCTGGAACTGTCGCTGGCGAAAGTTGGCGAGCGGTCGGTCGTTGTCGAAAATGCGTCGGGGAAGGTCATCAAGCGGAAAGGTCAGATCCTCGCCCTGACGGCTTCCGAAGCGCTCGAATACGGCTTATCGTCGGGTACGTTGTCCACGGACGAGAGTGCCCTCCGCGAGGCGCTGGGGATCAAAGCCTGGCACACGATCGGCGATGGCCCGTGGTCCACCGTCGCCAACCGCGCCGCCGCGGTGCGGCTGGAGATGCAGACGCAGCAGGAGAAACGGCAGCGGCTGGCGGCCCGGGGGGCCTACATCGAGCGCGTCCGTCCCGAGTTGACCGCCATCGAGCGGTCCCTTGGCGACGCCACCGCCCGTGCGGCCGCCGCCTCCGAGGCGATTACCAGGCTCCAGAAGCAATGGCACGACGAGGTGGCCAAGGCGAACAGCCAGTATCAGACCGCACTACGGCAGGCCGCCGTCTCGCGGGACGTGGTGGGGGAGCGCAACCGCGCGCAAACCGCGCACGATGAGCAGGTCGCCAAGCTCAACGAGCAGTACCAGGGGCAGATCGCCGCCATCGAGACGCAACGAGACAAGGCCACGCATGACGCCAGCCAGCTCGTCGAGCGGCAGAAGGAGATCACCGCGGCGCTGCCGCCGGATTGAGCGGACAGCAAACGAACCGGGACCGGCGCGTGGCCGGTCCCGTGTACTCTCGCAATTGCGGTTGCGGAATAATCAATAGACCCAGGGCATCTTGTCGCGGGGAGTGGTCGTGTTGCTCTTCAGCGGCAGGGGGGTCGTGTAGGTCTTCTTCGGCGTGCTGATCGTCGTCTTCTTCGTGGCCTTGGTCGTGTGGGTGGCCAGCTTGGTGCTCTTGCTGGTCTTGGTGCCGAGTTTGCTCGTGGTCGACTTCTTGGCGGTCAACGAAGTCTTCTTGGGGGTGACCGCGGTCACCTTCTTCGGCGTCACCGCCGCGTTCTTGGCGGTGGGCGCGGTCTTGTGCGCCGTCGAAACCGCAGTTGTCTTGTGCGGGGCCGTGCTGTGACGGTGCTGGACCGTCCTGGCGACAACCGTCCCGGCCGACAGCGCGATGGCGCCGGCCACAATCCACTTCATCCATCCGTTGCTAATCATGGCGACTCCTTTGCCCGCGCGCACTCTCCATGGCGCAAATCGCCCCTTGGGTTCTCGTTGGCGGGTCCAGTTTCCCGATGCGGCCGTGCTACGTTGCACAGCCAACGAAGTGAATATCGGACATCCGCCCGCCGAAGGTTTAAGGAATCATTTCTCCGCGCGACCACAAATTTGGGAGGGCCGTGCTTCCGCACGGCCGGGACCGCGATCGAATATCGCGGCTAGAGACGGCCGCAGAGGACTGCGGCCCTCCCGACAGAAGGGTCACGCCGGTTCGCGCACGGAGAATTCCAGTTTCCACTGGTGCTTCGAGATGCCGCTCACGCACCACAACTCGAAGACGCCCAGTTCCGTGATCCGCGCCTTGAACTTCACCGGCACGTACCCATCCTCGTTCTGCTCGGCGGCCGGCAGCGTCGCCACCATCGGGTCGGTCTCGGCCAGTTCCCCTTCCTTCCAGGCTTCCAGCACCTGGCCCGGCCGGTCGTTCTTGCGGGAGGATGACGCGAGGAATGCGAAGTTGCTGGCCTCGCCCACGACCAACCCGATCTCCTCGGCCGGGATCTCCGTTTCCGCGCCTTCTTCCATGCCCCAGGGCACCACGCACAGGGCCTTCATGGGCCGCGGGGCGCCGGGAATGGCCAGGCCGGCGGTTTCGATGCCGATGTAATATGACCGCGCCGCCCCGCCGCGGATGCGGACGCCCTTGGCCTCCTTGGTGGCCGCGTAATAGGCCGCGCCCTTGGCGACCGCGAAGTCCAGGTCGTGATGTCCCTCCAGCGCCAGCGGCCGCTTCCTGGGGAACCACCCCTCGATCACCTGCATCAGGCGCTCGCGGAACTTGCCCGCCTTGAACACGCCGCCGTTGAAGAGGATGTGGGTAAGAGAGTGCGTAGGGTCCGCATTGCGGACCGATTTGGTAGGGTCCGCATTGCGGGCCGAGTTGCCAGTGGATTGCGCATCCTGCGTGGGGAGGTTGGCCGAGGAGAGTGCCGCCTCTGCCCTCACCGGTGGTTCTGGCACAGTGCCGGGACGCCCGGATTCCGCCGACGAGGGCGTCGGCGGCACTGCAAGCGATCGCTCTGGAAGGTTGGCCGAGAGGAAGGCGGCCAGGTGGCGGGTGATGGCGGTGTCCATCTCGTAGGGCAGGCCGATCTCGCGGAAGCCGGAGACGCGGCGTTTCTCGGGCCGGGCCGACAGCTCGCAGGCCGGGAAGAAGCCGTCGAGCAGGAGTGTCTGCACGTCGTCGCGGGTCAGGTCCACCGAGATGGTCCCGCCGATCAGTTTGGACCCGCGGCCGAGGATGGTCACCGGGTGTTTCGCCGGCGGCTTCTCGCCCAGCAGGGCTTCCTTGGCGCTGCGGCAGGAGTGCCACAGGGCCACGGATTGCCAGGGGTTGAGTTCCTGTCCCTTTTTCGCAAAGGCCTCCTTGGAGGCAAACGCCAGGGCCAGGTCCATGTTGTCGCCGCCGACCAGAGTGTGGTTGCCCACCGCCAGCCGCCGCAGCACCAGTTCTCCGTTTTCCTCGGCCACCGCGATCAGGGTCAGGTCGGTCGTGCCGCCGCCGACGTCGCAGACCAGCAGCGTATCGCCCACCTTGAGCTGCTTGCGCCAGCGGTCGCCGGCGTCGTTGAGCCAGGAGTAGAGGGCGGCCTGCGGTTCCTCGAGCAGGACGAAGTTTTCGGGAAAACCGGCGGCCAGCGCTGCCTCGCGGGTCAGTTCGCGGGCGGCCGGGTCGAAGCTGGCCGGCACGGTCAGCACCACCTTCTGCTCAGCAAACGGCGCCTGCGGAAAGGCCGCCGTCCACGCGGCCACGAGGTGCGCCAGGTATTGCCGCGACGCCTCCACCGGCGAGACCTTGTGTACCTCGGCCGGCGCGCCCCAGGGCAGGATCGGCTGCCGCCGGTCCACCTTGGAATGGCAGAGCCAGGATTTGGCGGCCGCCACCGAGCGCGTGGGCACGTCGGCCGACTGCTTCTGCGCGAAAGCGCCGACGGCAGACGGGAGATTTTGGATTTTGGATTTGCGATTTGCGATTGGGGCGGACCAGGGCAGTTGCAGCGCATCCCGTTCGGCGTCGCTGGCGAGATAGAGGAACGACGGCAGCATGTTTCGCGGCTCAACCGCGCCCGGGGCCACAAGTTGCGGGATGGGCAGCACCTTCACGTCGGGCTTGTCCAGCCCGAGCGGTGTGTAGGCCAGCACGCTGTTGGTGGTGCCGAGGTCGATGCCGATGGCGAATTGGGGGTTCATGTTAGTCAGTAGTCAGTAGTCAGTGATCGGTAATCGGTAATCAGTGGATGGCTTACCGATCACCGATCACTGATGACCGATCACCTTACTCCTCACATCAGACTTCCACTTCCGCCGGCGCGATGACCTTGGCCGCGGCGTCGGAACCGGTGTATGCGGGCAGGTCGCAGCGCGTCGCCTGCCAGCCGGCGTGACGGAGCGTGCCCTGGTAGGGGGCTTGCCCGGCCACGTTGCCGGTCAGGCGCACGCTGGATGCGTCAAAACCGGCGGGCACGGTCACCGGTGCGCCTTCGGCTTCACTTCTCACCGGGACGAGGCCGAAGGCGCGTTCCAAAGCCGCAGCGCAGTCGCGATGCACGTCGCGGACGGCCGAGCCAATCTGCGCATCGGAATAGGCCGCCAGGTTCTCCTTGAGGAAGTCCACAAGGCGTCCTTCGCGCTGCAGCAGGGCGAGCAGGTCCAGGGCCTGGGACCGTCCGGATTTGGCCGGTGCTGGCGCGGGTGCCGTTGCCGGTGGGGGCGCGGCGGCCGGGGCCGCCGGCAGTCCGCCGGCGAGAAGTTGCCGGGCCTGGTCCGCGAATTTGGCGTCCGCGGCCAGACCCCTGAAGAAGAGCCGAAAAGCCAGTCCGAGTCCCATGGCAATCCCTTTCGTGGGCGGCCGTTGTATGTATCCGGCACGGGGGGTGGGGTCAAATGGTTCTGAGTGCTGAGTCCTGAGTGCTGGGTGTTGTGGTTGTATGGAGGGACTACTGTGCCGACAGCACTCGGGTCTCGCCGCGTTTGAGGGGGAGGGTGATTTTTGGGCCGGAGCCGAGTTTGGCGCCGGTCAGCAGGTCGATGATCTCGCCGGGGCGGGCGAGGTCGATCTGGAGGGGGCCGTCCTGGGAGGCGTGGACGGCGAGGAATCGGCCGGTGGCGTAGACGTTGCAGTCGACGTGGGTGAAGAGATGGGCGCCGGCGGCGCGGGCGGCGAGGCGGAGGAGTTCGGAGGTCAGGCCGGGGGCGCCGACGAAGATGGAGGTCCCGTCGGCGACACGGCGCATGGCGATAGCGGCGGTGCCGTCGGGATAGGTGGCGAGGGTCTCGTCGGCGGTGACATTGGCGGCGGCGAACAGGGGCTGGAGAGATTTCTGCACGCCGAATGGGCGCTGGAGGCCGAGTTTCTGGCCGGCGGGCGAGGGGGTTGCCCAGGCTTTGGATTTGCTGGCGGCGAGTTCAAAACCGGTGAGTTGCCGCATGGCGGGGAGCGACGTGCGATCGTCGTCGAAGTAGCCGGGGGCGTAGCACCAGATACGCGTCGCGCCGCGGGTGGCGAGCAGAAGCTTTTCGCGGTCGGCCGGGGAAAGGCGCCAGGCGTTGAGGAGCACGTAGACCTTGGCATGGACCCGGCCGGCGAGGACGTCGTCGAGCAGGTATTGGCCATAGGGAGCACCCGTGCGGCCGAGCGCCAGGCGGGCTTCGTAGATAACCGGGACAGTTACTACCTGGCCGCCGGCCGCCACTTGCAGCATGCTGCGCTCGTCGATGACGGCGGCGATCTCGGGGCGGAATGGCGTCGGCTGTTGCAGTAGCGGTTCGTCGAGTGCGCGTAGCCGCTTCATCTGTTCCCACATGGCGGGGTCGTTGAACCAGCCGGAGGAACCGAGGTCCATCCACCAGGTGCCGAAGTTGCGCATGGACTCCTGGGCGATGTTGCGGATGAGTTGCGCGTTGCTGTCCTCGATCGTGGTGACGTGCTTGTCGGAGCCGGGGAAGGGTTCGCTGGCGAGGTAGGTGTGGGTGTCGTCCTCGTTGAGCCAGAGCTTGCCGGCCAGGGCGACGCTCTCGGCGGCGGTCATGGAGGGGGCGCTCTGGCCGAGGCCGCGATCGAAGTAGGAGATGGGCGAGCAGAGGACGTCGATGTCGGGGCAGTCGAGCGCGCGGCGCAGGGCGTAGTGGCCGGAGGTGGATGGGCCGTTCTGAATCGCGCCGAACTCGAAGACGTAGCCGTAGAAGAAGACCACGAGTTTCTGGCCCTTGGACGCGGTGCGGACGGCGCGGGCCAGGTCGCAGACGCAGTCGGCCATGGCCTGCTGCTGGAACTCCGCCCAGTCGGTGAGCGGGCGCTCGGTGGCGGGGTCGCGGAAGATGCCGGCCGGGGCGGCGTGACGGGCGGCGGCCGTGGGAATCGCGGCGGAATCGCAGGTGATCGCGGTGTCGTTCCAAGCGAGGCGGAGGGCGGCGTCGTTGCCGTAGCGGGACTTGAGCCACAGGCGCCAGGCGGCGAGATCGGCCGGGGCGTAGCCGTTGAGCAGGCGACCCCAGGTGTCGACATAAAACCACTCGCCGGTGTTCTGGCCGGTGGGGTGATAGCCGGCCACATAGTCGCCGAATTTCTCTTCGAGATGGGCGACCAGGGCGGCCAGTCGCTCGGCGGCGTCGCGGCGGTACTGGGGCGAGGCGACGACGGCATCGTCGCGCCGGCCATCCTCCCATTGCATCTGATCGTCCGGATGGGCCTTGCGCCACCACGCGGGTGCGCCAATGCCGATGCGCGGGAGCAGCAGCGCGTTGGGATTGGCCCGGAGGACGGTTTCGCACTGGGCATCGGAAGCGGCCCAGTCGGCCGGCTTGCCGGGCTCGGGCCAGGGCAGTTGAACGGGGAAGCTGACGAAATTGACGCCGGCGCCGGCGGCCAGCTTGATCTGGGCGGCGAAGGCGTTCTGGGTGCCGCCAATGTGCAGGTACTCCGGGCCGGGACGATAGAAGGCGACGGTCAGCGGGCGGGCGGGCTCGGACCGGGCGTAAAAGGTGACGCGATAGCGATGGCCCGCCGTGACGTTGAGATTGCCGTGGTGGTAGACGTGGAAATCCGGCCAGTGGCCATCGGGCGGAGCCTTGAGGGTGACCTGCAGCCCCGCCGAATTGGCCCGGCCGGCACCGGGGGAAACGCGAACGGTGCCGACGGTGTTTTTGGCATCGGGTGGCCAGAAGGTCCAGTCGCGCTTGAAGCTGTCCTGGCCGGCTTCAAAGTCACAAAGCGGGATCAAGTCCTTGGAGGTATCGAGATCGACGACGTGGATGTCGTCGAGATAGACCTCGCCGGGCGTTGGGCCGAAGCGGAAGTGCATGGTGCCGTTGGTGGCGGAAGCGCTGGCGACGAAGTCGAAGGTGGATTGGTTCCACTGGGGCGAGATCGGAATGGGCGAGGAGCCCGGCGCGCCCCAGAACATCCGCGAGCGGACGGGCTGGCCATTGACGACGAGCCGCGGCGCCCCGTTTCCGGGATCGACGCGTACGGTCAGAGCGGAAGCGGAGATGCCGGTGGCGAGAATGGCGAGTGTGAGGATGGGTAATTTAGGCATAGGCTTGAGTTCAAAGGTTCAAGAGTTCAAGGGTTGAAGCGGAAAAGGAAATGTTGGAACCACCAGAATTAGCGTAAGA
This sequence comes from Tepidisphaerales bacterium, assembly GCA_044450885.1. GTDB lineage: Bacteria > Planctomycetota > Phycisphaerae > Tepidisphaerales > Tepidisphaeraceae > JANYKD01. Next base: position 8,773 of record JBIOJL010000070.1, read on the forward strand.
TTATTGCTTGCAATGAATTAGCGAATTTCGGGGGCGGGAAGACCCCGTCCAAACCCCGTCCCAAAGGCGTCCCAAACGGTTCCCGTCGGCTCCGGGGACAAGAGGCGGGGCAAGCGAGGGTGGCTACGCGGGACGTGCTTGGGGCCGGGTGCCGACGGCGGTATTTGGTTTTCAAAGAACACGACGGATATACCTAACACAATTGGCCGATCTTGTCAAGAGATAAATCTGATAATCTCGGGGTCTGGGGGGCGGCCTGGGCTAACAGTTGCGGCGTTTGCAGCCCGCGAATCGTTGTGTCGCAAAGGTCGCCAGCCCCACAACCAGCCCGATGCACAATACGCCCGTCGGGGAAGGGAAACCCATGCCGGTGAGCGCCATTGGAGAGCCGATCGGCTGCGGCAGCGGCTCGAGCACCTGCGGCATGTGGTCCATGATCGCTCGATCCCAATCGTTCATGTCCAGGCGTGGAGCCAATGCCACAAGCCACGGATAGACGATGCCGCCGCCGGGGCCGGCCGAGGTGAAGGTGAACGTCGCGTATCCAAGATAGACTGGCAGGAAGAACAGAATCGGGGCCAGGCCAAGATGCAAAGCCAACCGCCATGGCCGGATGGGACGGATCATCGGCCAGATCACCAGCAAGCCAAGGCCACTCAACAGACACCATTCGAACAAGATCGAGGCCCAGTACCACTTTGCCCGTCGCAACCGCTCCTCGAACGCCTGCCGCTCGCGCAGCACAAAGGCGTACATGTTTGCATCCTCGCACTCGTAGCGGTCGAGTTGAGCCTTCTTGATGTCCTCCAACAACTTCGTCATTCCGGCGCCGGGGTTGGCATGCCAATGCTCCAGGCCATCCTTCACGCGTTGAGGCAGATCCTCGCGCTTCGACTGAAGCATCTGGAACACGCGCTCGAAACATGGCGAAGCCTCGGCATAGGGCAAACGATACAGTTCGCTGCCATGCATGTGCGATATTTCGTAGTACAGCCAGCCGTCGCGCGGGCCGTGGAAATCGCCCATCAGTTCCGGCCGCACGCCGCCGAGGTTGATGCGACAGGCGAGATACCAGAACGTATTGGGCGAGCCGCGTTTGAGGGGCGATGCCCGCGGGGCCGACAGGGCCAGGGCCAAACCCACGAACAGCGACCACAAGATGCAGGCGATTGTGCCGCGCCGAGCATGCATTCACTGAATCATGCGCGATGTCCAGTGATAGTGGTCGAATTCAGCGGGAACAGAAAGAGGCTTTGACCCGGCTTTGACCCACTTGCCTGACGCGGAACCGCGATCACCGATCACGGCCCCTCTACACCGTAGATGTGCAGGGCGGGATGGCAATCCCGTCGCCCCGGCTCACCGCCACGGATCGCCCGGGCCCTTGTACACAACAGCGAAATGCCATTCGACCCCGACACCGTTGCATTCGTCACGAAATACCCCGATCGGGAATATCCAAGGGCAGAATGTCAGAATAGCCACGTTGGTTCCCGATCGGTAAAAAAGTTGTTGACTTCGCACAGTTATGGCTTATTATTACCGATCGGTAAATTATGGACATCAGAACGACGGAACAGCTAGGAATGGCGATTCGCACCCGCCGCAAGCAATTGAAGATCACCCAGCGAGAACTGGCGATGACCTGCGGTACGGGTTTGCGGTTCATCGTCGATCTGGAGAGGGGCAAGCCGACTTGTCAGATCGGCAAAATCCTGGATGTGCTGCGATCGCTGGGGCTCGTGATTGAGACGGCACCTCTCGGCCGTGCGGCAAGCGGAGGTGGCAGGCCATGAAGCGGCTGGTTGTTTACCTGAACAGCAGTGCGACCGGGATTCTCGGTCAGGACGACAGCGGACTGCTCTGGTTCCAGTACGACACGGCGTGGCTCAACCGCCCTGATGCCATACCGCTGTCCCGGTCGCTACCACTGCAGAGCAAACCGTTCAAGGGCAAGCTCGCTCGCCCCTTCTTCGCCGGCATCCTTCCTGACGAGGGACCGCGAGGGCAAATTGCGGCCATTCTCGGGGTCAGCGAGCGCAATGACTTCGCCCTACTGGAACGTATCGGCGGCGAGTGCGCTGGCGCGGTCAGCCTGCTGCCGGAAGGTGTCCCGCTGCCTGGTTCCGGCGAAACGCGAATGCGTGAACTTAATGAGAAGGAACTCCAGGATGTCATCGCCGAGCTTCCGCGCCGCCCCTTGCTGGCCGGCAAGGAGGGTATCCGGCTTTCGCTGGCCGGGGCGCAGTCCAAGTTGCCGGTTATCATCCGCGAATCCATGATTGCATTGCCTCTGGGCAACACACCCAGTACGCACATTATCAAGCCGGAGCCGGAGCGATTTGCCGGACTCGTCGCCAACGAAACCTTCTGTATGACGCTGGCCAGGTCGCTCGGCTTGAATGTCCCTCCGGTTGCCAGCCGAATGGTCGGGAACAAACCCTGCACTGTGGTCCGGCGGTATGACCGGAACATCACCCAGGACGGCACAGTCGTGCGTATACATCAGGAAGACTTCTGCCAGGCGTTGGGATTCCCTCCGGAAAAGAAGTATCAGCAGGAGGGCGGCCCATTGCTCCGCGACTGCATCAGTCTGCTTCGTGACTGGTCAACCATCCCTGCATTGGACATTCGCGATTTTCTCGATGGTTTGATCTTCAATGTGCTGATCGGGAATGCCGACGCCCACGGCAAGAACTATTCCATCGTCTATCGGGAAGGCCAGAGGCGGCTGGCCCCGTTGTATGACCTGGTCTGCACGCTGGCGTGGCCGGAGTTGTCGAAAGTTCCCGCGATGAAGATCGGCAGGAGCGAATCCATGGAGACCATCACGCCCGCACACTGGCAGAAGATGGCCGAGGAAACCCGCGTGAGCTGGCCTATGCTGCGTGAACGCATCGCGGACCTTGCTCATAGGACCCTCACGGGCCTGCGGGACGCGCCCGTGCGGAGCGCTGCCCAGGATACGGCGGCGACGGACCACGTGGCCGGCATCATCGAAGCACGCGCGTCTTCATGGCTCGGAAGATCGAGATAGTCGCTGTCGTTCTCGAATACGGGCATGCGGCAGTTGCCACGATTGATGGCGTGGAACACGACGCCCGGGCGCTGCGCGGATCTCCGGGCGGGAGCTGCAGCATGCGAGGGCAACCGTGGGAGGGCCCGATGGAGTATCGCCCATCGGGGCTCGAATGGAGGGGCGGCGCAACCGGCCGCGGCCTTACGGCCACGGCTGCCGGGAGTGCAGGCCGTCCGGCCCTTGCGGCCTCATTTCCCGGATTTCTTGTTCAATGCCGCCACCAACTGCGCGAACCATTCCCGGTCGGGCAGCGAATAGGGACGGAACTTCTCCAGGACGCCTTGCTCCTCGCTGAACGACAGAGCGCGGTTGAAGCCGAGCTTGTTCGCGGCGGGGGAGTCGATGAGGTTCGACGAGTCGTTGGCGGACATCTGGAAGAGGATGCGGTTGTCGAACTCGCGGAGCGAGCCGCGCTCGAGCGTGCGCTCGAGGCTTGCCGGGGTGTCGACCCAGACGACAAAGTGGATGCCGAAGGCCGGGCCGTCTTTCAGGAGGTCGGCGAACAGCTTGCTGGCCTGCGGCTTCTTCTCTTCGTCGGAGGCGCTGAACGAGAAATCGTCCTCGCCTTTGCGCAGCAGCCGATAGCGCTGCAGGCCGGCGATGAACACGTATTGCGCCGCGGCCTGATGCACGGCGCCGGCATCGTCCGTCCGCCGGCGGTCCATTTCCGCGGCCAGACCGGCCATGCACTCGTCCACGGCGCGGTAGTCGATGTTCTTCGCGTCGAGCGGCAACTCCGCGGCGTACTTGTGAAGAACTCCGAAGTGCGGCGAATCGGCGGGGTTGCCGTCGAGAATATGCACGGTGGCCGAGCCGGGCGCATGCTGGGTGGCCAGCGAGAGGATCATGCTCACCATGATCGCGGTGGCGGCCTCATCCTGCTGGCCGATCAGCAGCACGTTGATGCCGGCCTGGCGGCGCATGATGACGGCGGTGGGATCCTTGATGGCGACGGGATCGCCCGCCCAGGCCATGGTCGCGGTCCCGGCCGGGGGATAGGCGGGCGACTGGATGAGCGCGGCCAACGGTTTGTTCTTGCGGATATCGGCCGGGGCATTGCCTTCGAAAACGATGGGTTCTTCAAAGACGATTTTGTTGCGGATAGTGAGATCCTGCACGGCGTCGAGGTAGTGCTCCTTGCGGTCGTCATCGAGCCAGGCGACCTGGAACGGCGAGTTGTTCTCGACCAGGCCGCCGGCGTCGTTGTAGATGGCCTCGCCGGGACGCGAGAGCAGACGGGCGGCGGAGTTGCCGTCGCCGAGAATGAGTTGCGAGTCGGCCTCGCTGGTCTGCAGGGCGACGCGGACGGCCATCTGTCCGAGCGTGGCGCGGGAAAGGCCGGAAGAGCCGCCGATGGTCTGCGAGCCCAGCACCACATGCACGCCGAAGGCACGGCCCTGGCGGACCAGACGGTCCAGGAGCAGCGCGGCATCCTGGGCCAGCTTGTCATCCTCGGTGAAGAACTCCTGGTACTCGTCGATGATCAGCAGGATACGGGGCATGCGCTCGCCGGTTTCCTGGCGGTAGCTGTTGATGTCCTGCACGCCGATCTTGCGGTAGAGGTTGCCGCGCTTGGTCAGTTCGGCATCGAGACGTTGCAGCACCGACAGGCCGAACTCACGGTCGGATTCGACGGCGATGGCCCGGGCGTGGGGCAGGGCGTGGGTGGCGTAGGTCTTGAACTCGACGCCCTTCTTGAAGTCGACGAGGTAGAACTCGACTTCGTCGGGGCGATACCACATGGCCAGATTGGTGATGATCGCGTGCAGCAGCGTCGACTTACCGGAGCCGGTCTTGCCGGCGATGATCATGTGCTGGGCGACGCCCTTGCCGAGTTTCATGTATTGCAGGCGGGTGGCGCCCATGCGGCCGATCGGCACGACGACTTCCTCGTTGGTCTTGCGCGTCCAGAACTCGTCCTTGTGCGGCGCTATGGTGTCGAAGCTCACCTCGACGCGCTTGGCCTCCTTGGCGTAGCGGCCGACGATGTCCATGGTCCGCGTGAGCCAGTCTTCTGTCGGCGGCGGGTCGATGTCCAGCGGGAACTGCGAGAACGTCTCATCTTTCCAGATGTACTTGCCATCCTGATACTTCAGGACGACGCTGTGCGACTCCAGTTCTTCCAGTCGCATCTCCGACGGCAAGGACTGCCGGATGTCCTGCAGCACCAGCGTGTAGACGCCGCAGCGGGCGCCGCTGGAGGCGATGGAGGAGAGACGCTTGCAGGCCTCGACTTCGCAACTTGTCGGAAAGTCGGCGATCACCAGGAACCGGTACGGCTCGGCCAGTTCGCCCGCCTGATCGTTGTACTCGTCGATGGTTTCGTATTCGTTGCGGAGATACTTCTGAATGACCGTCTCCATGTGCTCGGTCAGATCGGCCAGCCGCTGCTGGATCTGCTCCGTTTCCGTCCAGATGCGGCCGCCGATGAGGGCGTCGTCATGGTCGGCAAGGTGCATGAACCCGGCGAAATTCTGGCCCAGGCCAACCGGGTCGATGATGGTGAAGCGGACGCGCCCGGCCGGCAGCGTGGTCAGCAATCGGGCCATGACCATCTGCAAAATGCGCAGCCCCTCCTCGCGGCCGTCGCGGTCGGTCTGGATGAGCAGCGACGCCTGCCGCGGGAAGCCGAGCGAGGCCGTCATGGTGAACGGCTCGGGCAGCTTGAGCTTCAACTCGCCCTTTCGCGGCACCGCATCGGCGATCTTCCGCAGGTCAACCGTCAGATGTCCCAGGCGCAGCGTCGAAGCGAATGTCTTGGGCGGTATCCAGTGCGCCCACAGGGGGTCATCCCACAGGCGCTCGACCTGGTCGCTTTTTTCCTCGATGGGCGCCTGTATCTTCACGATGCCCTCGGACAGCCGGCGTTCCAGCGCCGACCAGGAATCGTAGTACGCCTTGTTGGCATCATCCTGCTGCTTCTGTGAGCGCTCGCGAAACGACTGCTGATCGCGGAGGTAGCGGTCCTTCAACTCGACATGTGCGGCCTTGCGCCATTCGTCGATCTCGGCCCGCGCCTGCTTGTGCGCCGCCTGAAGCTGAGGGACGCGCTGGTTGTAATCGGCCGCGATCGCCCCGATGATTTCGTCCCGCTTCTGCCGGGCCGCGTTCACCATTGGGGTATAGCGCTCATTGGCCAGTTTTTCCTCGGCCTTGCGCTTCTCCTCGCCCTCGTTGAGTTTCCGCTGGTTCTCGTCCTTCGCCCGTTCCAGTTCGGCCGCCGACAGGCGCCGGGCCTCCTCCAGCAACTGGCAGACGGGCACCCAGGCTTTCTTGAGTTGCGAGATGCCCACGAACTTGAGAGTGACTCCGACGATCACGCACAGAATGGCTGCCACGCCCGCGGCGATCGTCACCGGTTTGATGTGCAGTTCCGACGGATTCCCCGCCAGCAGATGCGTGATGCCGCCCACGAGGCCGACGATCAGGATCACATAGAAGATCGGCCGCGCGCCCACGAACATCCTCGGCAGGCTCAATTTCGCCAGAAACTGGATCGCGGCCTTGGCCTCGTCGCGCTTCTGGTTGTACGCCGGCAGCGGTTCCGGCGGCGCGGGTGTTTCGGGCGGCGGCTCAACCTCGGGCGGCGGAACCTGCCCGTACAAGACCATCAGCCGCGTCCCCTGCCCGGAGAGGTCGTTGATCTCGTCGTTTCGTGCCACCGCGGCGCCGCCCGCGGCCTTGAGCTCCTCGCCAAGCTGGATCGTCGTCGCCTCGAACACGCTCTCGGCCAGCCAGTTGGCCTGATCGTAGTGTTTGCGCAGCTCTTTCTGGGTGTTCTTGAGGTCCAGTTCCACGCCGTACCGGGCCTTCTCGTCGGCCGCCTTGACGGTCCGCAAGTGCCCTTCAAGCTGGGCGTCGACCTGCGTCAGCTTCTGCTGATACTCGACTTCAATCTTCTCCTTGAGCGTCTTCACCCGGTCGTCGATGTCCCAGTTGCGCGTCTGGAACTCCTTCTTGGCCTGCTCCAGCGCCATCTGCAGCTTCCGTTCGAGCTGCGTCTCCATGGTGGCGCATTCCGTCGCCAGGGAAACGAGGTCGCGCAACGCCATTCGCTGCAAATCCCGGCGGGTCACGCCGGGCGCCAGGGCCGGTTGGGTCGAGGGGGCGGTATCGGAGGTGGATTGCGTCATGGTGTGCCAACTGCTCTTAATTCACGAATCTCAAGGCCGGAATCTTGGTAGTTGATAGTCGATAGTTGATCGTTAGAATCTCAAATCTCAAATTTGAAATCTCAAATCGCAAATCGCAAATCGCAAATCCAAAATCTCAAATCTCCACTACTCGCTCGCATCCCTCTTGGCCTGCCCCAGCAGAATCGCGATGTGGTCCATCGCGCCCATGGCCGTCTTGACGTCGAATTCCAGCGGCTGCAACCGCTCCGACTCGAAGCGGGCGGCCACCGCATCCTGCCAGTAGCCCTTGGTCTCGGCCCATTTCTGCAGGAGTTCTTTCATGGACTTCGTGATCTGTCCGCGGCCTTCATAAACGCCCATAGTCGGTCTCCAACAAAGTTCACACGTTGTCACGCGCTCGGTGCCGTCTCCTCCGATTTCTGCAACAAGTCGCGATCCTGTGGGTTGACCAACGCGCCCAGGCCGGTCCCGGCCGATATCACAACGAGGAAGCCCTCGGGAAATTGCAGGACTTCCCGCAAATCCGGCCGCCCGCGCAGCAACTCTTCCGCTTTCACCGCCACACAAGTCCCCACCGGTCCCGCGGCCATGTCCGCCGGCCCGACGTACCAGCTTGCCCCATCCGGCAGCCGCCCGAGCCTCTCGAAATAGACCGCGTTCGCCTTCCACGCATCCGCCGCGCAGATGATCCGCTCGCCGGGGCTCACCGGCTCTTCCGGCACGCCCAGCCCGACCAGCGCCTCCCGGTCTGCAGCCATGATCGCCCCGGACGGCCACTGCACATCGCCCAGCGCGACCAGCGCGGCCGCATCGCGGAGCATCGCCGCCGGCGTCAGCCGCCGCAGACCGGCCCATGCGCTCTTGGCTTCCTCGCGCCCGGGTTCGGCCGCCCGCGTCATCTGGCCCTCGCCCGGCACAGCGCCCGCCGTCGAGCCGGCCTCGATCGGCACCGCCATGTACTGGTCGAGCGTCAGCACGTAGTTGTTCAATTGGGAGCAGGCCGCGGGTATGTCGGTGGAAGCCGCCGTCACCAGGCGCATCACCTGCCCCTTGTACAGCAGGATTTCCTTCTGCATCCGCCCGGCCCATTTCTTGGTCGCGATCGCCTTCTGCTCGGCCTCGTCCATCCGGCGCTTGGCCACGGACACGGCCTTCTCCTCATCCACCGCCGACGGCGTCCGTCCGGTGGCGTCCTTGAACAGCTTCTTCATCCGCAGGGCTTCCTTCGCCTTCTCCAGGGCATCGTGCCGCTTGCGAATCTGCGACGCCCAGTAGGTGGGCTGTTCGGTCTCCAGCCAGTTCAATACGTGTCCCAGCTCCGAGTCGGCATCCTCCAGCGCCGCCGAGATCTTCTCCCCGAACTTGATCAGGTAGATCTTGAAGTTTTTCAACGCCTCGATGCTTTCGACGCGGGCGCCAGTGGCCATGGCCTACCTCGACTTGAGATACTCCTCGATCAGCGCCGCCTTCTTGTTCAGCACCTGCACGTGCGTGTGCGAGTCCTCCATGAACGTCGCCAGCACCTTCACCGTGCCCTCGAACGCCTCCGTGAACTTCCGCTGCTCCTGGTCGCGCCAGGTGGCTTCCAGCGCACGCAGCTTGCCGTGCAGCCCGGCCACGATCGTCTGGAGATCGTTGTTGAATCGGTTCAGGTCCTGCGCAAACCGGCGCAGTTCGATCGGATCGACTGATGCTTTTCCCATGCTCTGTTCTCCACGCAACCCACGAATCACCCGTAGTATACAGCCGAACCGCCGCATGGAAACCACCGGCAGCGAGAGTTCCGTCTGTAGTGGGGCCGACGCCTCGTCGGCCTTCCGGCCGTCCCCGGTTCCTCGCAAGCGGCCGACAGGGCGTCGGCCCCACCACATGCAATTGCCCCGCATCTGTAGC
>JBIOJL010000071.1:0-17863 GCA_044450885.1 Tepidisphaerales bacterium
TCAATTTCGATGAATCCGAACCGGGGACGTTCAAAGACCGCTATCTGGCCGACTACGATCCGCACCAGCTTCTCGAAGGCATCGCTATCGCCTCGCTGGCCACGCAGTGCGATGTGGCCTACATCTTCATCCGCGGCGAATACCATCGCCAGGCCAAGGTGCTGGAGCGGGCGATCGCGGAGGCGTATCAGCACGGCATCTTCGGCCAGCAGGGGATGCTCGGCGGCAACGCGAAGCTGGAGTGCTATGTGCATCGCGGGGCCGGTGCCTACATTTGTGGAGAGGAAACGGGATTGCTGGAGGCGCTGGAAGGCAAGCGCGGTTGGCCGCGAAACAAGCCGCCTTTCCCGGCCATTGCAGGCGCGTTTGGAAAACCCACCGTCATCAACAACGTCGAGACGCTCTGTTGTGTGCCGCACATCATCGAGCGCGGGCCGCTCTGGTTCAAATCCATGGGCACGCCCAGTTCGCCCGGACCCAAGCTTTACGGCATGAGCGGGCATGTAAACAAACCGGGTGTCTACGAGGATGAACTCGGGATCACACTTGACTACGCCATCAACAAGCTGTCGGGTGGGATGAAGGGTGGCCGGTACAAGGGGGCGATCTGCGGGGGCATTTCCATGGGCGTGCTCGGGCCGGACCAGCTCGACATCCGTCTCGACTTCGACGATGTCCGGTTCCGCGGCGGATGCCTGGGTCTGGGCACGGCCGGGATGATCGTCATGAACGAGCACACCAACATGATCGAGGCGTTGCGCAACTGCGTGCGCTTTTACGCCAACGAATCCTGCGGCCAGTGTACGCCCTGCCGCGAGGGCTCGGGCTGGATGGCGAAGATTCTCGACCGCATCCTCGCGGGCCAAGGGAGGCGCAAGGATCTCGACATGCTGCTGGAACTGGAGAAGACGATGGGCATCATGCCCGGCACGACCATATGCGGCCTGGCCGACGGCACCGCCTGGGCGACGCGGACGTTCATCAACAAATACTGGGATGAGTTCGCGGCCGCGTGCCCCGAGGAGCGGCCGGTGAGCCTGTCGATCCGCCGCGGGTCGAGCAATGTGACCACGCCGATGGGGAGCAACACGCGGTGACAGCGAGATAATGGCGTGAAGGAATTACTCCGGTTTGAACCACACTCCCGGGCACTCAGGCTTTGCGGATGATGCGCGAGTAGACGTCCAGCGCGAGGCCGGCCACCTTGGGCCAGGTGAAGCGACTTTCAACAAGCGCGCGCCCGGCCTGGCCCATACGCCGCGCGAGTTGGGGATCCTGCAACAGGGAAGAGAGGGCACTGGCGATGGCGCCCGCCTCCAATTCGGTCTCGATGCCGGCGCCGGCCTCGGAGACCTCGGAGTAGTTGCACTGTCTGGATATGACCACCGGCGTTCCGCAGGCCAGCGATTCGGTGATCGCAATGGAGAAGCCCTCCTGGCGGCTCGGGAGACAGAAGCAGGATGCATCGACAATCGCCTCGAACTTCTCCGGGCCATAGAGTGGACCCACAAGATGGACACGTTTAGCCAACTGATGCTGTTCGACCTGTTTTCGGAAGTCCGCCTCCGCCCCGCCGTCCGGGCCGGCCACCACCAGGTCCACGTCGGTGAAACGTCCGGCTAGGAGAGCAAAGGCGTCTGCCAGATAGTCGAGTCCCTTCTTGTAGTGAAGGCGGGAAAGAAAGAGGATGAAGCGCCTGCCCTGCAAAGCCGGAACGCGCCTGGCAAACGCTCCGGGCTCGGGCAGGGGGTCGATTTCGTCGAGGAAGATGCCGTTCGGAATGACGGCGTACCGGCAGCGGAACCCGCCCGCGATGATGAGTTGTTTCTCGGTCTCGTTGAGACAGTGGAGCACCGCCGACCGCTCGATGAACCGCTGGTAGGCAAGAAAAAGGACGATCCGCTTCTTCCATTTCTTCTGCTGCAGGCTCCAGGGATCGAGCATGCCGTGCGGCGCGATCACATACGGCACACCCGTACGATGCGCGACGACTCCCGCCCAGCGCACGATCGGATCCCAGATCCCGTGGACGTGGACGATGTCGGCCCCATCGATGATGCCCGGCATCACCCGGCGGCTGTCGAGTCCCAGAGCCCAGCCCAATGAGTTGCGAACCGGTATGGAGTGGCGAACGACATTCCCGCCGCCCGGAACGCGCGAGATGGAGCGGCAAACATCTTCTTCGCTGGAAGCATCGCCATGCGCGGCGATCTCCACCCGATGTCCCGCCGCCGACTGGGCGGCCGCCAGGCGAACGACCACCGCGGGCGGGCCGCCTGCCGAAGGGTCGAGAGTACCGGTGACATGAACGATACGCATGATCTACTCGGACTCCTGCGACTTCACCGCGCAAACCACAAGCGACAACGGCCATGCAGGCGTGTCGACAACTCCCCTGCCACAGGTGCCGGGCATCCCTTGTTTGCAGACCGAGAAATCGCACCGCCAGAGAGAGATGATGATACCATCCGGGAGTGGCTGTTGATAGCCGCTCGCCCGCTCGCCTGTTGTGCGCGAGTAGAATTGTCACCCCATAGCTCAAATAGAAGTGTCACTCCCGTGGCTGGGGTATACCAGCCGGATGGATGAACTTCGAATGTCGAAAACAGAACGGATTCGGATGGAAGCGTTGAGTCGAGTGAAACGAGGCGAGGTGACGGTGGTGGCAGCGTCGGAGCTGATGGATCTGTCACTGCGTCAGGCCCGTCGGGTGTGGAAGCGGTTCAAGGAATCGGGCGATGCCGGCCTGGTGCATCGGCTGCGCGGCCGGGCGAGCAACCGGCGGTTTGGCGAGGAGTTTCGGGCTCGGGTGGTCAAACGGCACCAGGAGCGATACGCGGACTTTGGTCCGACGCTGGCCTGCGAGAAGCTGGCGGAGGAGAACCTGGAACTGAGCCCCAACACCCTGACGGCGTTCTTGAAGGAGCGCGGGTTGTGGCAGCGGCGACGGCGTCGGGGCCGTCACCGGAGCCGCCGGGAGCGGCGTGCGAGTTTCGGGTCGATGGTGCAGATGGACGGGAGCCATCACGACTGGTTCGAGGGACGGGCCGCCAAGTGCGTGCTGATGGTGGTGATCGACGACGCCACCAGCCGGACCTATGCCCGGTTCTACGCGGCGGAGACGACGGAGGCGGCGTTTGATGTCCTGGGTCGCTGGGTGCGTAAGCACGGGTGGCCGCGGAGCGTGTACGTGGATCGGCACGGCATTTACCGGGATGAGGACCATCCGGAGAAGCCCACGCAGTTCGGGCGTGCGCTGAAGGAACAGGGCGTGGAACTGATCCGGGCCCACGGCCCGCAGGCCAAGGGGCGGGTGGAGCGGCGCAACGCGGTGTTCCAGGACCGGCTGGTGAAGGAGATGCGTCTGCGGAAGATCTGCGACATGGCCCAGGGCAACGCCCTGCTGGAGGGCTTGTTCCTGGATGACCTGAATCGGCGGTACGCGGTATCACCACATCGGGACACGGACCTGCACCGGGCGTTGGAGGCGGGGGTGAGGCTGGAGGAGGTGTTGTGCGTGCAGGAGGAGCGTGTGGTGGGCCAGGACTGGTGCGTGCGCTGGCAGAACCGCTGGCTACAAATTACTTCCGAACACGCATCACTGTGTTTGGCCGGACGGCGGGTGGTAGTCAAGGAGCTGGCCGGCGGGGCGTTGGTCGTGGAACACCAGGGTCGGCGGCTGTCGGTGAAGGAACTGGCGGCCAGGCCGGAGCCGCCGAAAGAGAAGAAGCCGGTTGTGAACAATCGGCACTACAAACCGGCGGCGGAGCATCCGTGGAACAAGGCGGCGGCCCGGCGGGCCGAGCCGCGTGTAAGTCTCGCTCCGGCTGCGCCTACGCGAGACTTACACGCGGGAAAGAAGAAGGCAGGGTGACACTTCTACTTGCGTTAACAGGGTGACATTTCTATTTCTTTACAACACTTGCCCGGCTCGTCCCGTTCCGTGATGAAAGATGAAACAAATACCCCCCCCACGGCCCAATATCAAGTAACGCATCTTGTGCCAAAGTTCAAAGTTCCGCCGCCGTGCTCCCGCGTAATCCACTATTAATCTTAACTGGAACTATCGTCGCGACTTGAAAGATGAGGCGAAAGAGAGACAATGAGATTGAACCGTCCCAAATAGCCGTTGGGACGGAGCCTATCTGGGAAACGGCGGCGGAGAGGACGGGCAGTGTGGTTGTCCAACAACTTGGTACACCGAGAATCTCCGGCCAAGCCGGCACGGACAGAAGAGTCACCGTGTTCGTTTGTAGCAACTGCGCCCGCGGAGGCGTGGAGCCGACCGCTCGGTTTCGTCCGCCGGCCACGCCGGATTTCCCCTGCTCAACACCCGTCGAAGAGGTGATCGTTCCCTGTGCGGGCCGGCTGCAGCCGGAGCATCTGCTCAGGGCGTTTGAGGCCGGGACGGACCTGCTGTGCGTCATCGCCTGCGAGGAGGACAACTGCCACAACCTGGAAGGTTCCTGCCGCGCTGCCCGCCGCGTTCAATATGTTCAAGGCCTGTTGAAGGAGATCGGGCTCGGCGCGGAACGGCTGATGCTGTTGCATCTGCCTGGTTCGGCAAGGGAAGACATGGCGATGGGTTCAGGGTTCGGGGTTCAGGGTTCAGACAAAGAGCCGAACCCTGAATACCGAACCCTGACTCCATCTGACATCGCCTTGCAGGTTGCTGATCGCCTCCGGTCGCTTCCGCCGGACCCCATGCACAAACCCAAGGAACCCGAGCACGAGATCTCGGAAGTGGAACAGGACGAGGAAAATGAAGACTAACCTGGCCCAGACGTTAAACGGCGGCCGGCTGGCCGTCACCGCTGAATGCCTGCCCACGCGCGGGTCGGATGCGGCCGCGATCCGCAAACTGGCCGCATGCTTCCCGCCGCGGCTGGACGCGGTGGTGGTGGCGGACAACCCGGACGAGGTGCGCGGCTCGGCACTGGCCTGTGCTGCCATCTTCGCCGGTGAGAAGATTCAGCCGGTGCTGTCGATGATCACGCGCGACCGCAACCGCATTGCGCTGGAATCCGACGTGCTCGGGGCGGCGGCACTGGGCATCGGCAGCGTGCTCTGCCTCAGCGGCGAACACCAGTCGCTGGGCGCGGGCCCGCAGGCGGCCGGTGCCTATGACGTCGACTCGGTGCAGCTCATGGCGGGCATCAAGTCGATGTGCGAGACGGGTGCGGGATTTGCCGGGGGCAAGCTGGCCTGCGCGCTGGAACTGTTCGTGGGGGCCGCCGCCCACCCGTACTTACGCCCGATGGAACTCAACCTGTTGCGGCTTCGCAAGAAGGTTCGCGCCGGGGCGGCCTTCTTCATGACGCAGGCGATTTTTGATGTGGCCGGCTTCAGCGAATGGATGGACGCCATCCGCGCCGCCGGCATTGACAAGCAGGCGGCGATTATTGCGAGCGTGCTGCCGCTGACAAGCGTCGATCACGCCAGGCGATTGGCCGCGAAGAAGACGTATGGCCCGGTGGGCCAGGATGTGATCGACCGACTGGCGAAGGCGACGGACGCGGCGAAGGAAGGCATCGCGATCGCGGCCGAGATGGCCCGCAAGGCCAGGGCGATTGCGGGCGTGCGCGGAATCCATGTCCTGTGCGGCGGCTGCGAGCACTCGGCGGCCGCGGTGATACAAGAGGCCGGCCTCACCCAGAATTGAGAGTCAGGACAAAGTCATGCCTGATAAGTATCACATCCACACCGTCGCGACGCCGGGGCACTTCCGCCGCGTGGGCAAGTACGGCAGCATTGACTGGCGCGAGGACTGCTCCCGCTGCACCAACTGTGTCAAGCACCGCTGCGTCTACGACGTGTACAAGCACGAGTCGGCGCACAACCGCGACCCGGCGGCGGCCGTGCAAACGCACTACGCCTGCAAGGCCTGCCTGTCCTGCGTGCAAGGGTGCACCAAGGGGCTGCTCGCCATCGGTGTGAACCCGGAATACCTGGACATGGGCGATGATTACTGGAAGCCTGATCTCATTGCCACGACCTGGAACCAGGCCGACACGGGGCGCATTCCCGTTTCCGGAGCCGGATACCGCGGGCGGTTCTCCGGGCCGGGCTTCGACTCGATCTGGACGGACATGTCCGAGATCGTCCGCCCCACGCGCGACGGCATTCACGGGCGCGAATACATCAGCACGATGGTGGATATCGGGACCAAGCCGATGCGGCTGAGTTTCAGTGCCGATGGCCGGATGACCTGCGCGAGTGCTTCACTCATCGAAATCCAACTGCCGGCTATCCTGGATGTGCCGCCGCGGTCGATGCCGGGCAAGATGCTGTCGCTGGCACGGGCCGCGGCTGCCCACAAGCTGTGTACATTAGCGGTCATTCCCGCCGAGCACGTCGCCGACATTCCCGCCGCGCAGCTATCGAGCATCGTGCCGCTAATCACGGACGAGAAGACATTGGAACTCTGCCGCCAAGCCATTCCGTGTGTGCAAATGGTGGAATTGGGAGGGCCGGGCGACATGGAGGCGCTGGCGACGAAGGTGGCCCAGATCAACCCGCGCGCCATTCTGGTGCTGCGGATGGATCTGCTGGCGGGCGCGGCCGACCGGGTGTCGAGCCTGGCGCAGGGGATATTCAAGGTGTTCCATCTGAACGCGGATTTGCACGGCTGCGAGAGGCTGGCCGATGGTTCGCGCGGCCGGCATATCAAGGACGTGCTGCGGGAAATCCACGGGCGACTGGTGAAGGACGGCCGGCGCGACGAGATCACGTTGATCGTTGGCGGAGGCATCGCGCTGGCGGAACACATGGCCAAGGCGATCATCTGCGGGGCGGATCTGGTGGCGGTGGGTCCGCCACTGCTGGTGTCGCTGGGGTGCCGGATGTGCCGCGACACGCCCGAGGGCGTGTGTGGCACATCACGTTGTCTGGCGGACCTGGGGAACGCGGAACTGCCCTACGCCACGCAGCGCATGACCAACCTGATGGGCGCATGGCATTCGCAATTGATCGAGGTGCTGGGGGCCATGGGCATTCGGGAAGTGCGGCGTCTGCGCGGCGAAGTCGGGCGGGCCATGTTCCTGGAGGATATCGAGAAGGAGGCGTTCGGTGACCTTGTCCGGAAATAACATCGCAGTGTACGCCGGGTCGGTCGCGAAGGACTCCGAGACGAGTGCCGCCGGTGTCCTCACCGGCGGAATCGGGGGTGTGGCATCGTCGCCGAAGACCGCCGGTGAGCACACCGGCGGCACTGAGCCGGTGACGATCTCGCGCGAGGTCCGTTTCACGCCCGACCGCTATCGCAATGCCCTGGGGAAGTACAAGATATCGCGCTCGGCCGATTGTGCCGCCTGCGGCCTGTGCGCCGAGTTGTGCCCGCACGGCGTTCACTGCAAGCCTGAAGGCTATGCCTTTACGCTACGGCCACAGGATCACCTGTGCGTCGGCCCGACTTGTGCGAGCACCGACCACTACTGCATCGACAAATGTCCCAAGCAGGCTCTGCAACTGATGCGCAACCCCAGCGTGGACGTCTTGAGCGATGCGCGCTGGAGCAGCGACCTGATCCTTTCGACGTGGCACATGGCCGCCACCGGCCACGCTCCGCCGCCGGGGCTGGAGTGCCGGCGCGGCAACAGCGGCGGAGGTTTCGATCGCCTGCACATTGACCTGCCGGAGGACGCCAAGCCGAAGATCGACCCCGCCGACATCGACACCGGCCTGGATCTGAACCACAGCGGCGACGGCCGGCCGCAGGTACACATCGACATTCCGATCTACGGCGGCGGCATGTCCTTTGGTTCGGTGAGCATTCACACGATGCTGGGCAAGGCCCGCGCCGCCGTCGCCTGGAATACCTTCACCTGCACCGGCGAGGGCGGCTATCCGGATCGGCTGATGCCGTACGACGAACATGTGATCACGCAGATAGCCACTGGGCTGTTCGGCGTGCGCGAAGAGACGATGCAGCGTGTGCGCATCATCGAGTTCAAGTACGCCCAGGGCGCCAAGCCGGGCCTGGGCGGGCATTTGCTGGGCGACAAGAACACGCCGCCGGTGGCGCGGATGCGCGAGGCGGTGGCGGGCAACGCGCTGTTCTCGCCGTTCCCGTTCCACAGCGTCTACAGCGTCGAGGACCACAAGAAGCACCTGGACTGGATCAAGGAAGTCAACACCAAGGCGCTGGTGAGCGTGAAGGTTTCGACGCCCGGCGACGTGGACATGGTGGCCGTGGGCAGCTACTACGCGGGCGCCCACATCATCCACCTCGACGGAAGCTACGGTGGGACCGGCGCTGCGCCGGACATCGCCAAGAAGAACATCGCCATGCCGATCGAGTTCGGCATTCCCAAGGTGCATAAGTTCCTGACGGCCGAGGGGATTCGCGACAAGGTGACGCTCATTGCCAGCGGCGGCATCCGCACGCCGCACGATGTGCTGAAGGCGATCGCCCTGGGCGCCGACGGCGTGGTGATCGGCACGGCGGAGATGGTGGCCCTGGGTTGCGTGCGCTGCGCCTGCTGCGAAAGCGGCCGGGGCTGCCCGCGCGGCATCGCCAGCACCGACCCCGAACTGATGCAGCAGATGAGCCTGGACTGGGCCACGCAGCGGCTGATCAACCTGCTGAACGCCTGGCGCGAGCAGATCGTGGACGTGCTGTCGAAGCTGGGCATCCGCTCCACCCGCGAGTTGCGCGGACGGACGGATGTTCTCTATTACAAGGACAGTGCTAAATGCTGAGTCCTGAGTGCTAAGTCCTGAGTGCTGAGTTGCCGAGTAACCCCTACTCAGCACTCAGCACTTAGGACTCAGCACTAGCCGAAAGACGCTATGAGTCATTACGCTGAACATCTTCTGGCGAGCCGCTCGCAGGTTTATGGGCCGGATCCCGTCGAGAGGGGCAAGTCGGCCGAGGAGGGCGGCTGCGGGGTCACCGGCTTCGCCTGCACGGTTCCCGTCGGCGGCCGGTTCATCTACGAGCCGTCGATCCAGATGCAGAACCGCGGCAACGGCAAGGGCGGGGGCATCGCGGCCGTGGGCCTCGTGCCGGAAGAGATGGGCGTGTCCCGCGAGGTGCTCGATTCGCACTACCTCATCCAGATCGCCCTTCTGGACAGTTCCGTTCATGCCGAGGTGGAACGGCAGTTCATCCTGCCTCACTTTGACGTGGCGTTGTCGACGCGCGTGTCGCACATCGACGATTACCGCGACCTTCCAGGGCTGGACGTGCGTCCGCCGGATGTGCAGCGATATTTCGTGCGCGTGAAACCGGAGGTGCTGCGGACGTTCGCCAAGGCCACGGGGCTCGAAGCGATGTCGCCTCGCGAACTGGAGGATGAGTTCATCTGGCGCAACTCCTACCGCCTGAACGACACCTTCTATGCCTCGCTGGGAGAGAAACTCGCCTTTGTGCTCTGCCACGGCCGCGATCTGACCATCTTCAAAATGGTCGGTTTTGCCGAGCAGAACGTGCAGTATTACAACCTGCAGGATACGAAGGCCCACGTCTGGATCGCCCACCAGCGTTATCCGACCAAGGGCCGCGTCTGGCATCCGGGCGGCGCTCATCCGTTTATCGGGCTCAACGAAGCACTCGTCCACAACGGCGACTTCGCCAATTACCACTCGGTCTGCGAATACCTCAAGCAGCGCAACATCCGCCAGCAATTCTTGACTGACACTGAAGTTTCGGTGCAGCTTTTTGACCTGTGGGACCGCGTCTACAAATATCCGATGGAGTACATCATCGAGGCGCTGGCGCCCACGACCGAGCTCGACTTTGACCGGTTGCCGGCCGAGAAGCGCGAGATATACCGCCAGATTCAGGCGGCCCACATTCACGCCTCGCCCGATGGCCCCTGGTTCTTCATCATCGCCCGCAGCCACCCGGATCGGAAGCAGTTCCAGTTGTTGGGTATCACCGACACCGCGATGCTCCGGCCGCAGGTGTTCGCCGTGGCCGGCAGCGGTGACGTGCAGATCGGGCTGATCTGCTCGGAGAAGCAGGCCATCGACGCGACACTGCGGAGCCTGGCGAAAGAGGATCCCCGCTTCTGCCCCGTGGCCGACCGCTACTGGAACGCCCGCGGCGGCAGCCACACCGACGGCGGCGCGTTCATCTTCACCATCGGCGAGGATGCCGCCGGGCGGAAGACCTTCGCCTGCACCGATAAGTTCGGCCGCGCGGTGGAGGTTGATGCCGGCGGCGTACGCTGCGACATGGCCGATGCCAAGGCCGTGCCCGATGCCGCCGCAGTGGCCCCCGATGCGATCGGGAACTGGCTCCACGATGGCAGCGTCCAGCAACTGTACAACCATGTGCTGGGGCTGCCCAAGTGGTCGGCCGGCGGCTTGAAGCGGTTCTGCGATGCCGTGCTTGCCAAAGCCGACAGCGCCAAGGCCCGGGCCACCGCGATCGAAGCGCTGACGATGGTCCACGACCGCAGGTTTGACACGGGCGACAAGCGGCGCAGCAGTGTGCTGCGCGTGCTCGACGACTCGCTCGAAAGACTGTTCGACACCGCCCCGCTCTTTGGCGAACCGGCGACGCGCTACTTCCGCCGCATCGACTGGAAGACGCGCGATCGGCTCGCCGCTCCGGGAAATGGCGAGGAACTGCTGGTCATCGACGCCGAGAAGTTCCCGCCCGAAGGCGACAACTGCGACGCCCTTCTGCTTCGCGACGCCTATCGCAAAGGCTGGCGGAAGTTCGTCGTCTACCGTCTGCGCGGCCAGCGTTTCACCGGCGCCAGCCTCGGTGCGAGCACCGCCGGCGTCCGCATCGACGTCTATGGCTCCAGCGGCGATTACCTCGCCAGCGGCATCGACGGCATGGAGATCCACGTCCATGACAACGCCCAGGATCAGGTCGCCCAGATATTGAAGCTGGGCAAGCTGGTCATTTACGGTGACGTCGGCCAGACGTTCATGTACGGTGCCAAGGGCGGCGACGTGTTCGTCATGGGCAACGCCGCGGGCCGGCCGCTCATCAACGCCGTCGGCAAGCCGCGCGTCGTCATCAACGGCACCTGCCTCGACTTCCTGGCCGAGTCGTTCATGGCCGGCGATCCCATCAACGGCGGCGGGTTCGTGATCCTCAATGGCATCGCCTTCGACGAGCATGGCAACATGATCGAGCAGCCGTCGCCCTACCCCGGCAGCAACCTGTTCTCGCTGGCCAGCGGCGGCGCGATCTATATCCGCGACCCGCATCACAAGGTGGTCAAGGAACAACTCAACGGCGGCGTGTTCTCGCCGCTGGGCGACAAGGATTGGCGGCTGATTCGCCAGTATCTCGAAGAGAACGAGCGACTGTTCGGTATTCGGGTCGAGACGCTCCTGACGGTCGACGGCCAGGTGCGCGACCCCGCCGAGGTCTATCGCAAAGTCAGCGCGGCCAAGCTCCAGGTCTTGGCCGCCGCCACGGAGAAGAAGAAATGATCGCACCCACGCCGGTAAAACCCGATCTGGCGGACGATCTGGCTTCCGGTCTGTCTGCGGCAAACGTGATGGCGTGTCTCCAATGCCGCAAATGCAGCGATGGCTGCCCGGTCGCGGCCCGCGCCGACCTCAAGCCGCACGAACTGGTCCGCATGGTTCAGTTCGGCCAGCGCGCCGAAGTGCTGGCCAGCCGGATGATCTGGGAGTGCATGTCGTGCCAGACCTGCATCACACGTTGCCCGCAGAAAGTCAACATCGCCGCGATGAACGACGGGCTGCGCCGCATCAGTCGTGCCGAGGGCAAGGCCGGCAACGCGGCCGTCGCGACGTTCAACGATGCCTTCCTCAGCGGCGTGCGACGGCGCGGGCGACTCTACGAAATCGGCCTGATGGCGGCCTTCAAACTGCGGACCCGGCGGTTCTTCGAGGATGTCGGCAAGCTGCCCATGATGCTGCGCAAGGGCAAGCTGTCTCTGTTGCCCAAGTCGGTCCCCGGCCGTCGCGAGCGGGAGGCCATGTTCCAGCGAATCGCCCAAGCGGGAGGCAAGAAGTGAACAGCTACGCCTTTTATCCCGGCTGCTCGATGGAAGGCACGGCGCGTGACTACCAGCTTTCGACGCTGGCGGTCGCCCGAGTGCTGGGAATCGCGCTGCCGGAAATCCCCGACTGGATCTGCTGCGGCGGATCGGCCGGGCACGCCACCGATCCGCTGCTGGCGGCGGCGCTGCCCGCACAAAGCCTCCTGGCGGCGTCGAAGATGCCGTCGGCCAACGGCTCGCCGAAGGTCGCCGTTGCCTGCGCCGCCTGTTTCAGCCGACTGAAACTCGCCAACCTGAACATCGCCGCCGATTCCTCCGTCCGCGGTAAGGTGGCCGAAGCGATCGGCGCCGATTACGACGGCCGCGTGCCGGTGCTGCACCTGCTGGAGATCCTGGCCCGCGATATCGGCACCAAGGCCATCGCGGCCAAAGTCCGGCACAGCCTGCGGGGCCTGAAGGTGGTCTGCTACTACGGTTGTCTCCTCTCGCGCCCGCCCGAGGTCGCCTTCGACGACGTGGAAAATCCTACCATGATGGACCAACTGGTCCGGGCCGTCGGCGCCGAGGCGCTGGACTGGCCGCACAAGACCGAATGCTGCGGGGCGAGTTGCTCGATCACCAAGCCGAGCATCGTTCATGAACTGGGCCGCGAGATCCTTTCGATGGCCAGCGCCGCCGGCGCCGATTGCGTGGTAACGGCCTGCCCGCTGTGCCAGCTCAACCTCGACCTGCGACAGAAGGACATCGAAGACAAGTACAGCGAGCGCTATGGCCTGCCCGTGCTCTACATCACGCAGTTGCTGGGCCTGGCGCTGGGCTGCTCGTACGAGGAACTGGGCATGGGACGCCTGGTCGTTGACCCGCGCGAACTGCTGGCGAGTAAAGGTGTCGTATGATCGCTGAGAACGAAAACGTCAAGAAGATCGGCGCCGGCGGGCAATCGCATGTAGTGCCGCCGGTGTCCTCACCGGCGGAATCCGGTCGCACGCATACCGCGTCAATCACCGCCAGTGCGCGCGCTGGCGGCACTGCGTCCGCATCTGCGATTACCCTGATCGGCAGCGGCGACGGAACCGTCGGCGCCGTCATGGTCGTCGGCGGCGGCATCACCGGCATCCAGGCCTCGCTCGATCTGGCCGAGTCGGGCTTCAAGGTCTACCTCGTGGACTCCTCGCCGGTCATCGGCGGGAAGATGGCCCAGTTGGACAAGACCTTCCCCACCGGCGACTGCTCGATGTGCATCCTCTCGCCCAAGCTGGTGGAATGCGCCCGCAACCGCAACATCGAAATCATCACCCTGGCCGACGTGCAGAGCATCAGCGGCGAGGCCGGCCAATTCCTGGTCGAGGTCCGCCGCCGCCCGCGCTACGTCGATGAGGACAAGTGCAACGCCTGCGGCGATTGCGTCGAGGCATGTCCCGTGAGCCTGCCCAATGAGTTCGACCGGCGTCTGGGCACGCGCAAAGCCATCTTCCGGCCCTATCCGCAGGCCATTCCCAATCTCTACGGCATCTCCAAGGCCGCCGCGCCCGCCCCGTGCCGCAGCGCCTGCCCGGCCGGCGTGAACGCCCAGGGCTATGTCGCCCTGATCGCGGCAGGCAAGATCAAGGAAGCCTACGATCTGGTCCGCAAACGCTGCCCACTGCCGGCCGTTTGCGGACGTATCTGCCATCATCCCTGCCAGGATCACTGCAATCGCATCGACCTGGGTGACGAACCGGTGGCCGTGCGCGACCTCAAGCGCTTCGCCGCCGATTATGTACATGCCAATCGCGACAGCTTTCCCGCCGAGCCGGTCCCGGCCGCGGCGCCGCGCAAGGAGAAGGTCGCGATCATTGGCGGCGGCCCGGCCGGGTTGACCGCGGCCCACGACCTATCCACGAGGGGCTACGAAGTGACCATTTTCGAGTCCAGGCCATTCCTGGGCGGAATGCTCCGTCTGGGCGTGCCCGCCTACCGCCTGCCCCGCGAAGTGCTTGACTACGAAATCGAACAACTGGTCGCGAATGTAGGGTCCGCACTGCGGACCGAAACCCCATCGGTCGGCAAGCAAAATGTAGGGTCCGCACTGTGGACCGGAACTCCGCCGGTCCGCAAGCAAAATGTAGGGTCCACACTGCGGACCGAAACCCCGCCGGTCCGCAATGCGGACCCTACGCCAGAGACCCCGCCGCGCATCGAAGTGCGACTGAACACCAAACTCGGCGCCGACATTACCATCGACGGCCTGCGCCAGCAGGGCTTTGCCGCGACCTTCATCGCCACCGGGGCGCACAAGAGCAAGACCCTGTCGCTGCCGGGCGATTCCGCCACAGGCGTCGTCTACGGGCTGGACTTCCTGTGCAAGGCCAACCTCGGCGAGAGCGTGCCGGTCGGCCGCAAGGCCGTGGTCATGGGCGGCGGCAACGTCGCCATGGACGCGGCCCGGGCGGCGTTGCGACTCGGAGCGGCCGAGGTTACGATTGTCTACCGCCGCGGCCGCGCCGAAATGCCGGCCCTGCCCGAAGAGATCCAGCAGGCCGAGGAAGAGGGCGTGCGCTTCGAACTGCTGACCAATCCGATCCGCGTCATCGCGTCGGCCGACGGCAGCGTCAGCGGGCTGGAGTGCCTCCGCATGACGCTTGGCGAGCCCGATGCCAGCGGCCGGCGGCGGCCCGTTCCCGTCGAGGGCTCGAACTTCACCCTTGCCGCCGACACCGTCATCTTCGCCATCGGCCAGGAGGCCGACCTCGCCGGCGTGCCGCTGACCGATGGAAAGATCGCCGCCGATAAATCCCTGGCGACAGTGCTTCCCGGCGTCTTCGCCGGCGGCGACGTCGTGCTCGGCCCGGCTTCCCTTGTCGAAGCCATGGCCCACGGCCACAGAGCCGCCGAGGCGATCCAGACATATCTGGGTAGGGTGGGCACTGCCCACCATTCGTTGCCAAATGGCGAACAACGCGACGCCGCAACTCAGGACTCAGCACTCAGAACTCAGCACTCTTGTGCGCCAAACCCCGATCCCTCAGCCAGTTCCAAGCCCCGCCAGCCCATGCCCGAAGCCGTCGCCACCGATCGCCTCCGCGATTTCCGCGAGATCAGCCTTGGCTACACTCGCGAACAGGCCATGGCCGAGGCCGGGCGCTGCCTGGCCTGCGGCCTGTGCAGCGAGTGTGGCCTCTGCGTCAAGGCCTGCGCCCCCGGCGCGATCATCCACGACATGTTGCCCGTCACGCGAATGATCAGTGTCGGCTCGGTCATCCTCACGCCCGGCTTCGACGAATTCCGGGCGTCACTCCGCGGCGAGTTCGGCCACGGCCGCTATGCCAACGTCCTCTCCAGCGTGCAGTTCGAGCGCATGCTCAGCGCCGCCGGCCCAACCAGCGGCCAGGTGCTGCGCCCCTCAGACGGCAAGCACGCCCGCAACATCGCCTTCATCCAGTGCGTCGGATCGCGCGACGTACGCGGAAACGGGGTCATACGCGGAAACGGGGTCAGGAACCGTTCGCCGGAACGGCCCGAAGGGTGCTGCGCACAAACGGTTCCGGACCCCGTTTCCGCGTACTGCTCCAGCATCTGCTGCATGTCGGCCACGAAAGAAGCGATGGTCGCCATGGAGCACGAGCCGGGGCTGTCGATCTCGATCTTCTGCATGGACATCCGCGCCTTCGGCAAGGAGTTCGACGCCTACGTCACCCGCGCCCGCGACGAGCACGGCGTGAAGTTCATCCGCGCCATCCCCTCGCGCGTGGTCGAGATGCCCGGCTCGCGCAACGCCCGCATCCGCTATTTCGACGACGGCGGCAAGGAGCAGCAGCAGGAATTCGACATGGTCGTGCTCTCGGTGGGCATGCGGCCGAGCGACTCGGTCAAAGCCCTGGCCGAGCGCCTGGGGCTGAGCCTCAACGAGTTCGGGTTCTGCCAGACCGACCGCCTGGCACCCATGACCGGCTCGAAGCCGGGGCTGTACGTGGCCGGGGCGTTCCAGGAACCCAAGGACATCCCCGAGTCCGTCGCCCAGGCGTCCGCGGCCGCATCCTGCGCCATGGAGCAGCTCGCCTCCGCCCGCGGGACCATGATCCAGCGGCACGCCTACCCCTGGGAGCGCGACGTCAGCGACGAAAAGCCGCGCATCGGCGTGTTCATCTGCCACTGCGGGCACAACATCGCCTCCGTCGTCGATGTCCAGACCGTCGCCGCGCGGGCCTCAAAACTGCCCAACGTCGCCCATGCCGAGGCCAACCTCTACACCTGTTCCGACAACAGTCTGCAACACATCAAGGACGTCATTCGCGAGCAGCGTCTGAACCGCGTCGTGGTCGCATCGTGCTCGCCGCGAACGCACGAGCCGCTTTTCCAGGAAACCCTCCGCGAGTCGGGGCTGAACCCCTATCTCTTCACCATGACCAACATCCGCGACCAGTGCTCGTGGGTGCATCGCGAAGCCCCGGCTGCGGCCACCGAAAAGGCCATCGACCTGATGACCATGGCGGTCGCCCGCGCTCGCCACCTCAAGGCGCTGGAGACGGGCCATGTGTCGGTGACCCAGTCCGCCCTGGTGATCGGCGGCGGCTTGGCCGGGATGACCGCAGCGCTCGCCGTGGCCGACCAGGGCTTCCAGGTGCATCTCCTCGAAAAGGAACCCCAACTGGGCGGCAACCTGCGGCATATCCACAACACGCTGGAGCGCGCCGATGTCCGCCAATTCCTCGCCACGCTTGTCCAGCGCGTGCAGTCGCATCCGCGGATCACCGTCTATCTGCGCGCCAAACCCGCCAACATCGCCGGCCATGTCGGCAGCTTCAAGACCCGCATCCAGCAGGAGACCGGCAATGGCAAACCGGCCGAGACCTTGCTCAGCCATGGCGTGACCATCATCGCCACCGGCGGTGCCGAGCGCCAAACCAACGCCTATCTCCATGGCCAACATCCGGCCGTGGTCACGCAGCGAGAACTCGAAAAGCAACTGGCTGCCGGCACCTGGCGACCATCCACCGGCAACGGCGGCGACCGCCCCACGGTGGTCATGATCCAGTGCGTCGAATCGCGCAACGCCGCGCATCCCTATTGCAGCCGTGTCTGCTGCACCGAGGCCGTCAAGAACGCCTTGGAGATCAAGCGACAGTACCCCGGAGCGCGCGTCTTCGTGCTGGCCAAGGACATCCGCACCTACGGCTTTCGCGAGACCAGGTTCGAGGAAGCCCGCAAGCAGGGGATCCTCTTTATCCGCCATCCGGAAACGCAGGATCCGGTCGTCACCGACGAAGCCGGCAAACTGGCCGTCCGCGTCGTCGATGCCGGCACCGGCCGCGAGGTGCTGCTCCAGCCGGACACGTTGGCTCTGAGCGTGGGCATCGCCCCCGGTGAGGACAACACGGTGCTCTCGCCCATGCTGCGAACTGCTCTCACCGCCGACGGGTTCTTCCTCGAAGCCCATCCCAAGCTTCGGCCGGTGGACCTGGCCAACGAAGGCGAGTTCATCTGCGGCCTGGCCCATTCGCCCCGCTTCATCGACGAGACCATCGCCCAGGCCAAGGCTGCGGCCGGCCGCGCCGCCACCGTGCTCTCCAAGACTGCGCTGGCCATCGCCGGCCAGATCGCCCGGGTCAACCCGGACAACTGCGTCGCCTGCGCCACCTGCGTCAGGGTCTGCCCGTACGGCGGCCCGGCCATCAACGACCTGCACAAGGCCCAGATCCAGGGCGCGACCTGCATGGGCTGCGGCAGTTGCGTGGCCGCCTGCCCCGCCCGCGCCATCACGCTTCAGCACCAGGAGGACCGCCAGGTGTCAGCCATGCTCGATGAACTGCTACTGGTCGATGGAGGTGTGTCATGATCGCATCCGCGGAAAAGGATGTAGGGTCCGCATTGCGGACCTCAGCTGGTTCGATGGTCCGCAATGCGGACCCAACGCAGCAGATGGTCCGCAATGCGGACCCTACTCA
>JBIOJL010000072.1:0-17663 GCA_044450885.1 Tepidisphaerales bacterium
CTCTTGCCCACACCTGCTCGGCCGTCAACCCCAGCACATCCGCCACCTCGTGTACGCTCCGTCCTTCCAACTGCCGCAGATGCAGGACCTGATAGCTGACGTCGGAGGCATCGCGCTTGAGTTCCGCCAGCGCGCCCCGCACAACGGCGCAATCCTCCCGCCGCTCGGAATGCGCCGCCGGCCCGTCCGCGACGACGCCAACAACCTGCGACACGTCCTCCGACAGGCTCGCGGCCGGCCGTCGCGCCTGGCGACGCTGCATATCCACCGCCTTGCTGTGGACGATGCGATAGAGCCAGGAATTGAAACTGCCTCTTGCCGGGTCCAGGCGAAAGCTCCGCAGGCTCTGCATCAGGTCCACCCATACCTCCTGCGCACAATCGTCGACGTCGGCCCCGCGCAGGCGGCACGCGGCCGCATAGCGCCGGATGAGGCCGTCGCACCACGGATGGAAACGGTCCCACGCCGCGCCGAGCGCCGCATCAGGCTGGCAATTCCCGGCCAGGCAACACAGGTAGCCGCCGACCTGCCGCAGGGCCTCTTCCGAGATTTCAAACGCGTCCCCGGAATCCGCGCGCCGCCGAAAAGACGTGGCGGCGGACGTGGAACCGGCAACCATCCGGCTCTGGGATTCAAGCCGCGGGTTACGCAAGCCGCCGCCGTTGAGCCCGCGCGCCGCCTCGGCCGGCGTCAACGCGGTGGTCAGCATCAGCAGCGGCAGGGGTAGTGTTCGCCAACTCATCGCTTCACCTCGATCTTGGTGGGACAGGCATTCTTGCCTGTCATTGCTCGGCCAGTAGGACAGACATTCTTGTCTGTCATTGCATACCCAGACAGACATTCCTGTCTGTCATCCCGCCGATGCAAGTGCCGCGGGGGTCGGGCACTCGACTGCCCTGACGACGCTTTGTCGCCGAGTGGCGAAGGATAGCCCGGAGACACGGGCAATGTCCATTAGAAAATCTGCTTGCGTTCTCACCAACCAGACCCATCGCGGTTCGGCCGCCGACACCATACCCCGCTTCGTGCCTTCGTGTTTAATCTTTCCTGGTTGCGGCTCGGCTCCGCACAGAAATGCCATTTTCCGGCGCAAGGAATCGCCCTCTGTGGCGGATCACTCTCGGCCCGCAAGGTTGTGAGCAGCGTGCTCCCCGGCGGGCCGTCACACGGTTGGCACCACTCTGCGGTCGCATGGACAACGACGGTTGCCCGTGTCCTGTCCGGAAGACTTTCCCGCCGTGATGCCCCACGACCTTCAAAGGAGACCCCGCATGCTTCAGAACTACACATCCTGTCCCCATTGTCAGCGCCCCATGGAAACACGCGATCGCCACGGCGTGACCATCGACTTCTGCCCCGCCTGCCGCGGCGTCTGGCTCGACCGCGGCGAACTCGACACCATCATCGAGCGTTCCGGCCGTGTCCTGGAAATCCCCGACCCCTCCCCCCGCGAAACCCGGAGCCGCCATCACCCCACAGGCCTCCGCCGCGACAGCTTCAGCCGATCTTGAGCAGACCCGGAGGGTCGCTACATCTTAGCCCATGGCGTCAGCCATGGGGGGAAATTGGCATGGTCACTTCAGGAGCCCCGGCAGGGGCGGCAGAAATTCTTTCGCCCGCCCGGGACTCGCGATCAATCGCATGGGCACGCACGCGCGCCCATCCCATATTTCGTATGTCACTTGTCACGCCCTGGCCCGATGGCAGGGGACGCCCGCTGGGTGTCCTCTTTCCTTCGGATTCCGTGCTCGGCGATCAACTTTGCGATTTGTTCGTGGTTGTCGACGGCATCCACCGTGAACTGGAAAGAGCCCAGAATGCGATTGAGCAACGCAGCGGTATCCTGCGAGGATTTCGCCGCCAGAACAACGTGGAACCCGACATTCCTCCTTCCGTCGAGCGACGAGAGCGAGACGGAGGCATTCATGCGGTCTTGGGCATTATCTCCAACTCGCGCGATTCCTCGCGCCCGCGGCGAAGTAAAGAAGAACACCTCATTGTGGCCGCGTCGATGCCCGGCCTTTTCCGACAGATTCAACGAATACACCAGGAACTCTTCGTTCCCCATCCAGAGTACGCGTAGAAGCGGCAGGGGCCGAGTCTGCTCCATGTCCTGGTCAGCGCCGAGCGGATCTGCTAATACGCGCTGCAGGCGGGCGGCCGCGGCGCTGCCGCCACTCCCCTGCGACGGAGCATTCGGGCGTTGCTGGGCTGGGCCGGCAGCGAATGGGGGTAGGAACATGATTTGCACCTGATCATTCTTGAGGACCACGCCGGCGCCGCTGTTTGCCGAAGCCTCAATCGAAAGCGGCCTCGTCGGGCCAACATCGAATACGGCATAGCCCAGATTGATCGGGTTCACTGACAACGGGGCATCCAGCGATACCTTACGGGGCAACATGTTTGCACGCCCAAGGGCCTGGGGTGAGTCCAGGACCTTGCCCAAGTCGCGCAATGCACGATACCGCGTGACGCCACGGATCAGAATCGGTAGCGCCAATACCAGTACGCCCAAGAAGACAACAAGCATCAGCCGTGGGATTCGTTTCATGTTGTTTGCCTTTGCTCCACCGACGAAGTCGGTTCCTGTGGTTCGATGAAAGGCAATCCCTCGTCGGACTTCATGGTACGTTGTCGCGCCATTATCCAGCCACTCTGCTGCAATGCAACACCACCCCTCCCCGAGCGTCGATATGATTATGCCTGTGACCAATGCCAACCCAATCCGCCGCCGGCTGCTTGCCCTCTGCCTGCTCATCCCGGCCGTGGCCGCGTTCGCCCAATTCGGGCCGGACAATCCCGACAGCGGAAAGCCCGACGACAAGGAAGCGGCCAGCCTCGCCGAGAAGGCATACAAGGACAACCTCGCGAAGTACAAGGACAACGCCGATTTCTTCGTCCGGCCCGGCTTGGTCGCCGACCGCAAGGCCAAGACCGTCCGCCTCTGGGGCCGCAGCACGCATCTGGCCACCTCCGAACCGGCCGAGTTCTTCGTCATTCCCGGCGACAGCGGCAAGGACTACGAGGCCGTCGCCGCCGCGTACGTCAAAGCCTCCGACGTGCGTGCCGCCCTCGAATTCGTTGGCATGAAGCCCGGCCGGCCGACCAACTTCGGCGACAACCTGTTCTGGCCTAAGGGCGAGCGCGTCATTGCCTTCTTCGAATGGCAACAACCGCCCGAGAAACCCGACGGCAAACCCGAACCCAAACGCGTCCGGGCCGAGGACATCCTCTTCGACATCAAGACCGGCCGCCCGCTCCCCCACGCGGGGTTCGTGTTCACCGGCTCCACATTCCTCAAGCGCGAGGATGAGGGGAAGGAAATCTTCGCGGCCGACGCCCTGGACGCCCGCAGCGTCATCGCCGACTACAACGAGCGTAGTTCCATCCTCGACGTGCCCCGCCAGGCGCCGCAAGGCGCTGTGTACGGCACCATCAAGCTCAATCCCGCCTATCGTTTCGGCCCGGAGAAGCCGCTGCAGATCACGCTCGAACCCGAATACAAGGATGGCAAGCTCCGCGTCCGCGACCTCGCGCTCGACATCTCCATCCCGCCCGGCACCACCGTCCAGGACGGCAAGTTCATCCTCAAGGATGCACAGGGCAATCCAATCGCCCCGCAGCCCACATTCATCAACGCCCTGGCCGAGTTCGGCAAACTCACCGACGCCGGCGTTGATCCCTATGTCACCCTCTCGCTCGACGGCGAGATGACCCTGGCGGCAGCCCGCAATCTCGCCCTCTTCCTCGGCACCATCGACTCCGAGAAGGGCATCCGCATCGAAGGCCCGCGCCCGGGCCAGCTCTACTACCGCAACTTCACCCCTCGCGAAGACTGGCGCGACCGCAACAAACGCCTCGGCAGGCCCTGGGAACTCCAGGTCTCCCAGAAGGACGGCCATATTTCCGGCACGCTCATCCTCCCGGCCGACCAGATCGACAACAATCAGGGGCTGGGCGACCTCAAATTCCCCGTCGGCTCGCCCGAGGAACTGGCGAAGGTGCTCCAGGAGAAGAGCGACAAATGGGCCCACAGCGTCTACATCTTCGCCCCGCCCGAAATGACCGTCGGCCCGCTGCTGGATTTCATCCGCCCCGGTATGAAGGTGCGCCCGGCAATGTACGTGTTCCTGCCGGAACCGCAGTAGGACAGACATTCTTGTCTGTCATCCACGGAAATTCTTGTCTGTCTTCCACTTCGGAGTCCAACTGACTCGCGTCCAGCATTCCCCATCCGCTATACTGCTGCCACAATGCCCACGGACGCACACTCCACCCGACGCGACGACATCGCCTACATCGCTCCCATGGCCGCGTTTCTGCTGCTCACCTGGGCCGGCGGGCGCTGGCCGGGGTTCTTCGTGGCCAGCTACGTCCTCAAGACGTTCCTCACCGCCGCGCTGCTGATCTGGTTCCGGCGCTCGTATACGCGCATCCCCTGGCAGTGGAGCATGCTCGCCGTCGCCTTGGGCATCATCGGGCTGGTGCAGTGGGTCGGGGTCGAGGAACTGCTGCTCAAGTGCTGGAAGAACTACCCGAAGATCCCCGGCGCGACCGAGCCGTTCCAGCCGTTCGACTACTTCACGACACCGGCCAGGGCGTGGAGCTTCATCATCATCCGCTGGGCCGGTGCCACGCTGGTCGTTCCATTCATGGAAGAACTCTTCTGGCGCGACTACCTTTGGCGGACCATGGCCGCGCCCAACGACTTCAAGCTGGCCGGAGTCGGCGAGTGGGACCTGAAGGCGTTCCTGGTCGTCACCCTCTTGTTCACCTCCGTCCACCCCCAGTGGATCACCGCCCTGATCTGGGGCGCCGGCATCGGCGGGCTGCTGGTCTGGAAGCGCTCGCTGGGCGCGTGCATCATCATGCACGCGGCAACCAATTTCCTTCTGGGGGCGTACACGCTCTATACTGGCAAGTGGTATTACTGGTAAGCGGATCGTCTTGGCTGAGGTTCGGAGTACCAAACCTCAGCCAAGATGATTGAGACTGCCGCTGGCGGACCGAACGACGGGTAGGATGGTGATTATGTTCAGGCAACTGCGTGCTCATCCCCGTATTCCCCACTTCGTGCCTTCGTGCCTCCGTGCCTCCGTCCCTTGTCTTCTCTTCCTCGCCTGCCTCGCCGCTGGCCCGGCGACCCGGCCGGGGCGGCCGTATGAAGTGGCCCATGACAAGCCATTGGATGCGAAGATCGCCGTCCTCGAGAAGACCGACGCCTGGACCCGCTACCACGTCGAGATCAACGGCATCGCCGGCGACCGCGTCCCGGCCATCGTCTACGTGCCCACGGACGCCAAGCCGAAGCACCCGACCGTGCTTCTGCAGTACGGCTCCGGCGGCAACAAGAACACCAACTACATCGTCGCCATCGGCCAGAAATTCGCCCGTCACGGCTTCGTGGCCATGACCATCGACATCCCCAACCGCGGCGAGCGCCGCAAAGTGAAGACTGTCATCGAGGGCAATTTCCTGGAAACCCTGGGCGACTATTCCCGGGCCGTCGACTACCTGTACACACGCGACGATGTCGATCGCTCGCGCCTGGTTTACATGGGCATTTCCTGGGGCGCCATCACCGGCATCACCTTTGCGGCCCACGACGAGCGCATCAAGGTCGTTGTTTCGCTGGTCGGCGGAGGCAACTTCATCGGCTGGATGCCGCCGCAACTGGTGAACGATGAGATGCGCCGCGAAGTGGAGCAGTTCGACCCCGTCTACCACGTCGCCCTGATCGAACCCCGGCCGCTGCTGCTGCTGAACGTGCAACACGACCTTCTGGTGTCGCCTTTCATGTCGCAGTCGCTTCACAAGGCGGCCGGACCCACGGCCGACAAACGCTGGCTGGACACGGACCACATCTTCAGCACCGTCGACCGCGAGGCCACGGCCGAGGAAGTCATCCGCTGGGTCGAGGGGAAATTGCCCAGATAACCTCGCCGGATTTCCGCATTCCCACTGACTGATACAAAGATGCCAGTTCAGATTTCGATTGTATCACGCCGGCGAAGATGTGCCGGTACAGCGCCCGCCGGGCGATTTCCAGCATGTGCGACAACAGAGTCCGCCCCGCGCCCTGCCGCCGAAGCGCGGGCGCGACATAGAACAGGCCGAGCCGCGCCAACTCGCCTACCCCGAAGATCCCCGCGTGGCCGACGGCCCGGCCATCCTTGATTGCCAGCAGCGCATCCAGATGCGGATCGTCCAGGTGTGCTTCGACGATGTCGCCAAGCTGCCTGCGGCCCAGTTCGGCCTCCGCCTCCGCGAAGAGCTCGCGCACGTGCCGGAAACTGGCTCGCGCGGGGATGATCTGCAGGTCGCCACGCTCGGCCAGCGGCCCGGCCGGCAGATGCGGCAGGGCCAGCACCTCCATCAGTTCCAGCCGATAGCCCTTGCTTTCGAGCAATCGTGCCAGCGAAGCCGCCTCAGTTGTGTCGCGGATGAATGAAGTGCCGCCAGTGCCCTCACTGGCGGAGTCCCTTTTCACCGATTCCGCCGGTGAGGACACCGGCGGCACTGCGACGGCGCTGTCCGCCGTCCGTGATTCGCCCCCGGCCGCACCGAGCGTCCACGCAACACACCTGGCGCCGTTGGCGGCAAAATGCGCCTCCACCTGTCTGTACGCGTCCTCCGCAGACACTCCCGCCGGCAATCCCACATCGCGCACATGGTTCGCCTCGGCACACTCCGGCAGGGCCGGATTGCAAAATACCGAGCCAACATCCAGCACCTGGGGCTCGGCCAGGTGCTCCGCCCAGCGCCGATCCGTCTGCAGAAACAATCTGACGAGATCTTCATCCGACGTCGCCGAACGCTGATGTAGCACGGGGAGGGGCATACGTCGATCCTACCGCCGGCACCAGCGGCCTCAAGGGATTCCCACGGCATTCGCCTGTCCGTTCGGAGTTCACGCTTTGGCGCGTCTCGTGCGCCGATTCGCGAGAAGACAAGCTGAAGCTTGAACTCCGAACCCGCACCGCCGGCCGCATGCGATTCGACAAATGATCCCATTCTCTAATGGCCAACGTTCCCGGCGGCGGTGGTATATTATGGCCATGGAACGACAGACGCAGGATTATGTCGTGCGCGAACTCGATGGCGTCACCGTCGTGCGGTTCACCAACAAGAACCTCACCGCAACCAACGACCTGGACCGCATCGCCAGCGAGCTCAACGAACTGCTCGCCAACGGCGCGCACCGGATGGTTCTGGATTTCAAGCACGTCGAGTACATCTCCAGCGCCGCCCTGGGCATGATGATCTCCCTGCACAAGCGACTCAACGACCTCGAGGGCGGGCTGATCCTGTCTCACTCCGAGAACATCGCCGACCTGCTCCGCGTTTCGCGCACCGACAAGTTCTTCAAGACCGCGTCCGATCCGAAGGTGGCGGTAAAGATGTTCGGCGGAGAGTGACGCTTCATCCCCGCGGCGAATCCGGGCCGATCAGGTCCTCCCAGGCGCTCGGATGCACTTCGAGATAGAACCGCCCGCCCGATTTTCGCACCTGCACCGGACAACCGTACGCGGCCGAGAGGATCTCCTCACGCAACACCTCCTCGGTCGGTCCCGCGGCTGCGACTGTCCCGTGGGCCAGAAGCAACACCTGGCTCGTCGCCGGTGGCAGTTCTTCGACGTGGTGGGTGATGAGGACCACCGTCGGCCGCCAGTGGCCCGGTTCGAACAGCGATTGGATCGTCGCCAGCACTTGCTCGCGAGCCAGGATATCCAGCCCCGCCGTCGGCTCATCCAGCAGCAGGATCCGTGGCTTCTTCGCCAGTGCCCGGGCAATCAGCGCCCGCACCCGCTCGCCGCTGCTCAGCGTGTCATACCGGTGGTCCGCCACCGCCAGCATTCCCACCCGATCGAGCAGCCGCAGGGCCTCGTCTTCCATTTGTGATGTCACGGCGTCGTAGAGCCGTAGCGTGGCGAAGTACCCTGTCAGGACGACCTCCAGCGCCGTCAGGTCGCCATCGATGTCATACGGCCCGGCCGGCTGCAGCAGCCGGATCTCCTTCCGCAGTTCCGTCAGATCGCACTGCCCGAACTGTCGGCCGAGAATCCGCCCGATTCCTTCGCTCGGGTAGAGATGGCAGGCGATGATGCGCGCCAGCGTGCTCTTGCCGCTGCCGTTGTGCCCCAGAATTGCGGCGCATGCCCCGGCCGCCACGTGCCAGGTTGCGTCGCGCAGGATCCACCGCCCGCCGCGATAGACCCCGACGTTCGACAACTCGACCGCCGGCGTATCCGGGTCGAGAAATTCCCGTTCGCCTGTTGTGCGCATGGCCCCATGATCGCCAAAGAGCTTGCTCAACGCCAGATCACCTTGCGGGGCCAGCCACTTCCGGCGCGAGCCTGGCGCCCAGTCGCGGCAGAATCGCCTTGTCGAGCAGCGCCCCGGTCACCACGGCGGCCCCGTGCCGATTCATGTGGGTCACATCGATGAAATGCTCGTCCCCCAACGTCACCGGTAGATCCGCCAGCCGATAGAACGGCACCTGGTATTTGTCGGCCAGCCCGCCGACGACCCGGTAGAACTCCGCGTACGAGTCGGCAGGGATACGGGACTGTACTCCCGGCCACAGCGGCATCTCGTATAGCACCAGGGTGATCTGGTTGTCCCGGCAGAGCCGCAGCGTATCCTCCAGGCATTGCGCCAGTTCGCCGCTCATCTTCGGGTAGTGCCCGTCGCGCAGCCCGCCGGCGAGCCACTTCTTCAGCAGGGCATCTCGCTTGGCCGGATTGGCCGACAGATGGGTATTGAAGCCCAGAAACTTGGAGTACTCGCCTTGTATCGGGACCGGCACGCTCCTGGACAGTCGCAGCCACTCGCGCGTCCATTCGGGCACCCGGTCGCGGTAGCGGAGAGTGAGCCACCACTGTCCGATTTCCCGCCGGAGCACGACCGGCAGTTCACGCGTGCGGGGCGTGCCGGTTCGATCCCAGTTCCGGAACCAGTCGTGCAAGTCCCAGAAGATCGCCAGCAGGCCGGACTGCGACGAAACCGAGGGCCGCAGATGGTGAAGGTTGACCTCGTACATCAGCAGGCGCGGGGCTTTCTTGTTCCGCACCATGTAGTTGACGATGGCGTTGCCCTCGTCGGCGACCATGCCTCCGCAGCCGTAGTTGGCGACGTAGAACGGCGGGTCCAGCGCCTGTTCCAGCCGGGTGCGGACCAGCGGCGCGGCGATTCCCTCGCGCGTCATGCTCGATCCGATGAATCCGACGTCGGCGGGGCCGAAGGTCGAAAGATAGTTGGCCACCGCAAAATGTTCTTCGCGCCCGCTGGAGTACGGGATGACGTCGGCCGGGTCCGCCAGGCGCACGGCTGCCTCGACGGCCAGCAGGATCAGCACCGCCCCCGCCAGGGCCCAGGGGAATCCGCCGGGCAGGCGGGGCGCATCCGAGGCGCCCGGCTCAGAACTGGAAGTAGATGAACTGCGCACCATAGAACTCACCAAATGCCAGGAAGCCAAGAATTGCGGCGGCATACACCACCGCCCGTACCGGGCGCGGCAGCCGCAGCAGCGCGTACATGTCGCCACGAAGCTGTTGCAGGATCTGAACGGAGAGCAGCAACAATCCGCCCGCCAGCACGATGGCGATGTGTTCCGCATCGGTGTTGTTGAGACGCGGCAGAGTGATCCTGCCCAGCGCGCCCAGCATCTGCCCCACCTGATGCAGGTCGCGACAGCGGAAGATGATCAGGGCGATCCCCAGCACGTGGAAACAGACCACCACCCGGCAGAAATGCCACGCCATGCCCGCAATCCGGCCGCCGGGGTTGAGAGTACGTTCCATCCAGGGGCGCACCGCCCGGTGGGTACACAGCACCGCGCCATGGAATGCGCCCCAGACGACGTACACCCAGCCCGCGCCGTGCCACAGCCCCATCAGGACCATCATGACCATGATGTTGACGTAGGTGCGAACGGCGCCTTTGCGGCTGCCGCCCAGGGGAATGTAGATGTAGTCGCGCACCCAGGTGGAAAGGCTGATGTGCCAGCGCCGCCAGAAATCGGTGGGGCTGGTGGCGAAGAACGGGAGGTTGAAGTTGGGCGTCAACTCGAAACCCATGCACCGGGCCGAGCCCCGCCCGATGTCGGTATAGCCGGAGAAATCGCAATAGACCTGGATGGCAAAGCCGTACATGGCGAGCATTGCCGTGGCGGCCGTGGGGCTGGCCTGCGCGTAGGCCGCGTCCACCGCCCTGGCGACATTGTCCGCCAGCACGACCTTTTTGAACAGCCCGCCGCAGATCAGGTAGAAACCCGAGCAGAGACCGGACCAGGTAATGTGTGTCGGGCCGGCAATCTGCGGCAGGAGCCGCCCCGACCGCTCGATGGGACCGGCCACCAGTTGCGGGAAGAAGGCGATGTAGAGGGCGAAGTTCAGCAGGTTCTTCTCGGCGCGGATATCCCCGCGGTAGACATCGATGACGTAGCTCATCGTCTGGAACGTGTAGAAACTGATGCCCACAGGGAGGATGACGCGCAGGGTCGGCAGATTGGCTTTGATCCCCAGTTGGGCCAGGGCTGTCACGGCACTCTCCGCGAAAAAGCCGTAATACTTGAACACGCCCAGCAGACTCAGGCTGCAGACCATGCTGGCGGCGACGATCAGGCGTTCGCGCCGGCCACGCACGAGTTCCCCAGATTCCGCCCCGGCGCGGTCGATCAGCAGTCCGCAGCCATAGTCGAACAGGGTGGAGAGCCACAACAGCCCCAGAAAGCGCCAATCCCAGCAGCCGTAGAAATAATAGCTGGCAACGAGCAGCAGAAGATTTCTAATAGTCACTCGGTGGCGCAGGAGTGCGACAGCGGAAAGCACGATAAGGAAGAAGGCCGCATAGTGAAAACTATTGAAGTCCATGTCGCCAACACATCACTCAAGAGAACATCCGCATCGGCATCCACGATCGGCATCCAGCCAAACTGCGTTCGATCGGCTTGGGGAATGAGCCGTGGAACCGCTCCAATGCAAACCCTGGGCGAAGCGCCAGCGCGCTCACCGCCGCCGTCTCTACCTGCCCGAGTTCGGCCGTACCCGGTAAAGACGACGAGACATGTCGGCGATTTCATGAATTCGTTGCCGCCCATCCATGACGCGGCCGATTCAGCGCCGCCGAAACACGTCTTCGACGCCCTCGAGCTGAAGTATTCGGAGATTGCCGGGTGCGGGCGCGGACCACTGGTAGACCTTCGGCGGTGTGAAGCCCTCCGGCACGCGCTCGACCCGGAAGCTGCCGCCCCAGTCGCCCCAGTTCCGCGTGTCCACGCCGTTGCGTGTTGAGCCGGTGTAGGTCTCCTGGCGGGCTGCGATCGTGATCTTGACGATCCCGCGCTCGCCGTCCTTGAGGACGCCGGCATGAACCGCGGCGGCGGCCGGCGAGGAGTCATCGGTGTACACATCCGTGCCCCAGACGGACTCGGTTGTCGAGCCGGTCAGCGAAATAAACAGCACCCTGCCGATCTCTCCGCGCAGGCTTCCCAAAGCCGGCGCCGGGTCGAGTTCGGCGGCGGCCGCGGCGACGACCGCCTTGCTCACCCGGTAGCTGCCGAGGAACCCGCCGTAGGCACGGCTGGTTACGCCATTGCGCGCGCTGCCGCCGTAGCTGTCGCGCGCTGGCCGGATCGTCACCGCGACGATCCCTTTCTCGCCGTCGCGGAGCACGCCCGCGTGGACCGCGGCCACCGCCAGCGGCGAGTCGTCGGTGTACATTTCGTCGCCCCAGATCGTGCCGAGGGTCGATCCGGTGACTTCAAAGAGGAGGACCTGATTGTCCTGCCCGCGGAACTTCTGGATTGTGCCATCCGGCGGAAGCGGGGTGACGCGTGCGTCGCCGCCGGCGGGCCCGGACTCGAAGCGGAAGCTGCCGAACCACTGTAGGTATGGATTCGTGGTCACGCCGTTGCGCGTCGTGGCTTCGTACGATTGGGCTCCCTCAACGATCCGGACCTTCACCACGGCTTGCTCGCCCGGTTTCACCAGGCCCGCATGGACGGCCGCCGTGGCCACGGATGAGTCGTCGGTGTAGAGGTCGCTGCCCCAGACCATGCCGTCGACGGAGCCGGTGACGCGGAAGCTGAACGTCTGCCCGGCGCGATCGCGGAAGCCGGCCAGGTTGCCGGGGTCGGGAAGCACGCCGCCGGCCGGGCCAAACAGTTCAGCGGTCCGTCCCTCCGCCTGGATGCGCTTGATGACATTGCGAACCGCGGCGGCCTCTCTGACGAGGCCGTTGGCGGCGTAGGTGTCGGCGAGGGTCTCCAACCGTTCGATGGTCCGGGCGCGCTGCCGCTGGCTCTCCTTCTCGAACTGCTCGCGAGCCTCGGCGCTCTGCCGCTCGAAACGCTCGACCACCTCGCGGGCGGCATCCGGCAGGGCGGTTTCCGTACGCTCGGCCAAGGCCCGGTCTTGCTCCACCCGCACCCGCTGCTGCCAGGGCGCAGCCGGATCGTCGGGCGCCTTTTGTGACCAGGCGGGCACATTCAGAATCGTCAGCAACGCAGCAACCAGCAGACCGGTCCGCGGCAGGCGGAACGGGACGTGTTCCTGGATAATCATGGTCAATCTCCGTCTAAGAAACCGGCGGCCGCCCGTGCCGACACCCAACGCGGGCATCGGCGCGGCCGGCCGCGACATGGACTCACACACCGCCAGCAGCGCCTCGGCATACGCCCGGCGCCCGCGCGGCAGCGTGCCGACGACCCAGGCGTCGCACGCCAACTCCGCGTTTTCCCGCAACTGGTGGCGGACGTACCAGTACAGCGGGTTCCACCACCACACGCACCCGGCCAGCAGTTCCAGCCAGCCGACCCAGTGGTCCCGGCGCTTGAGGTGGGCCAATATCACTCCTGCGGCTCCATCTCATCCAGCAGTTTGCGGAACTCCGCGATCTCTTCGGCCGAGAAACGCCCGCCATGCACCAGCGCATGCACCAGCGGGCTGGCCGTCCCGTCGCAGACACGGTCGGCCAGCTTGCTCAGCCCGTGCCGCAGCAACTGCTCGCGCGACACGGCCGCCCGGAAGACATGTGCCGCACCGCTCTTGTCGCTGGCCACATGCCCCTTCTCGCGCAATCGCGAGAGCAGCGTGAGAATCGTATTGTATGCCCACTTCCTCCGGCGGCGGCGGAGACGCGCCTCGACCTCGCGCACGGTGCCGGGGCCGCGGTCCCAGAGGACCTTGAGCACGTCCAGCTCGGCATCACTGACTGGGGGAACGGTTCCAGCCACAATCGGCCTCGGTTGAATGACCGCAGCAACCAACTACATGGCGTAGTTGAGAATCCTACTACGCGATGTAGGAGGAGTCAAGAAAAACAAATCCGCAAGCCTTCTCCGCAACTGTGGTAGGGACCGCTCGCCGAGCGGTCCGTCGCAGGCCGAGAACGGCGGTTTCGGCGAAACCGCCCTACCCTTGGCCAAGTCGCAGAGAAAGCCTGTAGCCGCGATGGGTCATCGCGGCGGCGAACCGCGATCAACGATCGCGGCTACAGGGTCATCGCGGCGACAGGCGGCTTGCCGAAAAGAACCGGCACGCCCCTTTCCATCTGGCCGGATATCGCTCAGAATCCGCCGAATGCAAGGAGCCGTTCGCATGACTGTCAGACATCCCACGCGCCGTTTTGTTCCCGATTCGCTCAATCCCGGCGAATTCGCCCAACTCGAACCGCTCTACCGAACTCTGCTGGATCGGCCTGTCGACTCCGTGGCCGACCGGGAAAGCTGGCTGCTCGACCTCTCGGAACTGTCGGCCATCGTCGACGAGTACGGCAACCGCCGCTACGTCGAGAAATCCTGCCACACCGACGACGCCCAACTCGAGAAGGCATACCTGCACTTCATCCAGGAGATCGAGCCGCGGATCAAGCCGCTCTTCTTCCAGTTGCAGAAGAAGTTCGTCTCCTGCCCATTCAGGACGTCACTCACCGGCCGGCGGCACGAAATCCTCGCCCGCAAGTGGCAGACCGATGTCGGGCTGTTCCGCGAGGAGAACGTCCCGCTCGAGGCCGAGTGCGCCCGCATCGGCAACGAATACGACAAGCTCTGCGGGGCCATGACCGTGTTGTTCCAGGGCCGCGAACACACGCTCCAGCAGATGCAGCGCTATCAGGAAATGCCCGACCGGACCACGCGGCAGTGGGCCTGGGAACTCGTCGCCAACCGTCGCCTGGTCGACCGCGGGCGCCTCGAGGACATCTTCGACCAACTCCTGCCGCTCCGCGAAACCATCGCCCGCAACGCCGGCCTGCCCGACTACCGTGCCTACTGCTGGCAGACCTACAAACGGTTCGACTACACCCCCGACGACTGCCTGCGCTTCGCCGACGCCATCGCCGAAATCTCCGTGCCGCTGGTACGCAAGCTCGACGAGCGCCGCAAAGCCGCCCTTGGCGCACCCACCTTGAGGCCGTGGGACATCGCCGTCGATCCCATGAACCGCGAGCCGCTCAAGCCGTTCGCCGAATCGCAGATCGATCGCCTGATCGGGCAAACCCACGCAATCTTCACCCGCCTCTCGCCCACACTGGCCGACGATTTCGACTCCCTGCGCCGCAACGACAATCTCGACCTCGCCAGCCGCAAGGGCAAAGCGCCCGGCGGATACCAGGCCACGTTCGAGGATATCGGCCAGCCCTTCATCTTCATGAACGCGGCCGGTTTGCAGCGCGATGTCGAGGTGCTGCTCCACGAAGCCGGCCACGCCTTCCACACCCTGGCCGCCCGGCCGGAGCCGCTGATGTTCCTCCGCGCCGCGCCCATGGAATTCTGCGAAGTCGCCAGCATGTCCATCGAGCTTCTCGGCAGCGACCATTTCGACCAGTTCTACGGCTGCCGCGCCGACGCCGCCCGCGGCAAACGCACCATGCTCGAAGGCATCATTCGTTTCTTCCCGTGGATGACCACGATCGACTCCTTCCAGCACTGGATCTACACCC
The DNA here is from genome assembly GCA_044450885.1 of Tepidisphaerales bacterium. Lineage (GTDB taxonomy): Bacteria > Planctomycetota > Phycisphaerae > Tepidisphaerales > Tepidisphaeraceae > JANYKD01. The sequence goes on from JBIOJL010000072.1 coordinate 14,944, forward strand.
ACCCCGGCCACACCCGCGCCGAGCGCCGCGACTGCTGGCTGTCGCTGCAGCAGCGTTTCGGCCGCGATCTCGACTGGACCGGCTACGAGCCCGTCCGCGAATGCTCCTGGCAACAGCAGTTGCACCTGTTCCACTACCCGTTTTACTACATCGAATACGGCATCGCCCAACTCGGCGCATTGCAACTGTGGCTCCGCAGCCGCCAGGACATGCACGCGGCGCTGGCCAACTACCGCGCCGCCCTGGCGCTCGGCGGCACACGTTCGTTGCCCGAACTATTCAGCGCCGCCGGCTTGACCTTCGATCTGTCGGCCAAGACGCTCCGGCCGTTGATGAGCGCGATTGCGGAGGAATTGGCGACGCTGCCGGAGTGACGAAGCTGTCCCGCCATTGGCATCCTGGAGTCGAGAGCGTGAGCGTTCGTCTTCGGTGTCTATTATCCAGCGGGAATTGACTTTAAGTGAAATCAACTTATAGTTAAGGGCATGAGGATCGTCAAGCCGCCGACGGTTCGGCAATGGATGAGGATCTATCCCAACGCCAGGGCGTCCTTATCGCGGTGGCTGGAATTGACCGCCCAGGCGCAGTGGAGAAACCTTGGCGACATCCGCAAGGAGTTCCGTTCCTGCGACGAGGTAAGGGTCGGCAGCGGCCGGCCGGTGGTGGTGTTCAATATCGGCGGCAACAACTACAGACTGGTTTGTGCGGTGCATTACAATCATGGCCGGGTCTTTGTGCTTCGCTTTATGACCCACGCAGAGTACAGCGAAGATCGCTGGAAAGACGAACTATGAAAACAGCCATTGCAGTGCGCTTCGGCAGGCTTCCCAAGTCTTACAAGGCTTTGGTCGGCATGCTTGTTCCCCGGCCCATTCACAGTGAAGACCAGGCGGAGCAGGTGTGGAACATCATCTCGGTGATGGCCGGGCGCGACGATCTTACGGATGACCAGGAGGATTACCTGCTGATTCAGACGGAGATGTACGAGGCGTGGCAGAAAGAGAATGATCCCCTGCCGGCCGAGAGTTCGCCGCTAACGGAACGCCTGGCCTATTTGCTGGAACAGAGCCAGACAAGCCAGGGCTCCTGGGCAAGGCTTCTGGGTGTGAGCGACTCCTACGTATCGATGGTGATGCGCGGCAAACGCGGATTGACGCCGGAGCATATCCGCAAGCTGTCCGACCACTTCGGGATCAGCGCCGGATATTTTGTGTGAGCGATGCGAACTACTTGCGTCCCCGTCCCAAGTCCCCGTTCCAAAACCGAAGCCTTCTGTTTCCCACCCCTGTCGCTAGAATTGTTCATCCTGTTGAAACTTGCGGCCACAACACCTTCACCGCCTGTCCGGTCAGACGCTCCGCCCGGCGTCACTCCCCGCTGGGGTCTGCGCAACTGGTTCTGGTTCCTGTTCAACAACATCCTCGGCTGGACCCTGATCCTGGCCGCCGGTCCCGTGGGCGTCGTCTTCCCCGGGCCGGGCGGGCTGCCGCTGTTTCTGATCGGCTTCGCGATGATCACGCTCCCCGGCAAACGCGAACTCACCTCGCGAGCGCTGCGCGGAGTGCCGATCAACCCCGAAGCCAGACTCTACCGCTGGGCCGTCGCCATCCTGGCCATTCTCGGGCCCGCCGGCCTGTTCTCCTGGGTTGCCTGGCTCATCGGCAAGAACAAGGACCGCTGGTATCTTCTGGACCGCACCCAGTGGGACGAAATCATCTGGAAACACGCCCCTTGGCAACTGCTGATCTTCATCATCTACCTCTCCCTGGTGGTGCTGATCTGGATCTTCGCCTTCCGAGGCATCGAGGTGATCAACCTGGGCATTTCCCTGATCCCCATCGCCCGCCGCAAGGCCCGCCCATGGATGCGCCGCAGGGGCCTCGATCTGCTGCCGCCGCGCCGCCGCAAACGGCTCACCCAGAAAGGCGCGGCCGCCGATGAAGGCATCCTCGAAATCGACGACCGCTATCACAAAGGCGCCATCCGCGCCTGGGACCGTTTCCGGCCGTGGATCAAGTACATCGCCGGCATCGGCATCACGGCTGGCGTGGTGTACCTGATCTTCAGGCTGTCGCGATGACGCCTGTGGCGCGATCGGCCAGTCGGCCATATTTGTGTTGACTGGGGCGAGGCCGACCGGGTACGCTCCTGTTTATGATTGTCAGCGAGTTGATTACAGTCGATCCCGACATTCTCGGTGGGACGCCGGTGTTCAAAGGCACGCGCGTGCCAGTCAAAACTCTCTTCGACTACCTCGAAGACAACTACACGCTCGACGAGTTCATCGAGTGCTTTCCGTCCGTGACGTACCAGATGGCCCGTCGCATACTGGAATCGTCAGAATCCGCTCTCCTCGCCCCGGTAGCTCCATGAAGATACTGCTGGATGAATGCGTCCCGTGGCCGTTGCGCACGCTTCTGCCCGGCCATGAATGCATGACCGCACAACAGCGCGGCTGGGGCGGCATCAAGAACGGCGATCTCTTGCGTCTGGCAGAAATGGAGTTCGATTTGTTCATCACAGCCGATCAGAATCTCCAATACCAGCAGAATCTCGCCACACGCCGGCTTTCGATTCTGGAACTGTCGTCAAACAAGCTGCGGCGGATTCGTCTTGCAGCTACCTTCATCCAGTCTGCTGTCACTACGATGGGCGCCGGCGAGTACCGGCGTCTCGAAATACCCTGACGCTCAGGCATCGTCGGTGCCCGATCCCACCAC
>JBIOJL010000073.1:0-17545 GCA_044450885.1 Tepidisphaerales bacterium
GACACGAAGCGGTTTCTGGTTGGCGACGCGGATAGACGAGACGAGCGGAGTTGAGGTGTTGAATCTGAAATTTCAAATTTGAAATTTCAGATTTGAGGTCTGCGATTCGGAATTCGGGAGATTCATATGGCCAGGTATTCAATCGGTTTGGACTTCGGGACAAACTCGGTGCGGGCGCTGCTCGTGGATGCGCGGAACGGCAATGAGGTCGCCGGCAGCGTGTGCAACTACGCCCACGGCGAAACAGGTATCGTGCTCGACAAAAAGGACCCGAATCTGGCCCGGCAGCATCCGGCCGACTATCTCGATGGCATTGAGAAGACGGTGAAGGCGGTGCTCAAGGCCGCGAAGAAGACCAAGGGGTTTGCCCCGGAGCAGGTGGTCGGCATCGGTGTCGACACCACGGGGAGCACGCCCATGCCGCTGGATGCATCGGGTGAGCCGCTGGCGTTTGACAAGAAATTCGCGAAAGACCCGGCCGCTCTGGCGTGGCTGTGGAAGGACCACACCGGATTCGCCGAGGCCGAAGAGATCACGGCGGCGGCGGTAAAACTGCGGCCGAATTATCTGGCCAAATGCGGCGGGCGATACTCATCGGAATGGTTCTGGTCGAAGATTCTGCACTGCGCCCGCGTGTCGCCGAAGGTGTTCGACGCGGCGTACACCTGGGTGGAAATCGCCGACTGGATTCCGGCAGTGCTTGCGGGCATCAAGGCGCCGGACCAGATCAGGCGCGGCATCTGCGCGGCGGGGCACAAGGCGATGTGCAACCCGGCGTGGGGCGGCTATGCCGATGAGGAATTTGTCAGCAGCCTCGACCCGCGGCTGGGGCGCGTGCGGAAGTCATTGCCGAACAAGACGTACACGGTCGCGGACACGGCCGGCACGCTTTGCGGCGAATGGGCGAAGAAACTGGGCCTGCGCGAAGGCACGCCCATCGCCGTGGGCGCGTTCGATGCGCATCTTGGCGGCGTGGGTTCGGGCATCGTGCCGGGGGCGCTGGTGAAGATCATCGGCACCTCCACGTGCGACATGATGGTCGCCGGCATGGACAAGGAACTGCCGGATATCCCGGGCCTCTGCGGCATCGTGCCGGAGTCGATCCTGCCCGGATGCTTTGGCCTGGAGGCCGGGCAGTCGGCCGTCGGCGACATCTTCAACTGGTTCGTCAACATCGTGCAACCCGGCGGCCCGAAGAACGGCTCGCACGAGGCGCTGACCAGGGGCGCGGACGCACTCAAGCCCGGCGAAAGCGGCCTGCTGGCACTCGACTGGCACAACGGCAACCGCACGATCCTGGTCGATCAGCGGCTGACGGGCCTGGTCCTCGGCCTGACGCTCCACAGCACGCCGGCCGAGATTTACCGGGCGCTCATCGAGTCCACCGCCTTCGGCGCCCGCACCATCATGGAACGGTTCGAGGAATATGGACAGAAGGTGGAGCGCGTCATCAACTGCGGCGGCATCGCGGCCAAAAACCCGCTGGTGATGCAGATCTACGCCGACGTGATGGGCCGCCCGCTGATGATCTCGCGCTGCAACCAGACCTGCGCGCTGGGCGCCGCCATCGCCGGCGCGGTGGTGGCCGGCAAGGAAGCAGGGGGGCACGCGAACTTCATCGACGCGATGAAGGCGATGACCGGCGTGCAGAAGAAGATCTTCAAGCCGATCGCGAAGAACGTCGCGGTCTACGAACGGCTGTACAGACTCTATCGCAGCCTGCACGATGCGCTGGGTGTGTCCGGCACCCAGGCCGATCTGTCCGGCGTGATGAAGGATCTGCTGAAGATTCGCGATGAAGCGCGCCAGTAGGACAGACATTCCTGTCTGTCATCATTAGCGTGGGACAGACATTCTTGTCTGTCATTCGTCGAGTGCTGAGTGCTGAGTGTTGCGTATCGAACTCTTGAACCTTTGAACCCTTGAACTCTTGAACCGTCCCTATGCCCTACGACGAACTCAAAGAGCGTGTCTATCGCGTGAACATGGCTCTGGTGGAAGCCGGGCTGGTCGTGCTCACCTGGGGCAATGCCAGCGGCGCCGACCACAAGGCCGGCGTCATGGCGATCAAGCCCAGCGGTGTCGCGTATTCAACGCTGAAGCCCGCGGACATCGTCGTCCTGTCGATCGCCACGGGCGAAGTTGTGGACGGCAAGGGCCGCCCGAGTTCGGACACGCCGACGCACCTGCACCTCTATCGCGAGTTTCCGACGATCGGCGGCGTCGTCCACACGCACTCGATGCATGCCACCAGCTTCGCCCAGGCCCAGCGCGACATCCCCTGTTTCGGCACGACGCACGCCGACAATTTCTACGGCACGATTCCTTGTACACGCGCGATGACTCGCGAGGAAACCGAGAGCGAGTACGAGTTGAATACCGGCAAGGTGATCGTGGAGTGTTTCCGCCAGCGCGGGCTCGATCCGCTGGATATGCCGGGCGTGCTGGTCTCGAGCCACGCGCCGTTCACTTGGGGCGTCAACGAGGACAAGGCGCTGGAGAACGCGATCGTGATCGAGTTCGCCGCCCAGATGGCGCTGAACAGCCTTGCTCTGAATCCGACCCTCGGCCCGGTTCCACAGATGTTGCTGGACAAACACTTCAAGCGAAAGCACGGACCCAAGGCGTATTACGGGCAGAAGTGATGCTGCATGTCGATCGGAGAGATAAACGCGGGAGTCACTTCACTCGATCGCGAACGGCCGTCCAGACATCCAGCAGTCCCAACTCACTTGCCCAGTGCTCCATGAGAGAGTCTCCGGGATGCCTCCAACTGGACTTCCCGATCAGTCCAATCGGAATGGATCGATCGCAGGTGGCTGACAAGCATCCGGCGTGCGCTCGCGTACATGCCGCTGGCAATGGCCAGCCGTTCTGCGCCGGTCTTCCGGCGAACGATGTCGGCCATCGCGTTGTCGATGACCTCGATTCGCGAAGATAGTGCGGTCGCCCGGGTTGCCATATGTCGCATGATACCCTCGCCGATCGATGACCAGCAAGAGCGAGGCAGGCTGAATGCTGCATGCGGTCCGAGCCTTACTTGAGCCCATTCAACATGTCTTCGGCCTTCTTCTTCGTGGCCGCGTTGCTCGACTTGGCGACGACGGTCTGGAGCGCCTTCACCTTGTCGGCCTTGGCAATGCCCCGGCCCCGGTTGCCTGAGAGGTCGATGATCGCGGAGCAGGCTTCTTCGGCAATCGCAGGGTCGGCGACGAAGGTTGCCAGTGCGTCCATGGCGCCGGCGCTGGCGACGTCGCGGTAGATCGGGATCGCCAGGCGCTTCTCGTCGGGCCGGGTGATCAGCGGAAGAACCTCGTTCATCTTGGCGAGTTTGGCCGCGCCGTTGAGTTTGCGGGTTCCCTGGACGTACTGGAGGTAGCCGCGGATCGCCAAGATTTTGTGCTGGTCTTTCTTGCCCGATTTGGCGAGGTTCAGCAGGGGATCGAGCACGCCGGTGTCGTCCGGCCAGCGGTTGGGCCAGGTCGACAGGGTGCGGGCTGCTTCATCGCCAACCGCGCCGTCCGTGTCGGCGACGGCTGAGGAGATGGCAGCCAGGGCATCGGTTCCGCCGCAAGCCCCGATGGCGTGGAGGGCGACAATGCGGTCGGCGGCGTCGCCGCTCTTGAGCAGCGGCTGAACCAGCGGCAGGCAGGCGGCGCTGTAGCGGGCGCAGATCGAGGTCAGGGCCTTTTCGATCTGCTCGCGGTCCTTGGGGTCCCTGGCTTTCTGAAGCAGTTTCAGGAGATCAGGCACCTGGGCGTTTTCGCCGACGGCACCGATGGCGACGAGCGCGGCAGTGCGGACGTCGAGATCGGCGTCTTCGGCGGACTGGAGGAACACAGCCATGGCGCCGTCGATGCGGCGCTGCTCGGCCAGTTCGATGAGGATCTGGCGCTGTCTGCCGGTGGATGTCTGCAGGCGGGCGAACAGGTCGGCGTCGATGTCCTTGCCGACCAGCCGCGCCAGTGTGGCCTTGGCGGCCTTGGCGCCTTCGGCATCGGCGGCATCGGCGGCGGCATCAAGCAGAACCGGGACACAGGAGACATTGCCGATGCGTTCGAGTGCGCCTGCCGCCACGACGCGGACGTTGGTCGGGCCGGCTTTCACCGCGGCAATCACCGCGGGGAGCGCCTTGGGATCAGCGCGGTCGGCCAGGGCGAGCAGGAGCAGCGACATGCGGTCGGAGCCGGTCCCGGCCATCTCCGCCAGCAGGACGTCGGTGACGGCCGGGTCCTTCAGTTCGCGAGACACGCGCAGCCCGAGCGCGAAGAACGCCTTGTCGCCGGACTTGAGCTGCTCGGCGAGGAGGGGGATGCCGGCGGCCTGGCGGGCGAGAATCACGCCGCGGGTGGCTTCCAGGATTCTCTGCCTGGACACGGGGGCCTTGCGCACGGTTTCGTAGAGTTTCAGGGCCGGTTCGTTCTTGCCGGCGGCCAGGAATTTCGAGGCGCAGATGACACCGCCCTGGGCGATGGAGGACTTCTGGGCGGCCGGCGCTGAGGCCAGGGCCTGCTCGAGGGCAGCGGCGGCGGTGTCGCCACTGATCTGGCCGAGGGCGGCGGCCGCGGCGGCGACCACGTCGGCGTCGGCATCCTTGAGCTTGGCGATCAGGCCATCGACCGCCTTGGCGTCGTGGCGCACGCTGATGGAGTTGATGATGCCGATGAGGATCCGGCCCTGGGCTTTGCCCATGGCGTCGCGCAGCGCGTCGCCGGCGGCGTCGTCGGGAATCGCCTCCAGGGCGATGCGCGCCCAGGAAGTCAACTCCTTATCGAGCAGCAGCGGCGCCAGCGCCGGGACGGCGTCTTTCGAGCCGTAGACGGCAAGTTTCTTGCAGGTGATCGCCTTCTCGGCCGGCGGCGCGTTGGATGTGAGCACGGCGATGAGCGCCGATTCCTTGGGAGCGTCGGCGGCGGAAGCATGAAAGGGCGAGGCTGCAAGAACGGCCGCCAGAATCGCTGCGGCCGCAAGGATGTTATGTCGAATCGTGAACATTGATTTCTCCTGATGCAGAGGTCGAAGGCATACCTGGTCAACATGCATGGGCAAGTACGCTTGCCCATGCATCGTCGGGCTTACAGCCGCCACGGTTCGCGGAGCGCCTCGGATCGCAGCCGGTTGGCTTCCGCATCGGCGATGAACTCGCACTTGACCGGGTCGAACTTGACCTTGCGCTGGAGGAACAGGGCGATGTTGGCGGCGTGGCAGGCGATATGCGCCCAGCACGCGGCCTCGGCATTGGCCCGCGTCTTGCCGCGCGACTTGACGCAATCCAGGAAGTTGCGGACGTGGAAGTTGGCAGGATAGCCGCCGATCTTCACGCGCCGCCCGGCCAGCAGTGACGCCGGCTCGCCCTTGACGTCGCCGTCGTCGCCGGTCTCGACCCAGCCGGCATCGCCTTCAAATTTCACCGGGCACGAGCCCAGCGGCAGCCAGCCGTCGTTGCGCAGGATGAGTTTCACGCCATTGGCGTAGAGGGCGTGGAGCTGGCCATTGACGGGTTCGTATTCGATGGGCGCGGTGCTGTCGGCGTCGTTGGCCCACTGGCAGAGGTCGACACAGTGCGAGCCCCATTCGAGGCAGCCGCCGCCGGTCATGCCGCCGCCTTTTTCAAAGTTGAATCCGTCGAGCAGTTTGCGATTGAACGGGCGCCACGCGGCCGGGCCGAGGTACTGGTCCCAGTCCGCCTCTTCCCTGGCCGGTTCGGGTTCGGGCGCGAGCCAGCCGCTCATGGAGGTGCCGAGCCCGGCCGGGTGAGCGTGCAGCGTGTGCAGTTTGCCGAGCTTGCCGCGGCGGGCCAGTTCGATGCTGAAGATGAAGTTCGGCAGGCTGCGCCGCTGGGTTCCGGCCTGGAACACGCGCGCCGTCCGGGCGAACACTTCCTTGAGCATGAGGCTCTGGGCGATGTTCTTGGTGGAGGGCTTCTCGGAATACACATCCTTGCCGGCATTGGCCGCCAGGCATGCGGCCGTGCAGTGCCAGTTCGGGCCGGTGGCGATCAACATCGCATCCAGATCCTCGCGGGCGAGAATTTCGCGCAGGTCGATGTAAGTCTTGCAGTCGGTATTGCCGTACTTGGCGTCGATGACCCTCTTGGCCCGGTCGCGATTGACGCCGCGCACATCGCAGACGGCCACGACCTGGGCATCGGCCTCGCCCAGGAAACAGGTGAGGTCATAGCTACCCCGGTTGCCGATTCCGATGGCGCCGACTGTGATCCGTTCGCTGGGGACCATGGCGCCTTCCTTGCCGAGGGCCGAGCTGGGGATGATCTGTGGCACGGCGAGTAGTGCGCCGGCCTGGGCCGCGGTCTTGAGCAGCCGCCGCCGGCTGAGACGAGTTCCATTTTCAGACATGCTGTTCTCCTGCTGGCTGTTGAATCACCTGTTACACGTTCGCGAACTGTTTTCGTGAGCGTACGCTCTGCAACACCGTTATTAGTGCCGGGATGTCGATTTGTTTTCAGATGAATTGCCTGATGCGGGATTTCCATTCTCCATCGGGACGGCCGGACTCCTGCTCAGCCGGGAGGGGAGGTGACGTGTTGCGGCGGCGAGCCTCGCCAGGGCGCGACCGGCCCACGCGGCTGTGCCGGCAATTACACCTGCTCCAACCGTTCCAGTACATCGCGCCAGAACGCGGGCATACCGGCGTAGGCTTCGCGGTACGTGGATTCCAGCGGCACGTTGATGTAGCGGTCCGGCCGCAGGAACAGCGGCATCTCAGGCAGTTCTGCGATGAACGCCGACGTCCAGTGCCTCGACCGCCTTGCCGGCGAATTCCTCCACGGACGCGGGCCGATCCTTGTTGCCTGGCGAGACGATCTCCAGGAGCGCCACGAGCCGGTGGCCGCTGATGTGACGGATGGCCAGGGCGCGGCGACGGGCGAGGGCTTCGGCCTCCACGGTCTGCCGTCGCTGCACGTGGGGCGGGGCTTCGGCGACGGCAATGCCGCCGGTGGCCGGTGGCAAAGGCTGCTGCGCGGGGAACTCGGCCGGCGGACCGGCATGCAGCGTCAACATGTCGGCGACGCGGCGCCCGGCGACCTGCTCGGCCAGGGCGTAGTATCCTCGTGGGAGCAGGCCGGCGTTGAGAGCCCGCTGAATCGCCGGCGGCCAGGCGGCGTGAAAAGCATGACAGATTCCAGCCTCGACGCGTGTCCAATCGTGTACGGGCATAGACCTGCTCCCGGCTATGGTGCGCGACCCAGAAGTATTATATTCACTTGGCTCGGGTTTGCAGGGGCCCTCTCAGCCCGGCCGTGGCTCGCCTCGCTTCGCCCAGTCCGGAACCCTTACGTCTTTCGCAGCCGGCGCATCCTGCGGGATGAAGGGTTTCAGGTCGAGGACGGGCGTCGCATCAAACGCATCAATGCCGTCGAGGTTGACGACGTTTCCTTCCACGGAGAGGATCTTGCACACGCTCAGCGCGATCAGGTTGGGCCGGACCGGCGCGCGGCAGGCAAAGACGCCGGTCAGCGGGTTGGCTTTGTCGCCGCGCGGATTCACCCGGAGGATGCGGCGTTTCTCCGGGACGTCATTCTGGTCGAACCAGTAGAACACGTTGACGTGAGACCAGGCGTCCAGGCCGAGCAGTGCATCGGCGTACTTATCGAGGATGCGAATCCGGGCCGTCTCCCCCCGTTTCTCGACCCTGCCCACCGGCACCAGTTTGAACAGGGTCGTGGCATCCTCGCCGCCGGCCTCGGCCGCCCCGGCAATTCCCGCGTAAGTGACCGCCATACCGGCCTGCGCCGCTCCGCTCATGAACTGGCGTCTGGATGTTCGCATGGGTGTCTCCTTTGGCTGATTAGTCTACCCTGACGGCGGGAGAATCCGAATTCCGAAACTCGAGTGGCGAATGAATGTCGCAATCGGAATGGAAGCAGTGGCGAGACGGATGTGGAGCGAATTCCAGGTGCGAGGCTGGCTCAAGCGGGGACGTGGTTTTGGGCTCCCACTGTCTGACCCGCCTGCAACTCAGCCCTTGGCCGGGCCGGGCCGTTGCGGCAGGGGTTGCATCCGTGTAACCTCGCTTGTGTGGAGATGCGGCGATGCGGAAGCCACTGGTAGAGAGAGCCGGGAACGACACTCTGGGAAAACTCGAGGCCGCCGCACTGTCGCGCATGCGGGAGGCCGAAGCCCTCTACTCGGCTGGCCAGCGACTTGGCGCGGTCTACCTCTACGGCTATGTCATCGAAATTAGCCTCAAGGCCGCCTGCTACCGCATCATCGGCCTGGTGCCCGGTACAGTGATCGACAGGAAACTCCACCGCCGCCCGGCCGAAGACGCAATCGAGAATATGAAGACGCTGCCGACTCACCCGCACGGCGGCCTACTACCCGGCCACAACTTCGTCGGTTGGGCTCGTTTGGTCGAGCAGGAGCGTGCCAGTCCGGCGCGCGGCCTCGCTCCACTGAACGGCAGTCTGACCAAGCAGTTGTGCAACTGGACGCAGAATGCGTTCGATTGCTGGGCCGAGTTTCTTCGCTATCGCGCCAACCGCCCGTATAATCATGAAGTCCAGACCATGCGGAACTCCGCACAGTGGATCCGTCGCAACTATCGGAATCTTTGGAGTTGAGCCATGTCCACAAGAGCCATCGCATCCCGCCACCCCTTGGTCAGCCAACTCGCTGCCCGCATCAGCGGCGCCCTGACTCTGGAGGAGCCTTATATCCTTCAGGACCGCGTACCCCAGACGGCGTCCTGCCACGTCGTGGTCATTTGGGACGAGTGGGCCGACATGGATCGTACCGAACGAGGACGCATCATTGTCGACGCCTTTCAGGATGCTGGGGTCAAAGATGCTGTCCGCGTGGCAATGGGCCTCACCCAGCAGGAAGCGCTGCGCACGGGCTATCTTCCCTATCAAGTCGTCGCCAACTGGAAGAAGTCCGATGGCGAGCCGGTTTTCCGTCGCCTCAAGCAGACGATCGAGCGTACCCCGGGTGTTCACGTCCGCACCGGATCGTCGGAGCAGCTTCGTTATCCGACCCTCGAACACGCTCAGGAAGCCTATCGGCACGTTAGCGGGGCGGTCGCCGGACCGTACTGGGCGATTGTCAAAGAGGAGGGCATGGCCGAGTAGATTTCCCCGCGGAAGTGAAAGCGAATGAAACCGTGTCGGGATTGTGTCGGGATTCGTTAGTGGCGCCCGTCTGGCGAATATGTCATGTACCCGAGGTCCGCCGTCGGGCCAGTTCATTGCTGTAGCTGACACCCAGCACGCCCGCGTTCTCCTTCGCCCAGTCCGTCAACTTCGTCCGGCCGGTCGGTGGCGTATCGACCTTGAGCAGCCCTGCCATGAGCCCCTCGATCTCCTCCCGCGTCAGGAGCACGTCCCCGAGCATCCACCCGGCCAGTTTCGCGACCAGGTAACCGACGCCCGGCGGCACGGAGATGATGGGGCGACGGACGTCGATGATGCTGGCGATGCTCTCTACCAGCCCGCGAAAGGTGAATGTCTCCGGACCGACGGCGTTGACGAGCGTGTCTTCCGTCAACCGGCCCTGTTCCACGATGAGCCCGGCGAAGTCCTCCACGTGGATCGGCTGAATGCCGTAGTTGCCGTCGCCGAATACGCCGAAGAACGGCAGGTGGCGAAGCATGTAGGCGATGTTGTTGATGAGAATGTCCTGGTCGCCGAAGAGTACCGCCGGCCGGACGATGGCGTGGGACACGCCCGATTCCCGCAGGGCACGTTCGAGGACAGCCTTGCCGTGGAAATATTCCAGCGGCGAGTCCTCGGATGGGTTGGTGATGCTGACATGCACGATCCGCCGCACGCCGGCCTCTTTCGCGGCCGCGAAGAGCGTGAGCGTGTTCTGCACCGCCTGGGCGTGGGTGAAGGTGGCATGATTGAAGCGCACCCAGTAGGTGTTGTAAAGCACGTCAACCCCACGCAGATTCTCAACCAGTCGCCGGGGTTCGTCGAAGTGAAACGGGAACGCGCGGACCGCATCGCCGAAGGGGTTGGGCCGGTCGAGCGAATTGGTCAGCGTGACCACCCGGCGGTCGGCCGCAAGCAGCAGGCGTGCGACGTGGCGGCCGGAGTAGCCGAAGGCGCCGGTGACGGCGTGGGTCTGGTTTGACATGCATTCGACGATACCTCGTATCGAGCGATGCGGCGAACAGTTTCAATGATTCTGGTTTCAGTGAAAATGGAATCGCCGTGTGTAGCCGCGATCGTCGATCGCGGTCCCCGCCGCGATGACCCATCGCGGCCACAGTAGTCGATTGCCAAGTCCGTTGTCACGCCCCGCGCACACTTTCGCCATTTTTTTCTTCCCCTCAAATGGACTCTTGGGTACACTCCTTCCCCATGAACCAGAATCCCAACATCGGACGCCGGAGTTTCCTGAAGAAATCGCTTGCCACGGCGGTGGCCGCGCCCGCCCTCGTCAGCCTGGAGGAGCGGCTTCTGACCAGCAGCACCATGGCCGCGGAGGCGGCGCCGGCGGTCAAGCCCATCGCATTGTGCAAGCAGTGGATGGGCAAGATCGGCAAGGTGGAGATCAGCCGCCTGATCTGCGGCGGCAATCTCATCAGCGGGTACGGCCACAGCCGTGACCTGATCTATGTCTCCAGCCTCCTGCAGCACTATTTCACCGACGAGAAGATCATCGAGACGTGGAAGCTCTGCGAGCAGTTGGGCGTGAACACGATGGTGGCGTATCCCGGCGACCCGCACGCAATCAAGGTCTACAAGCGCTATCGCGAAGAGGGCGGCAAGATCCAGTACCTGGCGCAGATCAATCCCGTCGAAAAGGAACTCGACATCGCCGTCAAGCAGGCCGTGTACGCGGGCGCTTCCGGGGCATTCCTCGTCGGCAATTCCGGTGACCTCTGGGCCCGCGAAGGCAAAGTCGCAGTGATCGGTGAGTTGATCAAGATCATCAAGGACAACGGGCTGATTGCAGGCTGTGCCGGACATGAACTGCGCACGCCGATGGCGATCGAAGAGGCCGGCTTCGCGCCGGACTTCTACGTCAAGACGCTGCACAACAACAACTACTGGTCGCATCGCCGGCCGGACCAGAACAAGGACGTTATTGACAACTACGGCGCCGACAACTACTGGTGCAAGGAGCCGGAAGAGGTGATTGCGTTCATGGCCAAGCTGAAGCGGCCGTGGATTGCCTACAAGGTGCTGGCGGCCGGGGCGGTGCATCCGCGCGATGGATTCAAATACGCCTACGAGAACGGCGCCGACTTCGCACTGGTGGGCATGTTCGATTTCCAGGTACACGAGAACATCACCATCGCCAACCGGATCCTTTCGGGCGAGTTGAAGCGCAGCCGGGAATGGATGGCGTGAACGGGGCTCTTTCGGGAGGGCCGCACTCCGTGCGGCCGCGGTCGTGCGGAAGCACGAACGCTCCGATGACGCCATGCGGCGAACATCCGAGCCGCAGTCGTGCGGAAGCACGCCCCTCCCGAGTTCCTGGTTACTCCGTCTCCTCGAATCACGGCTGCGGATTTGACGCGCGGGCCGTTTGCCCGCACCATAGGCGATTGACATGATGCCAATGAATGCCAATCGCGGATCGTGTGTCGAATCCCTCGAAGGCCGCCTCCTGCTCGATGGCCAGCCGACCGACATCTCGCTGCACGTGCCGGCGAAGATGTACGAAGGCAGGGCGGTGGTCATCCCCACCACGCAGCCGGCGGGCTACGCGGAGCGGATTCGTTACTGGGACATCGTCTGGGGCGACGGTACGACGACCACGAAATGGCGGGGCAACACGCCCCTGCAGCACGTTTACACGCTCTTCGGCATGTATCCCGCCGAGGTCACGGGCACGCGGCGAAACGGCGAGGTGGTGCAATTCAGCTTCTTCGCCGACGTTGCGAATGTGAAGCCCGCCCCGAAGATCGTCGCCTTCGCCGCGGCCGTGCCCAATCAGCCGGTCACCTTCATCTTCGATCCGGGCGATTCGGCCCCGAAGGATACGCTGCTGGTTTCCTGGAACATCGTCGGCAAAGAGGGCCTTCCCTATACGCCGGCCAGCGAGAGCGAGGCGCAGAGCGTCACCTACACGTTCCTGAAGCCGGGGACCTACAGAATCAACATGCTTACCCGTGACAGCGGCGAACTCGTCGGCAACACCAGCCGGACGATCCGCATCGCGCCGGTGGTCGAGCAACCCGATGCCGCCAACCCCTCGCTCACCAACCTCGTCGTTGGCGGGACCGACGGCAACGACATCATCACCTTCCGGGACCGGTGGTCGGCGGTCGAGGTCTTCCTCAACGGCCATTCCTACGGAACATTCACTCCCTCCGGCAAACTCATCGCCTTCGGCGGCGCAGGCAACGACGTGATCGCGGCCGATGCGACGATTGACAACGACACGCTCTTCTACGGTGGCGACGGCAACGACACCCTCGCCGGCGGCGCCGGGACCAACCAACTCTTCGGCGGCGCCGGAATCAACAAGATCATTCAGCCGTGATCGTACTGATCTACGACGCCGCCGCTTCAGGCTGCGCGGCGGCCTGGGCGTGCTCGGCGGCGCCGGCCTCGGGCACAACCTGGATCAGCCGCTCGATCACCTGGTCCGGGCCGACCCCCTCGGCATCGGCGTTGAAGTTGGTGAAGATGCGGTGCCGCAGCACCGGCTTGGCCACCGCCCGGACGTCGTCGCAACTGACGTTCAGCCGCCCGTTCAGCAGGGCGTGGGCCTTGGCGCCGAGCACCAGATACTGTGCCGCGCGCGGTCCGGCGCCCCAGCTCAGCCACTCGGTGATGAACGCCGGCACGTTGCGTTCCTTGGGCCGGGTGGCGCGGGCCAGGCTCACGGCGTAGTCCACGATATGATCGCTGACGGGCAGCTTACGCAGTATTTTCTGGACGTGCAGAATGTCCGCCGCCGACAGCACCGATTCCGGCTCGGCGTCGAGGTCCATCGTCGTCCGCCGGACGATCTGCCGTTCCTCCTTGCGGCTGGGGTAGCCGATGTTGACCATGAACATGAAGCGGTCGAGCTGGGCCTCGGGCAGGGGGTAGGTGCCCTCCTGTTCGATAGGGTTCTGG
The DNA here is from genome assembly GCA_044450885.1 of Tepidisphaerales bacterium. Taxonomy (GTDB): domain Bacteria; phylum Planctomycetota; class Phycisphaerae; order Tepidisphaerales; family Tepidisphaeraceae; genus JANYKD01. The sequence goes on from JBIOJL010000073.1 coordinate 13,040, forward strand.
GTGGCCAGCACGAAGAAGGGCAGGTCCAGCGCGTAGGTCTTGCCGCCGGCCGTGACGTGGTACTCCTGCATTGCCTGGAGCAGCGCCGCCTGGGTCTTGGGCGGCGTGCGGTTGATCTCATCGGCGAGAATGATGTTGGCGAAGACCGGTCCTTTGACGAAGCGAAACTGCCGCTTGCCCGTTTCCTTGTCCTCTTCGAGAATGTCGGTGCCGGTGATGTCGGCCGGCATCAGGTCCGGGGTGAACTGGATGCGGTTGAATTCGAGCTTCAGCACCCGTGCCAGCGTGGAGATGAGCAGGGTCTTGGCCAGTCCCGGCACGCCCACCAGCAGGCAGTGCCCGCGGGCGAAGATCGCCGAGAGCAGCAGTTCGATCACTTCGTCCTGGCCGATGATCACCTTGTGCAGTTCCTGGAGGAGCAACTGTTTGACCATGCCGAAGCGTTCGATGAACTGGCCTTCGCGATCGGCCGGGGGCTGGGAGGGGACTTGGGACACGACAACTCCTTTGTGCTGACAGGCATTCGGACCATCACGGACGGCTCTATCTTGTACGCGAGATCGGCGTCGGTGTTAATAGGTGAGCCGGCGAAGTGTTTCGCCACGGCGCTCAACTGGTACAATCCGCCCGGAGAAACACGCGATGTCGACCCGGACCGTGTCGCCCGGGAGCACCGTCAGAAGCGCCCGGCCGCCGCGGCGGAATTCGCCCGGACCAACCAGTTGAAGGATCAGAGGGAGGAATGAATACGGCGCCGACAATCCAATCCTCTTCGCCAAAAACCCCGATCCCATTACGGGCCACCCGGCCGGAGATCGCCCTGCTCGCGCTGATCCTCATCGGCGCGGCTGCGGTGCGCATCCACAACCTTGGCATCCCCAGCCTCTGGCTTGATGAACTGTTCACCATCGCCAGTTCCACCGGCCATTACCCCGACCAGCGCCCGCTCCGCCTCAACGTGCTCATGGACCAGCCGCCGAACATGGCGTCGCTCGCCCAGGCCAAGCCGTGGTGGCAGATCTGGCAGACCATGCGCGATGGCGTGCATCCGCCGGTCTACATCCTGGCCGTGCGCGGCTGGCGCCACCTCTTCGGCGAGGGCGACGCCGCGGCGCGCAGCCTGTCGGTGGCGGCGTCGCTGGGCGCCGTTCTGCTCGTGTATCTCGCCGGGCGAATGCTCGGCGGGCCGGCCACCGGGCTGTGGGCGGCCGCGCTGTTGGGCGCTGCGTGGGTACAAATCGAATACGCCCGTGAAGCCCGGCCCTATGCGCTTCTGCTCATGTTCGGAACCGGCGCCATGCTGGCCCTGTTGCGCATCGAGCGGATGGGCTCGAACCGGCCGCGGATGCTCGCGCTCGGATGCTGCGTGCTGGCGATGGCCTTGACGCACTACTTCAGCTTCGGGGCACTCGTGGCGATGGCCGCCTATGTCGCGATCGGCTTGCGCGGCGCTGCCCGGCGCCGGGCGGCCGGGGCGATGGTTGCCGCCGCCGGTCTCTTCCTCCTCGCCTGGGGACCGACGCTCTGGGCACAGCGGCACAACACGCAATTCACGTTCCTCAGCGAGCCGCCGGGGAAGATGCACACCTGGCTCACGCTGCAGCGGATGGACAGTCTGCCACAATGGCTCGTGGTCCCGCTCGGCGGGCCGCCGTTGGCCGACGACGCCGGTAGGCTCGCCCGCATTACCCATTACCTGCGCCATCGCGGCATTCCCGGCCTGGGCTGGGCCATCTACATCCTGCCGGTCTTTGTGCTGCGCCGGCGGCGCGAGTTGCTGTTGCCCTGGCTCTGGCTGCTGGGAACGGTGGGGTTCGTCAGCGCCCTGGACCTCTTCCGGGCCACCAGTCACCTCGTCAACATCCGCTACACGCTACTGGCCGGCCCGGGCTTGTATCTGTTGCTGGCGCGGTCGTGCGAGTTGTTGCGACGGCCCGCCCGCGCTGGCGACCGGCCATGCCCGCATCGCCTGGGCGGCCTCGCATATCTGCTGTCGGCGGCGGTCGTGTGCCTCAGCCTCTGGCTGTCGCCGGCCGGATTCATGGAGGAGAAAGGCGACTGGCGGCCATACGCCGCCGCCATCCGCGAGCACGTCGGTCCGCGCGAGCCGCTGGTCTTCGCGGGTCCCTGGGAACCGTGGTACCCACAGGCCATGTACATGGGCCTGACCCAATACGAGTACCAGCCCACGCGCCCGATTGCGGTCCTCGACGGCCCGGCCGATGCGAACCTGCAGACCCAGCTTCGTGCCTACGACCACATCAGCCTGATCGGCGGCGCACCGTCCGACGTACAGACCTACCTGCCCGGGTGGCAGATCGAGCAAAGTTGGGTCACGATGCCGGCAACGCTCTATCGCCTGAAGCGGGCTCCCATGGGTGGAGCAAATCCGATGTTGGGTACACGACCGTCGTTGAGGCGGCTTGGACGCACTGCCTCAGCCCCGTATCAGGGGCGAAACAGGTTAGCCCATGGCGCAAGCCATGGGGGGAAGGGCCATCAATTGATGCCAGCCCCCAGGGGCGAAAGAACGCTTGTGTCGCCCCTACGGGGCTGGATTTGTGTCTTCCCCTTCTTCACCCACGACTCACGTCGTGGGCTAATATCTATCGCCCCTACGGGGCTGGAGCCGCGTCAGCCCCTGGCAACAACGGTCGTGGAGTCGTGGACCCTCCGATGTTCAAACCATGGGCCTTCGTTTATTATCGACTCAAGCTCAAGGCTCGGCAGTGACCAAGTGACTGACTCGAAGCGACAGGAATTGCCACGATGATGGTCCTGCCTCGTCCCGTGAACACGGTCTCCACCCGCGGGTATCTACCTCCAGCGAGTTGCACCCGGTAGGCTCACCCGATTGGTATGCCTGAAAGGACCTCGAATGTTCAGAATGTTCTCATTCGTCCTCGGCCTCATCTGCATGGTCTCCCCCGCGCTGGCGGCCGAAGACTGGGTTTCGCTGTTTGACGGCAAGACTCTCGATGGCTGGAAAGTCAGCGAGAACCCCGCCTCGTTCAAGGTCGTCGACGGCGCCATCGTTTGCAACGGTCCCCGCGCCCACGCCTTCTATGCCGGCCCGGTGCGCAACGGCAACTTCAAGAACTTCGAGTTCAAGGCCGATGTCCTCACCGCCCCCGGCGCCAACTCGGGCATCTATTTCCACACGAAATACCAGGAAACCGGCTTCCCTGGTCAGGGCTACGAAGCGCAGATCGACAACACGGAGAAACAGCACGGCAACTACTACGAATTCAAGAAGACCGGCAGCCTCTATGGCATCCGCAACCAGTACAAGGCCGTCGTCAACGACAATGAGTGGTTCACGATGCACATCGTCGTCCGCGGCAAGCACATCCAGGTCCGGATCAACGATGCAATTACGGCCGACTACATCGAGCCCGCCAGGCCGCTGCGCGGCGGCGACCGCGACGGGCGGGTCCTCTCCTCCGGCACCTTCGCCCTCCAGGGCCACGATCCTGACAGCAAGGCATCGTTCAAGAATATCATGGTCAAGCCCCTCCCGGACGACCTGGCGGCCGACGTCGACGGCCCGGTGCCGGCCGAGGAGCCCTACCCCGATCTGCTCCAGTACCACATGAGCAACTTCCCGCTCATCGACCTGCACAGCCACCTCAAGGGCGGCCTCACGCTTGATGATGTCCTCCTCCTTTCGCGCAAGACCGGCATCAACTTCGGCATCGCCCCCAACTGCGGCATCGGCTTTCCCATCACCGACGACAAAGGCATCTACGACTTCGTCGCCGCCCTGAAGGGCAAGCCCGTGTTCGTCGGCATGCAGGCCGAGGGCCGCGAATGGGTCAAGGCATTTTCCGCCCAGGCCATCGCCCAGTTCGACTACGTTTTCACCGACGCCATGACCTTCACCGACGACCGCACCGGCAAGCGCACGCGGCTCTGGGTGGATGGCGAATTCGAGGTCGGCGACAAGCAGCAGTTCATGGACATGCTGGTGGGCAAGATCCAGGGTATCGTCGGCAACGAGCCCATCGACATCTACGTCAACGCCACGTTCCTGCCCAAGCCCATCGCCGATGAGTACGACCAGTTGTGGACCAGAGAGCGAATGCAGAAGGTCGCCGATGCCCTGGCGAAGAACGGTGTGGCCATGGAGATCAGCGCCCGCTACAAGATCCCCAGCGCGGCCATGATCAAGATCGCCAAACAAGCCGGCGTCAAGTTCACCTTCGGCACCAACAACGCCGGCAAGGACGATCTGGGCGTCCCTGACTATTGCCTGCGGATGGTCAAGGAGTGTGGCCTGACCAGCAAGGACTTCTTCATCCCCTCGCCGGATCAGCCCAAGGCGATCCAGCGGAAGGGATTGCCGAAGTAACGGCGGTCGCGGACGCGTCCGGCCGGGAGGGCTGCGATCGTTCGCGGCCGCGTTTAGCCCCCAAGGGCGAACGCCGGTCCCGCCCTGGAGAAACACCGCCCACCCCGGGTCCCGGGCGGGGCCGGCCGGGCGGCCCCGCGCAAGATTTCCAAACC
>JBIOJL010000074.1:0-17447 GCA_044450885.1 Tepidisphaerales bacterium
CTCACCGCCGTCTCCATCGCGTCCACCAACTGATCGATCGGGTGAGCACTGCCCTCGCCGGCCGCATAGTAGCGGGTGCGGCGAAACTCGATGCGTCCATTGGTGCTCAGGGTCGTCCGCGGCTCGCGGCCCTTATTCTGCTTGGCCTGCCCGGCCGCGTCCTTCGGAGGGGAAAAACTCGACTCCGTGGAGTCGATCCGCATCTGCACGGCCTTTTCAAAGACCCGTCGTCGCAGTTCACCCATCAGGTCCCGCACGGCCCCCTCGCTGCCGCTGATAAGGTTGCCGGTGGGGGCGTTGTTCACCGCCTCGGCCACCTGCTCCAGCGTCCGTGCCACCTCTGCCTGCATCTCCGCTACGAACCGTTGCTTGTCCATCGTCAAAAGCCGATCCATGGCTGTCTCCTGGTTTGAATGCCGGCCGGATCCTCCGGCCGAAAACCTATATTATGCCCTCTCCCGGAAATTTGGGCACACACGGCCCGGCGGCCGCGCGGGCGGCCAAGGAGGCTTGATGGGCCGTCGGCGGTAGAATAGGTCCGCGTCCCCTTTTGCATGTCCCCTGAAAAGGCGGTGACGACGCCGTCGAAATATGGGATACCGAATTTGCTGTTGCGACACACCAACTTGTGGAACTCAGGCGTGGTCATCGTTGGCGGCAACTACTTCTTGAGCCGATCGTCCAGGTCGTATTTCTGGTCCCACAGCCACTTCTTGACGGCCCGCTCGTCGTAGTCGAATCGACCCGCAGAACTGAAATGGACCTTGATTTGCCCGGTTGAGTTTGGCATGTTCCATGTGCATATCGTCCCGCGCTCATCACATGTCATGTCGGATGTCCTGCCGAGAATACGGACAACTTCAACGAGATCCATGCCTTCTTTAACGCGCAGGTAGTTCTCATAGCTCGGGTAGTAAGTGGGCCTGGTGCTGTAGAAGGCAATGGCGGCGACGAGCAGGCCGATGGTGACGGCGATACCGCACAGCGTCTTGACGCGACGAGACCAGAGGCGCTTGCCCGCAGCAGGGTTTAACGCTGTTGCCACTTGGGCTAGGTCGTTCGTCGCCTCTGGCTGGACGATCAATTCTACGGATTCGACCAGCAGTTGTAGCTTCGACGCGACGGCCATCGCCTGATGGTCACTTGATGCGGTTACGTCGATCTCGATTTCCTCACCCGTGTCCCTGTTCGCTCCCTTGACTCGGTATTTCATAGTGATCTCCCGATGGCCGTATCTTCGGTCTTTTTCAGACTTACGCAAGACCGGGTCAGCCTTCGCGCCAGGCGAAGACAATGGGTCAGGCGGCTTGGAAAACGGGTCGGGTGCGGCCGGGAAAACGGGTCGGGTGCGATTAACAACGGATTGGCCGCCTTTCTTTCTCCGCCCAGGCAGCATCAGAGCCTATGCCTCCAAAATGCCGGGGTTTGGGGCAGAGTCCCAATATTCACTTCCGTTCACCCACAGATTCTGCTGAAGAACCCCTTTTCTGAGGTCACGATACCCGTGACTTTGGCACCGTCCGACAGTTAGAATGTAAGGCCAGCACGATGGAACTGGTCTTGGCCATTCTCGTGATACTACTGAGGAGAGGCGCTATGAAATATGGCGAGATTTCAGGAAATCATCGCATCAACACAATGATCTACAGATGCTTCGATTGCATCGCAGAGGAGGACGTGCGGGTCTTCGTCAGGAAGTTCCACCAGCAAGCTAAGGACGAGGATCAGGTGATACATACGTTTCGCGAGTTGGTGCTGGGTGCGTTCCTCGCATCCAGCGGCTTCACCGTACAGTATGAGCGACCCATAGGGCCGAAGACCCCTGACTGGACGATTATTGACGAGCGTCATCTCCCGACATGCATCGTTGAGCTTGTCAATTTCCATCCCGACGCGACACGAGACCGCGAGATCAAGCAGCAGTTGAACGCTGGAAATGTCTGGTGTGGCTTCCCTTCGAACGTTGACCGGCTTTACAGTCGTATCCAGGAAAAGGCGGCAGCATATAAGGCCGCGGTCGAACAGGCCGATGTACCGTGCATCGTCAGTCTTTTCGGTGATTTCTTCGCCGTTGTAGAACACCACGAAATCAGAACTTGTCTGTTTGAGAAGGGCACCGAGCTATTCGCCCTTTATCCAGAAATGAGTGGCCTGCTCTTCTTCCAACACGGCAACGGCTACTATCATTTCACGTACGAGAGCAATCCAGTCGCGGCAAGGGCTTTCAGCCTGCCCTCTGGGCAGTTTTGACCGACGGCTGTCGGCTCACCAACCAACAATCGGCCGTACCAGCCCCGTCTAACACTCAAGCACGGCCCGGCAGCTTCATCGCACGGCCCTCGCCACCAACCAGGTTTCTTTGGACCCGCATAAGGGGGACCCGCGTAGGGACACTGGACATTAATGTCGTCGCTTGCTGCCTTTTCGTTCATGCCCAGACGTCCCCGCAGCGCCCAGGGCGGCATCAGGGCCGCTACTTGATCTCCCACTCCAGCATCCCGCCGGAGAAATTGGGCTTGAGCTGCACTTCGATACGCAACGCCGTGGTCTCGGTCGCGTCGAACTTCACGTCGTTGAACTGATCCTTTGCGGTGCCGTAGGCGCTGGCCCCGACGACGGGGAGCCACTGGTCGCCCTTGCGATACAGCAGCGTCCACGAGGCCGGGATGCGGCAGCCGCCCTGGCCTTCATCGTCAAACCAGTAGACCCGGACGGACGACACGCTCCTGGGCTTGTCGAAAGTCCACTGGATCCATTCCTTGCTCCCCTTGTGGTCCCACCAGGTGAAGCGGGGGATGCTGCGATCGTTGGAATTCTTCGGGATGCGCTTGTCCATCACGGCGCGGGTGCTGTCGCCCTCGAACGTGTGCGAGGCCGTCACCGGCGATGGCTTGGTCTCGGGTAGCTCGGCCCATTCCGTGGCGTCCGGGCCGTCACCAACCGTCGGGAAGGAACTGATACGCAAGCGGGCCGCGCCCATGGGAATCAGCGTGATCGATTCCTCGGGCTCGCTGGTCTTGGCCGGGCTGGGCTGAAGCAGGCCGACCAGATTGAGGATGTCCGCCTTCCAGTTGGCGATCTTGCGCCCCTTGGCCCTGAGCGAGATCGGCGCGCCTTCGTGCGTGAACGGCATGTTGCTGGCCGGCCAGTCCTTCTTAACAACCTCGAAGGACTTGGCCGCGTCGGATTTGTCCAGGACCAATCCGTAGTTCCACGGCGTGGTGGGCAGTATCTCATACGCCGGCCATTTCTCGGTGCCGCCGGAACGGACGATCTTCTCGCCGATCTCGAGTGAGTACGTCAGCGGGCCGCGATCGACCGAGACGCTGTTGTGGTTCTTGACCCAGGTGCGGAGGGAGATCTCCATGAGCAGCGTCAGCGTGACTTTGTCGCCGGATTGCCAGGTGCGCTTGACGCGGATGAAACTCAGCGGCTTGCTCGCCACATCGACGGCCTTGCCGTTGATCGACACGCCCGCCTTCCTGCACCAGCCCGGCACGCGGAGATACAGCGGGAACTGCGCCGCCTTGCCGGCCGAGATCGTCAACTCGACGGTTTCGTCGAACGGATAATTCGTCTTCTCGGTGATGCTCACCTCCGTGCCATCCGCGACTTTCGCCGTCACCTTGCTGGCGCCGAAAAGCACGGCCGCCAGCCCGTTGTCCGGGGTGGCCATCCACTGGTGCTCCACGTAGTACGGCCAGCCGTGGCCGAAATTGTGCTGGCAGCAGCGGTGGTCGTGGGGGTTCATCTCGAACATGTTGCCGCCGTTCTGCACGCCCGGCGACTTGCTCTTTTTATCCGAGGAGATGAGGTTTGGGCTGGTGAGATAACGCAAGCCCTTGAAGTCAGGCAGCAACGCGGCCGGCAGCGAATTGAACGCCACATCCTCGCAGCGATCCGCCCAGATCAGGTTGCCGGTCGCCATCGTCAGCCGTTCATCCGAGAACATCATCTCGACCATGCCGCAGGTCTCGATGGCCTGCCGCGGGTCGGAATAACCCGGCCGGCAGTTCTCGTCGCCGCCGAACATGCCGCCGGGAACCTGCCCGTACATGTCGCGGATGATCGTGTAGTCGCGTTCCGACGCGTTCAGGAACTTGTCCTGCTTGGCCTGCATCCAGTAGTACGTCGGCCCGCCGAACGCCTGCGACATGTTGACGTTGTGCCAGTTGGGCACGCCATCCGACCAGTTGGCCGTGTGGCGGTGGATTTTCTCGGCCAGTTCCAGCAGCCACTTCTCGCCGGTGCGGTTGTAAAGCCAATAAACGCTATACAAGTTGTCGCCGCCGCGTTGCTGTTGCCAGTAGGGGGGCAGGAAATCTTTTTCGGGGACGGTCATCTCCCATTTGAAGTAGCGGGTCATCAGGTCGATGACGCGCTTGTCGCCGGTGTACTCGTAGTAGGACTGGAGGCAGCAGAGCATGACCATGTTCGGCCAGAGGTCCATCGGCCCCGCCGTGCTGTCGACGGTGGCGGCCGCCCCTTTGCCGCGCGGGCCGAAGAAGCCGTTCTCGGTCTGGCTGGCGATGGCGCCCTCGATCCAGACTTTCGCCTCCTTGATCTGCTCTTCCTTGTTCAGCAGATAGGCCGTGTCGCCGAAGCCCTTGAGCCAATACGGGACTTCCTCCCAGCCGTTGCGTCCCTGCCCTGCTTTGTCGAGCCAGGCGTTCCCGTCCTTCTTCAGGAACCCCGAGATCTCGCCCAGGTGCCCGTGGAAGCCATCCGACTGAAGCTGAAGTTGCTTCAGCAACCACCCGTCCGGCCGGACGGCACCGACCGGCAACTTGATGAGCGGGCTGGGAACGAGCGGATCGCGGTTGGATGGATAATGCGCATTGCGCGATTCGCCGGCCGGCTTGTCGACGACCGAGACCCGGTCCTGGGCCACCGCCGCGGTCGCGACGGCGAGGGAGATTCCGATGGCGAGAGATTTGGCGAACATGTGGGTTTCCTTTGCTGATAGGAAGTATGGCCGGGTGTGGGCGGTGTTGAAAGTAGATGGAGGGGAATGTAGAAGTGGAAATCGACGAAACTCGAATCGACGAAACTCGAAATTGCAGAGGCGGAACCATGCGCCTACAAACTTGGAGGAACGTTCGAGCGCTATCTGGATTGCGGAGCACGACGTCCGTCAACAGGCGTTCTGTATGAACCAGCATAACTCAACTCCGCCACCACTACCGATACCTGCCGATGTACCGCATGTCGGTTTCGAGCCCGGGGGTGCGAGCTTTGCCGCAGTCAGGTTCATCGCCGTAGCTGGAGTCGCCACCGGCCTCGCCGGACTTGTTTGGGGCGCAACTTGGTTCCGGGCTCATGGCACGCCAAATGTAGTTCAAACATTCTACCGCACATCTGCGTTGGCAAGCATCCCGCTGGATCTGCTCCTGCTGGCAGGTAGCATCGGCATCCTCTGCCGAAGGAAATCAGGACGGCGCGCCCTGCTGTGGTGGGCCGGCCTGGCTGGCGCATACGCACTGGCTCGATTGTTTGTTGTCATCCTGTGGGCCGGTCCGGCCGCGACGGCCGTGGCCCGGGCCGCGGGCGCCGGCAAGCCACCCGGCGAGTTTGGACCCGATTTCGCCGGCATGATGATGGTGTTGGCGGGTGTGGCGGTGTGGGGCGTGACCACTATCCTGCCGGTGCTGGTCGTCATCGTTCTGACGGGACGGGCAAAGTGGGGTCAGCGTCCCCGCTGGCCATGAGAAACCGTGGGGATCTCTGCGCCAAACCTATCAGCTTCTTCGCAACGTGAAAGGATGTCTGTCGCCTCCTACGCCGTTTCCCTCCTCCACTTCGTGCCTGCGTGCCTTGATGCCTCAATCCCTTTGGTTCGGCTATGCCGCGCTGGGCTATCAGTATCCCGCCGCATTTGACGTGCGTGCAAGACCGGCTGAAGCCGGGACTCCGAACCGCGACTCCGAGCAGGGGACTCCAAACCGGCCCGTTGTTATCGGACTTGACTGATCTTCCCGCCGGGGTTTTGCCGATAGTACCTCCGACGGGTCGGGTCCCCTACATCTGGGGGCTGACTCGGTCGCGTCAAGGAAGACCCATGAGCGTCTATCGGCGGATGTCAGGTCGGGAATTGCCTTGCGGACTGGGCGAATTGCTCTCCATCCAGCCGGCTCGCCTTGAACACGCCGAGCACCAGCGGCTGGTGGACCGATTCACCTTGGGGCAGATCACACCTTCAGAAACGTATCTCCTTTCCAGTTCGCATCTTGCGCTCGAAGAGCCGGGCCTGGCAGCGCAGCGCGTGGCCGGGGCTTTGCGCAAGCACGCGGACGATGGAAGGCTGCGCCTGGTGCTGGCGATGGCCATGGAAGCCGTCGGCCGGCACGACCGGGCGGCCGATCATCTCGGGCAAATCCTGGCCGATGGCAACACTAACTGGGACCGCCTGCCGCCCCGGGCCGCATTGTGGTGTGCGGCCGGGCTGGAACACGAACGGGCCGGGGCGTGGCGCTCGGCCGCCCGGCGGTATACGGAGGCGTTGCGTCTGACGCCGGGGGAATTGTTCGCCCATCATCGGCTGGTGGCCATCTACTTGGCCCACGGCCAGTTCTTGCAGGCCGCGTTGCACCTTCGGGCGATTCTCAAGCAGGCCCCGGCCGACAAGCCGGCGCGGGTCTGCCTGGCCCATCTGCTGCAGCTTGGCGGAATGCATGAAGAGGCCGTGTGGGAATACGAGCAGGCGCTGTGCCTCGAGCCGGATTCGTGGGACCTGCCGGCCGAGGTGGCGCACGACCTGATCCAGAGCGCCGGCGAAGGCGCCATCGCGATCCTTGAGAAGCTGGTGAGGTCGCAGCCTCATTTCCCGGATTTGCGGATGCGGCTGGGCAATCTGTACTCGCAACGCGGCGATGACGAGGCCGCCACGGCGCACTATCGCCGGGCTCTGTCGCTGCACCCGGAGTATCTCGACTGTCACATCGCCTTGGCGCGGCATGAACTGCGCATGGGGCGTTTGGACGCGGCGGCCGAGCACTTCCGCCGCGCGATCGAGATCAACGAACTCAATGTGGAGACCTATGTCGGCCTGGCGATGGCGCTGGCCGATTCCGGCCGGGCGCATCAGGGGGATGAGATCATCGCCTCGGCCGGGCGCATCGGGCGAAACAGCGCGGTGCTGGTGGCACAGCTCGCGTTTCTGGAGCGGGCGACGGTTCGCGAGGACGAAGATTCGCGCGAGTGCGGCGACCTGCACGACGACCGCATCGAGGACCTGCTCAGCCGCGGCCTGCAGACGCTGGCGCGGCATGGGATGTGGAACGACGTGCGGTTGCACTGTGGCATGCTGCAACTGATGCTGGGGCGGAGCGAGCAGGCGCGGGCGACGTTCCGGCAGGCGGTGACAATCGACGCGAACTCGACGGAGGCCTGGCTGCAACTGGGCCTGTCGCTGGCCGATGCCGGGCAGCACGACGCGGCCCGCAAGGCCTTCGGGCGGGCGTTGACGTTCGATAGCCGCCGCGGACGGCTGGACTATCAGCTTGGGCTGATTCGCTGCGGCCGGCTGGAGTTTGAACTGACGCTGGAGAAACTGGAAGACGCCGGCCCCGATGCCGTGGATGTGAACCGTCGCCTGTGGGTGGCCGTCGATGAATTGCATCTGGCCGGCCTGACCCGTCGAAACGCGCCCAACCCGATCGCGCCGCAGGCGGCGTGAGGGCAATCGAAGGCACGCAGGCATTGAGGCACGCAGGCACGGAGTGAAGGCTTGCGGGGCACTCAGCACTCAGCATTGTCCACGCCTCCCGCCTTCGCGCGTAGTAGAATACACCATGACCAACATGCGGATTACGCGGCGGCGGTTGATGCAGGTCTCGGCCGGGGTGTTGCTGTCGGCGGAGTTGTGGCCGGGGGCGCTGGCGGCCGGCGACGCACCGGCGGCCGATTTCGACTTCGTCGCCGTCAACGACCTGCACTACTGGGACCAGGGGTGCAACCCTTTCTTCGAGAAGATGGTGGCGAAGATGAAGGAGGCGTCGCCGAAATCCAAGCTGCTGCTGGTCTGCGGGGACCTGGCCGAGCACGGCAAGGCAGAGCAACTGACGGCCATGCGCGACCTGCTGAAGCCGGCGGACATGGAGGTACACACGGTCTGCGGCAACCACGACTGGGCCAGGGACGACGACCGCAAGGCGTTCGAGGAAATCTGGCCGGGCTCGCTCAACTACACATTCGAACACAACGGCTGGCAGATTGTCGCCCTGGATACCACCGACGGGACCAAATCCAGCGTCGAGATCCGCAAGCCCGCGTTCGAGTGGCTGGACCAGAACATGCCCAAGCTCGACCGCAAGCGGCCGATGATATTGGTGACGCATTTCCCCATGGGCGTGTTCACGCCGATGCGGCCGAAGAACGCCGACGATCTTCTCGACCGCTTCCGCGATTTCAACCTGCGTGCCGTCTTCTGCGGCCACTACCACGGCTTCACCGAGCGGTCGCGCGGCAACGCCACGATCACCACCGGCAAGTGCTGTTCCTTCCGCCGTGACAACCACGACCGGACCAAGGAGAAGGGGTTCTTCGCCTGCAAGGCCAGGGACGGGAAGGTGGCGCGGGAGTTTGTGGAAGTGCGTTTGTAGTACCGGCTTTAGCCGGTCTGCAGTTCCGTTCCCACACTTCTTTCGACTGCCGAAGCCGGTACTCCGAACGGCCGGCTGAAGCCGGTACTACGAACACCGGTACTACGAACAGCCCGTAATCCGAACTCCACACCCAACGCCCGCTGCCCGGCGCGCATAGGGGTTGATGGAACGCCACAGAGGCAACCCTATGAATGTCGGGCAGGAGCGAGACGAGTGGCTGATGGCAGAGGTGGCCCACGGGCGCGCCGAGCAGATCGAGCCGCTGGTTCGGCGCTACGGCACGCCGCTGCTGACCTTCATCCGCCACATGGTCGGCGACCACCATCGCAGCGAGGAACTGTTCCAGGAAGTGTTCCTGGCCGTCTGGACCAGGCGGCGCCAATACCGCTATCCGCTGCCCTTCAAGCCGTGGCTCTACCAGATCGCCCTGAATCGCTGCCGGCAGTGGTTGCGCCTGCGCCGGAAGCCCGTCCGGTCGCTGGATGACGACCCGCCGCGCCAGTTCGCCATGGCCGGGCCTTCCCCGCAGGAGTCGGCCATCGCCGTCGAGACCGCCTCGCTCGTCGATCAGGTGGTGGCTCTGCTGCCGCCGCGGCAGCATTCGGTGGTGGTGATGCGGCTGTGGGGCGGGCTGGCCTACGCGGAGATCGCCGCGGCCATGGAGGTCAGCGAAGGCACCGTGCGCTCGAACATGCACGATGCCCTCGCATTCATCCGCCGACATCTATTAGCCCCGGAGGGGCGGTAGATATTAGCCCATGGCGCAAGCCATGGGACAATGAGGAGCATCCGCCGTTCCTGAGCCCCGGAGGGGCGAAAGAAGCGTTCTGTCGCCCCTCCGGGGCTGCACCTTTCTGATCGTCTTTCCCACCCACGACTCACGTCGTGGGCTAACGTCTGCCGCCCCTGGCGGGGCTGACTGTCGCCAAGGAGCAGACGAGCTAACGAGGTACTGCCATGCTCAGACACGATGACCATGTCGTGGACTACGTCGATGACTACCTGCACGATCTGCTCGAAGCGGACGACGCGAGGTATGTCCGCCGGCACTGTGATTTCTGCCCCATCTGCGGCCTGGCGATGGAACAGGCCCGCCAGCGGCTGGCACTGGTGCAGTCGGGCCCGCCGAGCGAGCCCTCGCAAGAACTGATCGCCCGGACGGTTGCGCGCGTCAAGGATCGCGTCGAATGGGGCTCCCGCATGCGCAAGATCGCCTGGCGATCCTTTGCCGGCGCGATGGTGGCCGCCGTGCTGATCATCGGGATGTGCCACCTGTACTACCTGAACCTCTCGCCGACTCCGTACGACCTGCGTGTCGTGGCGCAATCGGAGATGCTGTCTGATACGGAAGCCTCACTGCGCGCGGTGCTGGTGCGCGATGCGGGCGCGACGCCCGTGGCCGGGGCGAAGGTCAACATCGACCTGCTCGATCCTGGCACGAAGAACGTGGTCCACCTGGCCAGCTTCACCACCGATCGCCTCGGCACCGGCCAGCCGCGGTTCCGCCTGCCGGCGTGGCAAGACGGCAAGTACGAACTGCGGATCACCGCCACTCCGTCGGGGACCACCGAGCACATCACGCGGTCGATCAAGTTGCAGCGAAGCTGGAAGGTCATGCTCAGCACCGACAAGCCCGTGTATCAGCCGGGGCAGACGATCCATGTGCGTGCGCTGGCGCTGCGCCGGCCGGATTTGAAACCCGTGGTAGGGCAGGAGACGGTCTTCAGCCTGGTCGATCCCAAGGGCAATGTCCTCTTCAAGCACCGCAGCCCCACGAGCAAATTCGGCATCACCTCGGCCGACTGTGAACTGGCGGATGAGATCCTCGAAGGGGCGTACGAAATCCGCTGCACCATCGGCGATGTCGAGAGCAAGAGCACGGTGGAGGTCAAACGCTACGTCCTGCCCAAGTTCAACATCGCGCTCGATCTCGACCAGCCCTATTACC
The DNA here is from genome assembly GCA_044450885.1 of Tepidisphaerales bacterium. Classification (GTDB taxonomy): domain Bacteria; phylum Planctomycetota; class Phycisphaerae; order Tepidisphaerales; family Tepidisphaeraceae; genus JANYKD01. Next base: position 10,552 of record JBIOJL010000074.1, read on the forward strand.
AGCCGGGCCAGCGGATGAATCTCACCGTCCGCTCGGCGTATTTCTTCGGCAAACCCGTGGCCGACGCGGCGGTCGAGGCGACACTGCGCGGCGCGAGCGGCGACCAGGCTGGCGCAGGCCCATTCTGGCGGCTGCCCGCCGCCGAGACCTATACCGTCAAGACCGATGCTCGCGGTCAGGCGAGGCTGGCGTTGATGGTGCCGGCACAATTGCTGGGACGCGAGCAGGATTCGGGAGACGCGCGGGTCTGGCTGGAGGTGCTCGTGCGCGACACGGCGGGGCAGGAACAGCGGCGGACCATCTCGCGAGTTGTCACCGGCAAGCCGTTGCGGATTGAGGTCATCCCTGAATCCGGCCAGCTTGTGCAGGGTGTGCCCAACACGGTTTATCTTCTGACAACGTACGCCGACGGCCGCCCGGCCAAGGCACGGGTCGCCATCAGCGGCCTGGATCACGAACTGCAAACCAGCGACCTCGGCGCGGCTTCATTTGAGTTGACGCCCAAGGTAGCACAGATGGACCTGACGGCCCGCGCGGTTGATGCCCAGGGCATCAGCGCCACCACTCAAGTGTCGCTCAAGTGCGGCGAAACCCAGAGCACGTTCGCCGTGCGCACGGACAAAGCCGTCTACACCGGCGGACAGACCATGAAACTCACCATCCTCGGCGGCGGCAGCGAGCCGGTGTTCGTCGACCTCATCAAAGATGGACAGACGCTGCTGACACAGACGGTCGAAGTGGCCAAGGGCCGGGGCGAGTGCCAGATCGATCTGCCGCCGGAGGTCTCGGGAACTCTGCAACTGAGCGCGTACAGGATCGGCGAAGCGGGGTTGCCGGTCCACAAGACGCGCGTGCTGTTTGTCCAGCCGGCGCAGCAACTCAAACTGGATGTGGCCAAGGACAAGCAGGAATATCGGCCGGGCGACGAGGCGGAACTGCGCTTCACGCTGCGCGATGCCAAGGGCCTGGCCACGCCCGGCGCGATCAGCCTGGCGGCCGTGGATGAGGCGGTCTTCTCGGTACTGGAACAGGCAACAGGCATGGAGCGGCTGTTCTTCGCGCTCGAGCAGGAATTGCTCAAGCCAATATACACCATCTACGGCTGGTCGCCCGATTTCAGTTCGACCGCAAGCCCGCGTGAGAAGGATGAACTTGAACAGACGCTCTTCTCGCGGGCGTCACAGGCTCCACGAGAAACGAAGTTGACGCGGCGACAGCTTATGGAACGGGCGGCGCAGATTCTGGGCGAAGACGTTCGCGATGCGTCTTTGGGACCGGATGGGGCTGATGACGACCGCCCGGTCGATGCCGCCGAGCTGGGGCAAATGCTCCGGGATACCTCTCTGGACGCAGAGCAGCGACAGATGATCTTGGCCGGCGGCACGGGCTACGGCATCGTGGCCGCCAGTCATCCGGAACAGGAGCGGCGAATCTCGCTACGGCGACACTGGGGCGTTGACGTAGCGGAGACAGCCTGGGGCGTGTTGGGCGTCATCGTCGGAGTTGTCCTGGTCGGTTGGATATTGTTCAGCGTTCGCATTCCACTACTGACTTGCCTATTGATGCTATTTTTACTGGGCCTGCTCGTCAGCATCATGTTGCCATCGCTAAATGCTTCAAAAGAAAGAGCCAACCGCGTCAAGGTCGCATCCAACCTCCGCCAAATAGGCGAGGTGCTGGAATTGACTCATGCACCGCCGGGTTTTGGCGGCGACCCAACCAAGTCCCTCTCCCCTCGCATCCGCCAGTGGTTCCCCGAAACCCTTCTCTGGCGGCCGGAACTGATCACCGACGAACGCGGCGAGGCCAGCCTGCCGGTCAGCCTGGCCGACTCCATCACCACCTGGCGGCTGTCGGCCAGCGCGGTGGCGGCCGATGGCCGCCTCGGCGGCCTGCAATCCTCCATCCGCGTCTTCCAGCCGTTCTTCGTCGACATCAACCTTCCCGTCGCCCTGACCCGCGGCGATGAGATCGCCATTCCCGTCGTCGTCTACAACTACCTCGATCGTCCGCAGAGCGTCGAGCTCACGCTCGACAACGCCGGCAACGGCTTTGAACTGCTCGATGTGCCCAACAAGCGTATTGACCTGGTGCCTGGCGACGTGAAGGCCACCTCCTATCGCCTGCGCTTCGGCAAAGTCGGCCGGCAGCAGATCCAAATCACTGCCCGCGGCAACAGCGTGGCCGACGCGATCCGCCGGGACGTCGAAGTTTTGCCCGATGGCCGGCGGATCGAGCGCGTGGTCAATGGCAGCCTGTCGCAGCCGGCGCAGCTCGACCTGTCCCTCCCGGCCGACGCCATCGAAGGCAGCGCCCGCCTGATCGTCAAGATTCACCCCTCGACCTTCAGCCAGGTCGTCGAAGGCCTGGACGGCATCTTCCAGATGCCCTACGGCTGCTTCGAGCAGACTTCCTCGACGACTTATCCGAACATCATGGCCTTGAGCTATCTCAGACGCACGGGCAAGACCGTGCCCGCGGTCGAGGCCAAGGCAAAACAGTACATCAACCTCGGCTATCAGCGGCTGGTCGGCTTCGAGGTTTCCGGCGGCGGGTTCGACTGGTTCGGCCAGTCGCCGGCGAATGTGCTGCTGACGGCGTATGGACTGATGGAGTTCCAGGACATGGCCGATGTGCATGATGTGGACAGCAAACTCATCGACCGCACGCGGGCGTGGCTGATGTCGCGGCGCAGCGCCAACGGCTCGTGGCCGGCCGATGCGCACATGATCCACGATGGGCTGTCCGACAGCGTTCTCCGCGGGGCCGACCCGAACCTGGCGACGACCGCGTATGTCGCCTGGGCGGTGTTCGGCACGAACCCTGACACGACCGACGCGGTCCCGACGCTTGCCTATCTGCGCGGCCAGCAGCCGGCGAGCATCGCGGATCCGTACATCGTCGCCGTGTTGGCCAATGCCCTGCTGGCGATGGACCCGACCGGCCGCGATGCCGCTCCCGCGCTCAATCGCCTGCAGCAGTTGAAGCAGTCCTCGCCGGATGGCAAGCTCGTCTGGTGGGACCAGCCGGCCAATTCGCGCACGGCATTCTGCAGCGCCGGCCGAAGCAGTTCGGTCGAGACCACCGCCTTGGCAACGCTGGCGATGGTCCAGAGCAAGCTCGATCCGGCCACGGTCCGCAGCGCGCTGGCCTGGCTCATCGAGCAGAAGGATGCCAACGGCACATGGCAATCCACCCACGCGACCGTGCTGGCGCTCAAGGCGCTGCTCGCCGGAACCGGCAAGCCGCTTGGCGCAGACGCCGCCCGGCGGATTCAGGTGACGCTCGGCGACGTTGCCGCGAAAGACATCGTCATCCCCGCGGATCAAGCCGAGGTCATGCAGCAACTCGACCTGTCGAGCCAGCTTCGGCCCGGCGCCAATCGCCTCGCCCTTCGCGACGTCACCGATTCCGCTTCGGGTTATCAGGTCACGTTCCGCTACCACGTCCCCGGATCCGACCCCAACCCGGCGCAACAACCGCTGGCCATCGACCTGACCTACGACAAGACGGATATCGAAGTCGGCCAAACCATGACCGCCCGGCTCACGATCACCAATCGGATGACCCAGACCGCCCCGATGGTGATGCTCGATCTGCCCATCCCAGCCGGGTTTGCCGTGGAAACCGACGACCTGCAAAAGCTCGTATCCTCCGGCGTCGCGGCCAGGTATCAGCTCACGCCGCGTACTGTGATCGTCTATCTTCGCTCGCTCCGCCCGGATGCGCCGCTGCAGGCCGCCTATCGCCTGAAGGCGACGATGCCCGTGCAGATCACCGTCCCGCCGGCCAGGGTCTACGAGTATTACGACCCGCAGCGGCAGGGGACCTCCGCCCCGCAGGCGCTGAAGGCCCGCCCGGCCGCCTGATTGAACCCTTGAACCCTTGAACCCTTAAACCCTTGAACCCTTAAACCCTTGAACCCTTAAACCCTTGAACCTTGCACCTTGAACCTTGAACCTTGAACCCTGAACCCTGAACCCTTAAACCTTTGAACCCCGGCACACTTCCACCGAGCAGTGCGCCCGCGAAGCCACCGACGAGGAAACGCTCCCCAGCAGGAAACGTTCCAGCCGCGTCATGCCCTTGGCGCCGACGAAGATGCAGTCCGCGCCCCATTTCTCGGCCTCCTGCGCCAGCACCTGCTTCGGATCGCCGCGATGCAGCACCGGCGTCGCGGCGAGCCCGGCGGCGTGCAGTTGTTCCACGGCATCGTCCGCCGTCTTCTGCGCCCACATCTGCGGATCCTGGCCGCTGGCCGGCGGCGAGGTTGCCATCCGCACGTCCACCGATACCACCACCTTCACTTCGCTGCCGCCCGGCCAGATGCGCGCTTCAATGGCGCGCAGTGCCGCCGTCGCGTCCGCCGAACCGTCCAGCCCCAGCACGATCTTCACCGGCCCGCTGGCCGCGCCATGCGCGCGCCGAACCACGCGCACGGAACACGGAGCGTAGGCCACGATCTTTGTCGAAACGCTCCCGAACAGCAGCCGGCCCAGCGCCGAGCGGCCATGCGAACCCACCACCAGCAGGCCGGCTTTCCACTGCTCGGCCTTCTGGATGATCTCGCCCGCCGGCGATCCCGCGGACGTCTCCGTATGCACGTTCCACTTGGGAAATAACCCGCGCACGCGGCCGGCCGCCCGCTCGGCCGTCGAGCAGGCCTCGGCGATCGCCTGCGCCACCAGATTCTGCGCCGTGATGGCGGCCAGTTCGGGCTGAACGATGCCCAGCGGCTCCAGCCCGCTGTCGCCGGGAGCCGCCAGGTGCGCCGAGACATCGGCCACCGAGACGACCAGCGCATCCGTCTCCGGCGGCAGTCCTGCCCGGCCAAGATCGTCAATGGCCGCATCGGCGCACTCGGACCCGTCATATGCAATAAGCAGCTTCATATGTGTATCACATTATGCAGTTTTGTCTGCAAGGGCAATCAGGCTCAGCTCCAGGATGTCGGACACGGAACTCTTCAAGGACGCCAGCATCGCCGGCGGCGGCGCGCTTTCCAGGTTGATCCGGGCCACGGCGGCCTGGGCGCCCTGGAAGACCACGTTCTCCATTTCCTGCACGTTGATGCGCGCCTCGCTGATGGCATCCAGCACCTTCGCCAGCACGCCCGGCCGGTCGACGTGGCGGACCACGAGCATGCACGTGGCCGGGGTCCGCAGGGCGATGTTCACGGCGTTGGGCACGTGCCCGGTCTCCTTGAAACTGCGGATGATGCGCACGGTTTCGGCCGCGATCGCCTCCTGCGCCTGCTCGGTCGACGCCCCGATGTGATGCGTGCCATAGAGCCCGACTTCGCGGGCGATCGGATCGGCGAACTCGGCCACGCCCGTCGCCGGCTCGGCGGCATACACGTCCAGCCCCGCGCGAATGCCGCGCTCGCGGATGGCCGCGGCCAGCGCGGTTTGGTCCACGACTTCCCCTCGCGAGGTGTTGATGAAATACGCGCCCGCCCGCATCGCATTGAACACGGCGGCGTGTACCAGCCCGCGCGTGTCCTTGTTCAGGGCGACGTGGACGCTGAGCACATCCGCCGCCGCGGCCACTTCCAGCGGCGTGTTCTTGCGTTCGATGCCCAGTTGGGCCGCGCGCTCGGGCGTAAGGCTGCGGCTCCAGGCGACGACGGGCATGCCGAACGCCCTGGCCCGCGGGATCATCTCCTGCCCGATCTGGCCGACGCCCAGCAGCCCCAGCGTTCGCCCGTGCAGGCCCCTGGCCTTGGAATACTCCGTCTTGTTCCATTGCCCCGCCCGCAGCGAGATGACGTTGTCGGCGATCCGCCGGTCCAGCGCCAGGATCAGCCCGAACGCCAACTCCGCCACCGCGATCGAATTCTTCCCCGGACAGTTGGAGACAAAGATGCCGCGTTTGGACGCGGCGGCCACGTCGATGGTGTTGTACCCCGCCCCCGCCCGCACGATGAGCTTGAGTGTCCCGCTTTCCAGTGCGGCCTCGTCTGCCTGTGTCGAGCGCACCACCAGCACGTCCGGCGCAATCTCGCGGACCACATCCGCCAGCGTCCGGTCCTTGCGCTTGGGCTGGTAGTGGACTTCGCACCCGATGGCGGCCAGGGCATCGCGCCCGGATTGTTCAAAAGCGTCGGCAATGAGTACGCGCATGGTGGTCCGATCATCGCGGATTACCGCGATGATGTAGTGTATCCAAACGGGCGGGCGGTGCCAGTTGGGATTCGGGGGGTGGGCGCATGACACTTTCGGCGGTGTCCCTGCCAGATGCCGGTGGGACAGACATTCTTGTCTGTCATCGAATGGCTGAGCGAGGGGCATTCCTGCCCCTCCGAAGCCATTCGAAAGGGTCCCACCGATATTGTCATGCACCCGTCTGCAATACACGGTAAATGACACACGCCGGTTAGCCGGCAGTTGCTTCCGCCGGCGCGTCGTCATCGGCGTCCTCATCCACCGGCTCGAGCGACGCGAACAGCGGCAATTCACCCGCCGGCACCCGCAGGTCCACCGGCGGCGGCTTGGGCGGCGCCGGCGTGCGGGCGACGGCCTCGGCGGTCGACTGGGCGAGGACGTCGCAGCGCTCGTTCTCGCGATGCCCGGCGTGGCCCTTGACCCAGTGCGTGTCGACCTGATGCGCGGCCAGCAGTTCGTCCAGCCGCCGCCAGAGGTCAACATTGCGAATGTACACGCGCGACTTGCGGCTCTTGCGCCAGCCGAACTTCTTCCAGCGTGGCATCCAGGCCGAGATGGCGTTGATCACATACTGGCTGTCGCTGACCAGCCGGACCTGGCACGGCTTCTTGAGCGCCTCCAGCCCGCGGATCACGGCCATGATCTCCATGCGGTTATTCGTCGTATGGTGTTCTCCACCCGAGCCTTCTTTGCCGTGCCCCGTCGACGGGTGCTTGAGGATCAACCCCCACC
>JBIOJL010000075.1:0-17271 GCA_044450885.1 Tepidisphaerales bacterium
CTCGCACACGGTGTGCGGGGGCGGCTTTGTTCTCACCAACAAGGCCGTCCCCCGCGCCCGGGGGACGGTCCCCAAACCAGGAGGTCGTTCCCCATGAGTGCAATCGCACAGAGTTCATCCACCGGCTGGCAGACCGGCTTTCTGCGTGTCCTGCCCGTGGTCCGGACCCACGCCCGGATCCAGTTCCGCTATCTGCGGGCCGAGCGGCGGGAAGACGCGATCCAGGAGGCGATTGCCAGCGCCTGCGTCAGCTACCAGTTGCTCGCGGCCCGCGGCCGGCTGCACGTCGCCCGGCCCAGCGTCCTGGCCACGTTCGCCGTCCGCCACGTGCGCGACGGCCGGCATGTGGGCGGGCACCAGGATTCGGCCAAGGACCCATTGTCGCCCGTCTGCCAGCGCCGGCACGGTGTTCAAGTTGTCAGCCTTGAGCGGCACCGGGTTCCGCCGCGGGCTGGGTACGGGAGCGACGGCTGGCGGCAGCTGACGATCGCCGACCGCCGCGATCCGATCCCCGAGACCGTCGCCTTCAGGATCGACTTCGGCCAGTGGCTGAAGATGCTGGGCCGGCGGGACCGGCGGATCGTCACCGCGTTCATCCGCGGCGAACGGACCACGGACGTGGCCGGGAAGCTCGGCGTCACCCTGGGCCGGGTGTCGCAGCTCCGCCGGCGATACGAGCGGGACTGGGCGAGGTTCCAGAGGCAGGCGGCCTGAACCCGGTCGGCCGCGCTGGCCGATTCCATCCACCGTCGACTCCCCATCCATCCACCATTCATCCACCGGAGGCAAACACCATGAAGAAAAGACCGCCGTCAGCCCCGGCTCCCGCCATCCCCGCCCGCCGGGTGCTGGACGCGTTGCTCGAAGTCCGGCGGCTTGAGGCTGATCGGGCGCTGCAGCGGCTGGAGGCGCATGAGCCGGACCTGGCCGAGTACCTGCTCGAAGGCCTGTCGGCGCTGCACTGTGACCTGCTGGGGCTGGGGGGCGGAGCCCGGGCCACACGGAACGTCTACCTGGAAGCCCGGCAGCTTGTCCTGGTGAGCATCGCCGCGGTCCGCGGCGGGCTCGGACCGGCAGCGACCGCCCGGCCGTGAGCATCGTGCCCGTCGCTCGTCCGCCGAACCCAGCCGTCTTATCGTCCGAAACTCTCAACCAATCACCTTTTTCACGGAGATACCGTATGAAATGCATGTTCCTGAACAACGAGGGAGCCGGGTTCGCCGACCACGTCGAGGTCGAGCCCGGGACCACCGTCGCCAAGTTCTTTGCCCAGCGGCTCCCGGGCCGGCAGGCGGCGGATTTCCTGATCCGCGTCAACCGCCAGCCGTGCTCGGCCGACCAGGTCCTGGTCGAAGGCGACCGCATCAGCATTACACCCGCAAAGATCGCGGGGGCCGCATAGGCCCGCCCGAATCCCTCTTCCCGCCCCGGCTGCCCCGGCTCGACCGTCGGCCGGTGTCGCACTGTCCCCGTCGGCGCACCGGCAAGATGACAACTGCTTAATAGTTGCCGTAAACGTTTACGGTGATCAGCCTCCCTGCCCACACCCCGAACCAGACCGCCGGCCAACCCGGCAGAAGGGAGACGATTCACCAATATCCGACTGTAAGCGTCAGAACCAGATCAAGACCGCCCGCCGGCCGCCCGGAGTCCGATGGCCGGCGGGCTCACTCTTCTTACGGAGGCCCCCATGAACAAGCCCCACGTCCTCGTCCGGATGGCGGGGAGAATCCTGCGGCACCTGGCTCGATTCAGCCGGCCGGTGCCCGATGACCTGGTCGACACGGTCCAATCGTTTCTCGATCAGAGTGCTCTGCTCGCCGCCTGGAGCCGGCTGGACAGGGCACGGGTCCACCACTGGGACCTGGCCGCGGCCCTGGCCCAGCCCGATCTGTTCTATGAAGCCGTTCAGTTGCAGAGCCGACTGGAAAGGCTACTCACGTATCGCGACCGTCCCCGGCCCGAGCCGCCCACACTGGGTACTGTGGTCGCCGACCTGCAGCAGCTGGGGCAAGAGTTCGATGAGGTGAGCATCCTGCTGCGGGAGCAGCGGATCGTGGCCCGGACCCCGAGCATCGAGCTGGAAGGCGTGTACCTCGGGCCGTTCGCCATCGAACTGCACGTGGACCGGCTGAGCAGGTCGGCCGACGTCCGCTGCTTCGAGATCGTGGCCCTGGAACCTAATCCTCCCAGGTGCAATGAGAGCGTCACCCATCCCCATGTCCAGGACAAGGCGCTGTGCGCGGGGGACGCATCGGTCCCCATCAGCCAGGCTCTGAAACAGGGCAGGCTGGCCGACGCCTTCTGCCTGGTGCGCTCCGTCCTCCTGACCTACAACCCCCAGTCCCCGTACGTGGCCCTGGACGCGTGGGATGGGGAATCCTGCCACGACTGCGGCGGGTCGATGGACGCGGACGATGCGTGTTTTTGCGAGCACTGTGACAACCGATTCTGCGAGGGATGCATGGCCTGCTGCGACCTGTGCGATCGAAGCTGCTGCCGGGACTGCATCGAGATGGACCCCGTTTCGCACCAGAACTGCTGTCCCGGTTGCCGCGAGATTTGCGCGGAGTGCGGCCGGGTGGTGGACAAGGACAACTTCAAAACTGAATCCGGACTGTGCCCCGAGTGCGACCGCAAGCGCCGGGCACCCAACATGGAGAACGAAAATGAACCTGATGAATCCGAGGAACGATCGCCGGAGCCCGCGGTCGCCGGGTGAGGGGCCGGGGCTCGTGCTCTCGCCCGTGGCCTGGCTGAAGCTCCAGTTCCTGCTGCACGCCGGGGACACGGAGATCGGGGGCTTCGGGGTGAGCAGCGAACAGAACCTGCTGTATGTCGAGGACCTGGTGATCGTCAGCCAGCAGACCACATCGGTCAGCGTCGAGTTTGATGACGCGGCGGTCGCCGACCTTTTCGACCAGATGACGGACCGCGGGCACCCGGCCCAGCGGTTCATGAGGATCTGGGTTCACACCCATCCCGGGGACTCGGCCCAACCCAGTTGCACGGATGAAAGCACATTCGCGAAGGCATTCGGACAATGTGATTGGGCGGTGATGCTGATCGTCGCGCGATCGGCCGAGATCTATGCCCGGCTGCGGGTGAGTGGCGGGCCCGGAGCCGAGCTGCTCATCCCGGTCCACGTCGACTGGCCGGCGTGGCCGGGACTGGCCTGCCGTATGGCGGACGGGTTGCCGAACATGATCCGGCTGTGGGCGGATGAATACGTGCAACGCGTGCATCCGATCCTGTTCTCGCCTGGGCCCACACTCACGCCGTCTTCGTCCGCCGGGTCCGTGTCGGGGTTGATGCCGGACGATCCGTTCATCGAACCGGAGTGGCGGGAGTACATGCAGGAACTGGCGATGCAGGAAGAAGCCGAACGCCAGATGGCGGGAATGGGGGTGGTGCAATGACCCAGGCAACCTTGAATCTCGCCGACCGGGACATCCGCCAGCGGGAGATCGTGCCGCCCGAGAAGCTGGCGGCGTGCAGCCCGATCGTGATCGGGGTCGGGGCCATCGGCCGGCAGGTGGCGGTGCAACTGGTGGCGGTGGGTGTCAGCCGGCTGACGTTCATCGACTTCGACACGGTGGGCGTCGAGAACCTCGCGCCCCAGGCCTACTGGCCGGCGGACATCGGCCGGCCCAAGGTCACGGCGACCGCCGGGCTCTGCCGCCAGATCAACCCCGAGTGCGAGGTTACGCCGCTCAACGAACGGTTCCGGCGGTCGATGGCCAAAGATCTGTCGGCGCTGACGGCGGGTTCTTCCCGACCGGTGGTATTCGCGTGCGTTGACAGCATGGAGACCCGGAAGCTGATCTGGGAAACACTCCGCGGCCGGTGCGGGCTGGTGGTCGACGGGCGGATGGCGGCCGAGGTCATCCGGGTGCTGGCCGTCGATCGGCCGGCCACCGACACCTACTACGCCACGACCCTGTTCGCCGAGGCCGAGGCGTTCGCCGGCTCGTGTACCGCCAAGAGCACGGTGTACACCGCGTCGATCGCCGCCGGCCTGATGCTCAGCCAGTTCACCCGGTGGCTGCGGGGGCTGCCCGTGGACCGGGATCTCTCGCTGAATCTGCTGGCCGGGGAGATGGTGGCGAGGTGAAGCGCCAGGCGTTGCCTGATTCTCCATCGCCACTGACACGCTTAAGCCATCAAGAACTGACCATCAACCGAGAAATGAGGAAGGCACATGACTGACATCACCCCGCACGACACCCCGGAAAACATCTACCTCGACCGCGTGATTCTCACCATTGATGTCGAGAACCGCCACGCTGGGTCCGTGATCAACGACGTCCGCGAAAAATACCAGGCTCAGGTCATGGAGAACTATCCCAGCCCCCGCGACGTGTGGTCCCAGGACTCCCAGTTCACCCGGGTGGAGTGGCAGGCGGACGTGACGCACGGCAACACGAACCTGGGGTACTGGGCCTGGGTTGAGCACTCCAGGAATGTGCTGGAAGACCCCACGGCCAACAATCACCCCGAGAAGGATGGTGACGCGAGATCGATCCTGTCACTCGCCGCCGAGGTCTACGGCCTGCTCCGGGAACACACCGAGTCATTCGAGATGGATGACATAGGGGCGGATGGGTTGTATCTGCTCGGAGCCATCCTGCAGGATGAGCAATGTGAGTGGCCCGATGGCCGCCCGATACTCAGGATTCTGCGGGAGCATCTGCCCGCCGGCCACCCCGTCTTCAAGTACGTGACCGAACAACTGGAGCCCCCGCCGCCCATCGCCATGCGCACGTTGCGTTGCGGCCACACCACCACCGACGAAACCGACGAGTGTCAGCACCAGAAGCATGAGGACTGCCTCATCTGCTCGTGCTGCGGCCGATGCCACGAGTCGCTGGATGACGATGATCTCTGTCGCGACTGCGGGGGCAAGGACCTTGCGTGAGGCAGCCAGTACGCACTGGGTGCCTTTCTGCACATGAGCAGGCGTTTGTAACGCCCACTTCTCAACCCGTTCTGTCGATCGACGTTTCTCTCGATTCTTTCACACGCCCCGCGATGGGGCACGGAGATCCCATGTCCAATCAGTCCACTCAGAACGCTCAGAACCCCCTCGCCCTCGCCGCCAACGCCGCCGCCAATCAGAACGGCATGCTGCAGGTTGCGGGTCGGGTCACCAACGACGACATCGTCGCCATCTTCATCGCGAAGCATGAAGAGGCGATGCATATGAAGAAACTGCAGGCCGAGCAGGAAATGCGCAACACCAACGCGGCGATCAAGCAGATCGAGGAGGATATGGAGGCCGAGGGACCCAGGGCCCTCAAATCCGTGAAGTTCAAGGACGCCGCCCTGATCGCCGAGAAACTCAACGCCGGCGGCTTCGGCAAATTCGAGGCCCGCGTCACCCTCGAAGGAACCAAGCTCGACGACAAGACCTGGACCATCGAGATCGCTGTCGTGAAGGTGGCGGAGAAGACCGACTCCTATTCCTCCGACACGGCCGTCGCCAGCAAGGAGATCATCGTGCCCTTCACCAGGGAAGCGGTCAGCCTGGCTGGCGACCTCCGCGCCCACCAGCGTGAACTGGTTAATACCCAGACCGAGCTGCTCGACATCAAGCGGCAGTTGTCCAACATCCCCTCTCTGATGCTCCGCGCCCGCGCCCGGCTCGCCGAGCTGGCCCTCAGCAAGACCGAAGAGGGTCAGCAGATCCTGGCTCAGTTGATGGGCACCACGGCCCTGCCCACCTCCCTGTAGTCCGTCTTCCACCGGCACGGTTCGATTGGAGGTTCCTGGTGCAATGCCGGGAACTCCCTCCCTTGGAGCAATCACATGACCAGCGTGACGTCAGATGACACTATTCGCGGTGCGGTCTTGTTCACCGCAAGCGAGATCGACGAGAAGTTCGATTTCTGGCGGCTGGCCGACTTCGACGAGGTGATGGCGGCCGACAACGACAAGGTCGTCTTCGGGGACAGCGTTGAGGAGATCGGGCAGCAGATCGCCGGGCGATACCTGTGCGAGGCCGGCTGCACCAGACTTCAAGGCACTTCGGAAGACTTCAAGGCGATTGATGAGGAGTCCGACAATGGCTACGGCCTCCGTCGCCGCCGTCGAAGGCATCGGTCGTACGACAGATATGACGACTCGGTAAAAGGCTGGAAGGTCCTGCCGTACCTCAAAATAACCGAGCCTCAAAACCGGGACCAGTTGAAGGTGCTGTCGCAGACCCACGGATACCTGCTGATCGATAGTGACGGGTTCCACCACCTGGGTGGTGAACAGGGGCTCCGTGCGGAAGGATTTGTTACCGCCGGAGAGTGTGGTCACTTCCGCATAAGGTGGAACCCGACCAACGCCATCCGTCTGAGGAAACCACCATGAAGACATTTCAGTTCAGCATCGTCGGATGGGAAGGCGGAGGTGGTGGCCAAGACCATCTGGTCAAGTGGATCAATGCCCCCACCCGGAAAGCCCTGGACGCCTGGCTGGGGCGACAGGTATTCAAGATCGACAACGAGGGTGACGGAGTCGATGAGATCGGCCCGTTCACTGTCAAGGATGGTGTTGATCTGGTTTTGGATGAACAGGGTGACGTGGTTCAGGGTGCGATCGGCGATATTGCTGTTCATCCCGCTCCCCCCGCCCCCATCACGCTTCCCTGCTACAGAATCATAGTCACCCTCGGAAAACCCGACCCGGAACATCGTGGTCACTACCTGGGCGGCAAGATCACATCCGATCTGCACGAGGATGTACCCGAGGGCATCAAGCCGGGATCTCCAGAAGACCTCGCTCAGGGTCAGTTCGATGCTGCAATGAACGCCATCGAATCCCTGATCCTGGCTCATGCGTGTGCCGGGATCGACATAACCGCACCCGCCTATGTCGAAGGCATCGAGACTGCGGTGCAGGCGTGTGCAAACCAACTTTCATAGCCAGATCGAGGAAGACTCATGAACCGATACCCATGGGAACACTGTTTTGTCGGGAGCACGGCGACCGTGCTCGAACTGGTGGTCGACCCCGAGGCCCGGAGGCTGGTGGATATCCAGCGCCAGGGCCGGTCGCTGAGCGCCGAAGAACGGGCCGAGGTCGAGGCCGGGCTGCGGTCCAATCTCGAACTCGACCCCGCCGTGTTCGGCGATGACTTGGTTGTGGACTGTCTCCGGCGCTCGCTGGTCGCGCCGCATGTTCCGGGTGAATCCGGTGACCGGCCGGCGGACGCGGGCCTGACCCGGTTCATCGTCAACGTGCGTGAAGTGCATATACAGCCGGTGGCGGTCGATGCCCAGAGCCCCGAAGACGCCATCAATCGGGTCAAACGGGGAGACGGCGACTACGACAAGTACCCCATCGAATACTCACACACGCTCGGCACCGATACCTGGACCGTGGATCCGGTGGCCGACACGAAAGGGGAGCCACAATGACCAAGCGACCCAAGCTGTGGCGCGGGACAGACCGGGAGGCCCACTATGACCAGGTCCTCAGGGCGGCAGTTCCCCTGGAAGCAGCCCGCATCGCCTTCGACCACGCTGATGAACTGGGTGTGCATCTGAACACCCTTGAAGTCTCGCCGCTCGTCGAACCGGAGGGAAATCGCGCCGGACTCTGCTACGAGGCCGCCGTTACGCATCACTATGTCCGCGACCACGGCCGCATCCGCAGGCACACGAGCGGACACCGGCGAGGATGAGAACTGCCGTACGTCCTTCTCGTGTATCCGCTCTGGCCCGCTCAGCAACCATCCCGGTTGACGGATTGGGCAAAAGCACAAGAATGCCTTGCGAAAGGTTCGTGGCCAACACAGCCCTGCATCTCGTGAGCCTGGATAAGAAACAATATCCTCTGAACCGCGTGGCATCCGTTACCAACCGGACGGCGGGGGACACCCAGTTTTCCGTCAGTCCATTCCCGCCACCGATTTCTGCGCCTCCCCGTGCGAACCGGTATCCACCTGTGTTCGCCGGGACGATGCTCTTGGTTCTTCTGTTGGCCGTTCATGAAAGTGCTCGATCGCAAGAAATCCGGCTGACGGTCGACGACCCACCGGCCGAGGGGCTCGTGGTGGCCCGAGTCGATCTGACGGTGGCGGCTCGCTGGTGCAAGAAAACCCCTGTGGCCGCTGAAGGACTTGTGGCCACCGACAATGCGACCGGCGAAGCCGTTCCCCTGCAGTTCGTTCCGGACGCCGATTTCCACGCGGTTGATCGTGTCGCCGGAACCATAGTCGCCCGGCTTGCCAAACCAGGCCCGACACACTTGAAGCTCGGGTTCCAGCCCGGGAAGCCCGCCGGCCCGCCGGGTGGAGAGCAATGGCAAGGCTCGGTCACCACGCCGGCCTACACCATCGAGCACGACCCCAAGCGCCAGGGTGGGCTGCCGTGGCGTATCACCTTCCGCGACAGCGGCAAGGTTTTCGACTCCATCCGCTGGAACAACCGCCTGCACCACCGCCAGCAGGGCAGCTTCTGCGTGTGCGATGATCCTCAGCCGCTGGTCGAGCGGGTCGCCGCCGGGCCGCTCTGCACCGTGGTCCGCGTAAGGGGCCATTTCGTCCAGGGCGGGAAACAGCCGGCTTCCCAGCCCGCTGCCGTCTATGACTGGTACTACTTCCCCGACCGGCCCCTGATCTACGTCACCGCCACCATCCAACAACGGGAGCCGGCCACATGGCATGAAGTCCATTTCCTTGAACTGAACTATCCGGGGAACGCCATGCCGCAATGGGCCGGCGGCGAGCCGTTGGCCGAGGGCCGATTCCAAGGGGCGCTGAAGAGTTTTCCGCAATCGCAATGGGGTGTGATCCACGACGGAACGAACGGCGTCGGCATGTTCGGCTGTGGCCAGGTTTTGGCCTACGACGGGGGCAAGGGGACTTATCTCCAGGCCCATGGCGACACGGTCTGGCAGGACTGGAGCCAGACCCGGCGGGAGTTCTCGGCGTGGATCTGGGCCGGCACCAGCCCGCAACCGGCCGTCGCCGTGCGCGAGGCTACGAAACTCTCTCCGGGCGGGGGAAGAGTGTCGGTCGTGGTTGACGCCGTCCACGCACACACCGAAGCCGCCCGCAGACAACTCGAAGGCTCTGCGATCGCCGAGCGCCAGCAGTCCTGGTGGCGGGTGCAGGGGGCCAGACAACTGGAAGATCAAGGCCGGCTTGAGGACGTCGTCCGCGTGGCCGATGGTCAGAAGCTCGCCGGATGGACCACGCTTTCCGCGGGCGATCTCGGTCTGATTCTGGAACGGGCGCAGGCGGGAATTCGCGTGCTCAGCCTCTTCGATTCGGCCAACGACCTCAAGCTGGTCCCGGCCCGGCCGGAGCCCCTGTTTGCCGTGACTCTGCGTCGTGCCGGGGAAGAAGAGAAAGTGACGCTCACCGCGGACGAAGGCTGGAAAGAGGTGGAGATCGCCGAGACACCGAAAGCAGAGGGCATCGTTCTGCGCTGGCAGAAGCCGGCCGACACCCGCCTGGGGGACTTGCGTGTTGTGGCCCACGTGATCCCCGACGCGAAGGCCGAATCGCTGCGTTGGACGCTGGCCGTCGAGAATCCTCCACCGCCTTGGGGCGTCTGGCGGGTGGTGTTCCCGCAGGTCGCGGTGGCCGACCTTGGACCGCGCGGAGCCGTGTTCTTCCCCAAGGCGGCCGGACAAGTGGAGCGGGGTGTCTGGCAGCGGCCATTCCGCTTCTCGGGCACGTATCCGAGCGGGTGGACGAGCATGCAGTTCATGGCCGCCTACGATGACGCCCGGCAGACCGGCCTCTATGTGGCAGCGCACGATCCCTGGGGGAGCACCAAGGACCTGCGGGTTGAGTCGCGTCCTTCCGAGGGCGCTGTGGTCCTGGCCGTGGATCATCCCGTGCCCGACATGGGGACGGCCGGGAACCGATTCGAGTTAAGCGGCGAGGCGGTGTGGCACCTGCAGCGCGGCGATTGGTTCGACGCCTCAATCACCTACCGCGACTGGGTCCGCAAGGAAGCCAAGTGGTATCCCAAGCTCACGTCCAAAGGGCGCGAGGACACCCCGCTCTGGATGCGCGAACTTTCGGTCTGGGCGCTGGGCGGCGGTCCCCCCGGCCAGTGCGTGCCGGAGGTGCAGGCGTTTACTAAATACATGGGCTCGCCGGCGGCGGTCCACTGGTACAACTGGCACCAGATCCCTTTCGACAACGACTATCCTCACTATTTCCCGACCAAGCCCGGGTTTGCTGACGGCGTACGGGAGTTGCAGACCTCGGGCACCTTCGTCATGCCTTATATCAATGGCCGCCTGTGGGACACCCGGGATCGCGGCGCGGAGGATTTCGAGTTCACGAAAGTGGCGCTCCCCGCCGTCACCAAGAACGAAAAGGGAGAACCGTACATCGAAAGCTACGGGAGCAAGGAAACAGACGGCAGCCCCGTCAAGCTGGGCGTGATGTGCCCCAGCACCGAACTCTGGCAAACGCGTGTCCGGCAGATCGTGCTGCGCCTGATGAACGAGTGCGGGGTCCGCAGCGTCTACATCGACCAGATCGCCGCCGCTCAGCCAACTCTCTGCTTCGACAAATCGCACGGCCATCCCCTGGGCGGCGGGCACTGGTGGACGGAGGGCTACTGGCGGATGCTGGAACAGATCCGCGAGGCCATGCCAACAGACTGCATGCTGACCACCGAGTGCAACGGCGAACCCTTCATCCGTGTGTTTGATGGCTATCTGACCTGGCACTGGCAGTACGACGGACAGGTCCCGGCGTTCCCGGCCGTTTACGGCGGCGCGATCCAGATGTTCGGCCGCTCGTATGGCGGCGGACCGACGCGGGATCTGGCCTTGCGCATGCGCGCCGGACAGCAACTGGTGTTCGGCGAACAACTCGGCTGGCTCTCACCTGGCCTGGTGCGAGAGAAAGAGAACGCGGAGTTCTTCCGCCATGTGGTTCAGCTTCGCCGTCAACTGGTGAATTACTTCTTCGCTGGAGAGATGGCCCGGCCGCCCCGGCTGACCGGCAAGGTGCCGACGGTCCGCGCTGACTGGCAATGGGGCGGGGTCGATTGGGTCACCACCGACGCGGTGTTGGCCGGTGCCTGGCACCAGCCTTCCGCCAAGCGCCTGGTCCTGATCTTTGTCAACGTGAGCGCGGAGCCGGTGACCGTCCGGATCGAGTTTGACGCGCGGCCATACGGCTTTCCCGGTCCCACCGTGCGCGTCACGACGATCTCGACCGGCGGCCCCGGCGAACCTTTCACAACTCCGCCGCAGATTGCTCGTGAAGCCACGTTCCCGGCACGCACAGCGTGGGCATGGGAGATCACAACTCCGTGATCTGAGCCGATGCCCAATTGTCGGCGGGCTCAAGTTGCTCAGCGTGCGATGGCCGCCTTGATCGCCTTGAGGTACGCGCCGTCGGGGTCGCCTTTGGTCGGGCCGATGTAGCCGCCCTCCCCGAACTCGTTCCAGGCGTAGACCAGCACCATTCGCTCGGCCGTGGTCTGCTCGGGGTGCTCGTCCATCCAGCGGATTGCATCGCGCAGGAACTGTCCGAACTGCTCGGGTGAACGGTCGGGGAAATATGACCCGGGCCGCTGGCCCAGCCCGTTCTCGCCCTCCCACGGCCGCTTGTCCCAGCCCGCCGTCACTTCCGGCATATACGGCTGCTCGCGGCTGCCGCGCCAGGCCGCTTTGTGGGCGGCGACCAGCTCGGCGTACTTGTGCTGCTCGGACCCGCCGGCATAACCCGGCACGATGTTGTAATGGGTTCGATGGGTGAAGCCGACTTTTATGTCACCTCCGCCACAACCGGCAACGGCGAGTCCGGGCAACCCGGCCGCCTTCGCTGCCGCCTGCAATTGCTCAATCCCCTCGGCGCTGGAGTTGGACGGGTTGAACAGAATGAGCAGAGGCTTGCCGCCCACCGTCGCATGCTGCTTGTGCGTGAGCAAGGGCATCCAGTGCCCGGCCGCCTTGCGCCAATCCTCGACCCCCTGGAGCAGGAACGGAGGGTGGTTCGCCACCAGCAGGCAGAACTTCAGGCGGTGGTTGTTCCTGGCCCGCAGAAACAGGTTCAGGCCGGTGTGCAGACACTGGTCGGCGAGCTTCTGCGGGTCGCGGTCCCAGTACCAGCAGAACGAGAAGAAACTGATGCCGTGATCGGCGGCGAGATCGATCTGCTTTTCCATGATCTCAAGGCCGTCGTCACGCCATCCCCAGACCGGCTGGCGCTCAGGAAACTCGGCCAGCATACGCCTCGTCAGGTGTGTGGGCGGATTGAGCTTCTGCCAGTCGGGGTCGTCCGGCCAGCGGCTGCTCTTCCCCGACCACCCGTCAAAGTAGTATGCGCCCACCGTGGCAGCCGTCCTGACCTCGGCCGAGGCTGCTGCCTGCGCAAGGGAATCCGGCAGACCCGTCGTGAAAGCTGCGGCGGTGCTGGCCCCGGCCAGACGCAGGAACGAACGCCGGTCGATAGTCCTGTTCATGTTCACCTCGTTTGCCTGCCATCGTGCCGTACGCTTCATGATTCGCAGTCTCTTGCGCGGCGGCCCGGTCTATGCCATTTCGAGGATTGCGGCCGCCGTCCCGGCCTGCGGATCATCGCGTGATGATCCTTGCGGTCTTTCAGTAACGATAGCTTCCGCCCCGTCGCCCCGCAAATCATCGCGGACCGATCACCGGTGAGCCAACCTGTTGCACCGGCCACGACAACTCAAGAAAGGACAAACTCGTATGTCTCACATCGTTCGCATCGAAGCGAAGATCCGTGACCCGGCCGCCCTGGCCGCCGCCTGCACGCGGTTGGGGCTTGCTCAACCGACGCAGGGCAAGGCCACGCTGTTCACCAGCGAGGCCAGCGGGCTGATCGTCCGCCTCCCCGGCTGGACCTACCCCGCGGTCATCGACGTGACCTCCGGCAGTATTGCGTATGACACGTACAACGGGGCTTGGGGCGAGCAGAAGGAACTCGACAAGTTGCTCCAGGCGTATGCCGTGGAGAAGAGCCGGATCGAAGCCCGGCGGGCCGGGCACCAGGTCACGGAGCAGACGCTGGCCGATGGTTCGATCAAACTGACGGTGTCGGTGGGAGGTGTCATATGACCCAGACAATCGAGATCACGGTCAGTCCCCAGGGCGAGACTACCGTCCAGACCAAGGGTTTCGCCGGCTCATCGTGCAAAGACGCCAGCCGGTTCATCGAGCGGGCGCTGGGCAGGGTGCAGTCGGACCAGGCCACCGCGGAGATGTACCAGCCGGCGACCAACACGGTTCAACAGTCGCAACGGACCTGATTGCTCCGGCCGGACGGTGGACCCATATCCAGCAATCACACCGCGAGTCCGTCTCGGGGGCATTCACCTTTTTTGGAGGTTCATCATGGGTCTGACGGTTCATTACACGTTCAAGTACGCCGACCGGAGCCCGGCGGCCGTCCGGAAGCTCGTCGAGCGCCTCCGTCAACGGGCGCTGGACCTGCCGTTCCAGGCGGTCGGCCCGGTCATCGAGTTGAGCGACGACGCCTGCGACTACGAGAAGCGGCCGCGGGATGATCCCCACCGCTGGCTGCTGATCCAGTCGCTCGGGTCCGTCGAACGCGGGCCACACCAGTACGAAGTGCGGCCCAGGAAGATCATCGCCCTCAACACCAGCCCGGGCGACGGCTGCGAGCCCGCCAACTTTGGACTATGCACCTATCCCGGCACCCTGCGCCCGCCGGAGGGAACCGCCAGCCGGTCGTTGCGCACGGGCCTGGGCGGCTGGTCGTGGCACTCGTTCTGCAAAACGCAGTACGCCAGCAACCCGGCGTGCGGCGGGGTCGCGAACTTCCTGCGCTGCCATCTGCTGGTGATCCGTATGCTCGACTGTGCCCGCGAGTTGCGCATCCTGCACAAGGTCAGCGATGAAAGCGGCTACTGGGAAAACCGGGACATCCAAGCCCTGGCCCGGGAGGTCGGCGAATGGAATGAGATGATCGCCGGCCAGATGGGGAAACTGAAAGACCTGCTGGGGAATGGCGTGCAGGGTGCAATCCTCAAGTACCCGAACTTCGAGCATCTGGAGGCGGCGGGGGACAAATGATGTCGGTGCCCACGCCAGCCTGCTTCTGGAGCACAACCCAATCCCCGACAGATACACGTATTTCCAGCCGGATTCGTTGGGGGTGGGACTTCCGCAACCTACTTGGATTCCTTCCGGGCCGCGGCCCGATCGTTGATCGCCTTCAGCAGCGCATCGGCGATCGCCTTCATCCCCTTGTCCCCGGGATGGGCGGCCACCCCATCGTGCGTGATCTGCCGCTCGGCCCGGGCCTGGTTGGCGGGATCCCTGCCCAACGCCGAGATGTCAACGAATACCGCGCCCATCTCCGCCGACACCTGCCTCAGTATCTCGTCCTTGGCCGCGTCCGGCCAGAAACAACTGCGCACGAAGACAGCAGTGCCCTCCCTCCCCCTGATCGCCGCCAGCAGTCTCTTGAAGTGTTCCCGGAATGCGGCCTTGGCGGCATCGGTACGTAGGACGGGGACGTTCTCGCCGATCGCGAGGACGATGATCTCCGCCTTGAATGCCAGGGACTTTTCCAGCCGAGCCTTGAAGTCGAAAGTGTCCGGCGTTCGCTCGAAATCCGCAATGTTCTCCACCAGCACTTCCGGCGCGGTCCCTGTGCGTGCCGCCAGGGTGCTGGCCAGCACATGGACATAGTCTTTTTCGACCGCGCTGGCGGCCATGCCCCAGTCACCGGTCCAACCGATGTCGGGCTTGGGACCATGGCGCGTGATGCTGTTACCCAGGAAGAGGATGCGCCCAACGGCAGGCAGTGTGGCCGGTGACTCGACTGACTCTGCCGCTGTGTGAACGGTCAACAGTGCCGCAACGCACACGATCCACAGGACAAGGATCCCGCCAGCCGACTTCCAGAACACAGCAGCTTTCACGGCTATCTCCAGTTCGCGTTCCGTCCTGTGTATACGAACAACTCTCACCCATCAATAGGAGGCTTCCATGTCACTATCTCAGCGGCTTGGCGAGTATATCGCCGCCGCGTTCACCGGCATCTGGGTGCAGTCGCATGAGCACGCCGATGCCCTCGTCGAAATCGCCCGGATGTGTAAAGAAAAGAACTGGTCGCTGGCCGTCTGGGACGTCGACCGCGGGCTGCAGTCCGGCGGTCAGGCCACGCCGGGGACCACCGACCCGGTCGCCGCCATCCGGTCACTGGGCAGCCTGGCCCGGCCGGAGAGTTCGGCGCTGCTCGTGCTGCCCAATTTCCACCGGTTCTTACAATCCACCGAGATCGTCCAGGCCCTGAGCCGGCAGATCCACGAGGGCAAGACCAGCCGCACGTTCATCGTGATCCTCTCGGCTCTGATTCAGATCCCTGTGGAGCTGGAGAAACAGTTCGTGGTCGTCGAGCACGACCTACCCGACCGCCAACAGCTTGAGGCCATCGCCCGGGGCATTGCCACGGAGAAAGATGAGCTGCCGACGGGCGAGGACCTGACCAGGCTGATCGACGCGGCGGCCGGCCTCACCCGGTTCGAAGCGGAGGGCGCGTATTCTTTGTCGCTCGTGCGTCACGCAAAGCTGCGGCCGGAAGCGGTCTGGGATTTGAAGACGGGCGCGCTGAAAAAGTCCGGGCTGCTCACGCTGCACCGGGGCACGGAGAGCTTTGCCGACCTCGGCGGCCTGGACACGCTGAAGAGTTTCTGCGCGCGGGCGCTGCGCCCCGGCCGCCGGACCAACGTCCGGCCACGCGGGATCTTGCTTCTCTCGCCGCCCGGCTGCGGAAAATCACAATTCTGCAAGGCGCTGGGCAACGAACTGGGGCGGCCGACGCTCGTCCTGGACGTGGGCAGCCTCATGGGTTCGCTGGTCGGCGAGTCCGAGTCGCGGACCCGTCAGGCTCTGCGGATCATCGACGCCATGGCCCCGTGCGTCGCGTTCCTCGACGAATGTGAGAAAGGGCTGTCGGGCGTGGCATCGTCCGGTCAGACGGACAGCGGGGTCTCGGCCCGGCTGTTCGGAACACTGCTCCAGTGGCTCGCGGATCACACCAGCGACGTATTCGTCGTGATGACGGCCAACGATGTGAGCAAGTTGCCGCCCGAACTCTCCCGAGCAGAGAGATTTGACGGCGTGTATTTCATCGACCTGCCGTCGACCGCCGAGCGGGAGAAGATCTGGCCCATCCACCTCAAGAAGTACGGGCTGCCCGCCGACAGCCGGCGGCCGGAGGACCGGGACTGGACAGGGGCCGAGATCCAGAGCTGTTGCCGGCTGGCAGCGCTCTTGGATCTGCCGCTGAAAGAAGCGGCCAAGAACGTGGTGCCCGTCGCCGTGACCGCGGCGGAGAGCGTGGAGCGGTTGCGAGCGTGGGCGGCGGGCCGGTGTCTCGATGCCAGCCGGCCGGGGGTCTATGTGCGTGGGGCCGAAGCGCCTACTCCCGTTGCCCGGCGGGTGAGCCGGACGGCGGCGAACTGAAGGGTGACTTCGAAGGTTCCATCGGATCGGACACCGTGTCCGTCCATTTCCTGTGCTTTTCCCTCTAACAACCCAAGCCGGTCCCTGCCGATCGAGGTGGCCGGTGGGCCGCCCGAGGCAGGGCCGCGGGAGGTCTTCATGACTATGACCGTAGATCGTCCACCCGCCCGCCGCGCAACCCCGGTCTCGGCCGCCCAGCGGCTGCGGACCAATTTCGCGGCGGCCCGGGTCAGTTTCACGTGGTTCGGGATCCGCAAGTCCCTGAACGCCGATCAGAAAGAACAGGCCGCGGAGAGCTTCGGGGCCGAGGGCGCTTTCCTCTCCGCTGGGAAAAAGCTCATTGATACCCGCCACGCACAGTTCCGGGCGGTCACCTCGATCCGCACTCGGATCCAGGGCTACTGGCGGAATCTCTCGCTGCCCTATCCGGAGCCCGGCATGCGACTGATCCGCCAGGAAGACATCCAGACGTTCAACGAGGCGATGGCCGGGTTCAAGGCCGAGCTGACCGCGGCCGTGGAAGAACTCGACCGGCACTTCGCCGAGTTGAAGGACGCCGCTCGTCAGCGATTGGGCAGCTTGTACAACCCGGCCGATTACCCCGAATCGCTCAGCGGCCTGTTCGAGGTCACCTGGGACTTCCCGTCCGTCCAGCCGCCGGAATACCTGCTCCGGCTCAATCCCCGGTTGTACGAGGAAGAGCGGCAGCGGATCGCCGCCCGCTTCGACGAAGCGGCGCGGCTCGCCGAGCAGGCGTTTGTCGCCGAGCTGTCCAGGCTGGTGAGCCATATCGTCGAGCGGCTGAACGTGAGCGAAGACGGCACGAAGAAAGTCTTCCGGGAC
>JBIOJL010000076.1:0-17152 GCA_044450885.1 Tepidisphaerales bacterium
CTGTCGCAGGGCATCACCGCCGCCATTCCCCCGGCCGACCAGCGCTTCGTCTGGAGCGGCATCGAGATCGCGAGAAAATTCAAGCCGATCGACGAGGCCGAGCAGAAGGAAATCGTGGCATTGGCCGAATCGCTCGATCCGCTGTTCAAGAAGGGGAAGATCATCAATTAAGCGAACGCGGCTGCGAACGTTGACAGCGATGCCATGCGACCACGGCCAGAATCACGGAAGGTCGTACACGTGTACTTTGTCTGTGGCGAATAACATGGAGTCAGTCACAGCCATCCTTCGGCCGTCGGGTGAAAGGTTGAGCCTGAGGCAGATCCCGAGATCCGCGGGCGCGGCCAAGGACTTGCGAACGCCGGTCTTCAGGTTCAGGGCGAGAACCTCGAAAGGAGGAGGAATCTCCTCTCCGCTCCAAAACGGCGGAACAACCAGCATCCCGTTCCTCACCGTCGGTCGCCCCGGCCTGGCCCCGGCCAACTTGACCGAACTTGTTCGCTGGCCGGTCAGGATGTCCCAGGTTTCGATCACCAGATCCACTCCATCTCCTCTCGCCGCATATAACTTGCCGTCGTCGCAGCAGCAGAACCCGCCCTCTACTCTGAAGGACTTGACGATCTGGTCCAAGACTGGATCCCAGACAGTGACGCTCGTGACTGGGCTATTCTCGCCGCTGTCAGCGACAACGGCGAGATCGCGCGTGGGTGTTGCCAGCACATATACTTCCGCGGTCGACGATATTGGCAATTCATTCAGCCTCTTTCCGGTCCGAAAATCTGTTGCCCGCAACGCGCAGGAGCGGGAAGCGATCAGGTATGACACGACGAACACTGTCCGCCACGAACCGCTGTCGGACGAGACGAACAATCCCCGCCATGGACCGTATTCTGACGCATACGACCCCAGAATCTCGTCTAGGCCGCCGGATTGTCGAACGACCTTGCCCGAGGCGAGATCAATCGCTGCAACCTTGAATCGTGAATCACATTTCATCTCGCAGAATATGGACTTTCGGTCTCCCGACAACATCGCTCCGCAGAAGTGTTCTATCTTGCCACGTTCGAGTGGTAGGCGGCAGATCTTCCGTGATGCCCCTCCTTGCCCAATCTCTGCGAGGAAGACAACCTGGTCCGTCCTGATGTGGCGGGCAATCCAGTGACGATTGTTCGCCATTCCCCATTCCGCCAGACGCATCGACCGCCAGTCGAACCACTCACTGGGGCTTCCCGTTCGCGGCGCGTGCCAGTTTCCCCAGAGATACCCACCAACCACGACCACGAGTACCGCCAGCGCCATCACCACGCGCGGCCAGCGGCGTCGCCCGGCCACGCGGTTACGCGCGGACAGTTCCGTCCCGCATTCCGGGCACCGGCCGCTGAGCAGCCCCTTGAGCAGGTAGTTGCACCGGCGGCAGTGCTGCTCGCCCGGATACTGCTTCGTCCGCGCCACGCGGATCAGCCAGCGCAACGCCAGCAAGGCGACGATCCCGGCGGCCGCCTCCGGCCAGTAATAGACCATCAGCCCCCACACATTCGCCTGCTCAACCTCGGCGTGGATGTAGATGGACTTCCCATCCTCGGAAAACCCGAGAACGGAAACCGGTGCTCCCTTCTGGATGACGATGACCCGATCCGGCGGCGTCGGCGCCGGCTGTGTCACCGGCTGCGCGGCCGACCAACCCGCCAGCGCCGCGAGGAAGATGACTGCGAATCCGATCCGACCCATCACGGCCGCCTCCCGCGCGAGTGTGAGCCCACGTATGCGAACCGAGGTAGCGGGCGAAGTCAAGGCGTGGGAGTCCATGACATAATCGACGGAGGTCGGTGGATCGTCATGCAGAGCGAAGCGAAGCATCTCCGCTCTCGAATACGGAAAACGCTGGACTTGCACGGTTCTGGCGTGGGCACGCGGAGATTCTTCGCGTTGCTCGGAATGACGGCCTTCGTCATGCAGAGCGAAGCGAAGCATCTCTGCTCTCGAATGCGGAAAACGCTCGACCTGCACGGTTCTGGCGTGGGCACGCGGAGATTCTTCGCGTTGCTCAGAATGATGTTTGGGGGCGGGTTGCCAACCAGCCGATTCTGTCATGCATGCAAGGCGTCGTCCCCGGTGCGAATGCACTTGACCTTCACACGTATTTTCCTAATAATTTAATATGTGGAGTTTCGCTGGAACGAATGGAACCTGGAGCACGCGACCTGCCACGGAGTCTCGCCCGATGAGGTGGAGTACGTCGTGGAGCATGCGCGACCGCCATTTCCGGAAGAGATTGGGGCGGAGAAGTTCCGTGTGCGCGGCCGGACGGCGGAGGGGCGATACGTTCAGGTTGTGTACATCTTCGATCCCGAGGATGTGGTTTACGTCATTCATGCGAGGGACTTGACCGAACGCGAGAAGCGAGCCCTTCGCCGGAGATTGCGATGAAGAAGAGTTACTACGAGCGGTTCATGGCCATGTCGGATGCCCAGCGCAAGGCCGAGATCGCCGAGTTCGACAAGGAAGAATTGCGGCCGGGCAAGCCTCTGAGCGCGGCCGGGCGGGCGCAGCACGAACGCGCCCGGCGGGGACGTCCGCGCAAGGGGCAGGGTGTGGAAATCGTCTCGCTGAGCATCGAAAAGGAACTGCTGCGGCAGGCCGAGCGGCTGGCTCGGGCGCAGGGGCTGTCACGGTCAGAGTTGTTTTCGCGCGGAATCCGGGCGGTCATGGCGGCGGCAGGGGCGGCGTAGGGACTTGGTGCGTGCGTGTCTCCACCTCTTCCAGCAGTCGGGCCAACGCCTGCATATATCGTTCCGGATACCTCCCAAACACCCCACAATGCGGCGCATCCGGCACCACCACCAGCCGGCCGTGCGACTGGATCCGCGAATACAACTCCCGCGCTTCCTCGATCCGCGCGTGCCGGTCGGCCTCGCTGGCCACGATCACCACCGGCACATTCTCGGGAATGTCGGCGATGCGCTCGACAGGCCGGATCGCGGCCGCGTCGGATACGAACACGGGTGTCCACAGGCGTAGTCCGGCGTAGCCGATGTGGCTCAGTGGCGTCGGCAGTCGCATCTCCACCCGATTCCACACCGCCGTGTTCAGGTCGCGGTACGGCGCTTCCAGAAAATATCCCTGCACCGCCCCGCGGCTATCGCTGGCATCGAAGATCGCGGCCACGCTTCCCAGCGATGCCCCAAGCACCACCACGGGCCGGCCGGGCCGCTTCTGCCGCAGAAACTCCACGGCCGCATGCACGTCGCGCCGCGAACTGTATCCCGCATCATTGCGATCTCCCGACGAATCCCCGTGTGCCCGCGCGGATATCGCCAGCACGCTGTACCCGAGCAGCCGAATCCGCTGAATCTTCTCCGTCGAACCCGATCGCGATCCGCCAAGACCGTGAACCACGACAACCCCCGTGCGATGCTCGTCCGTCGGCAGGAACCAGGCCCCGATCTCCTGGCCGTCGCTGGTCTTCAGCCGGCAATCCTCAACCGCGATGCCTTCCCAGACCGGCGCCGGCTCCGCGAACCACGGCCGCGGCCGGCCGGTCAACTTCCACGCGACCACCGCCGAGACGATCAGCCATGCCAACACCACAGCCACGCCAACCACCGCCAGTCGCCGCCATCCGCTGATTCGCATTGTGCTCCGTTCGCGCCGGATTATGCCCCACTCCCGGCCACATGCAATCGCCTGCGACCGTCCGGTGTGTTGCGTTGAGTGCCGCCAGTGTCCTCACTGGTGGTATTCCTCGCCCCGGATTCCGCCGGTGAGGGCACCGGCGGCACTGAACCGCTACATGCAATCACCTTTCGCGGCATGTTCCGTGCCCCGTTTCGCCTTTTCCGCCCTTGCCGCTATATTCCTCGTCCACGATATGGCCAAGGCCCCGACGATTATTGACATCCTCGTGCTCGGCGACCACCCCGCGGCGTACCTCGCGGCGGCGCTGCTGGCGCACAAGTCGAAATTACGGATCGGCCACGCCCAGATTCCCGGACAACATCACGCCGACCGGTTCGTGCTGGTCCACTCCGACTTCTTCTCGCTTCATCCGCTGCTGGAACCCCTGCGCCGCAAGATGAAACTCAAGCAGTTGTACGGCGCCCAGTTCATCGCCGACGACGGCACCCACAGCGAATACCGCTGCAAATCGGCCCTGAGCGGCGTTGGTTCGCTCAAGGAAGTTCGCACCGCGACCGAGAAAGTGGCCGCCGGCGAAGGCGTCGAGTTTCTCAGGCCCAAGGAGGTCCGGGTTCTCCGCGTGGACGACAAAGGCGTGCAGGTTTCCTTCGGCAACCAGATCGTCCACCCCACCGCGCTGGTGCTGGCCGACGCCCTGCCATCCGATCAGGCCCGGATTCTCGGCCTGCCCGAGGAATGGGAACGCGGCGTGGTCCGCAAGTATTCGTGGATCCGGCTCAAGCCCGGCAAGAACCTGGAACTGTCGAGCCGCCCGATGATGCCCATGTCGCTCAACCTCGCCGGCCTGCTCGGCTGGGCGTGGCTGATGCCCGGCGAGCGCGAGATTCAACTCTGCGTCGAGCAGGCGCCTGAGACGGTTGCCGAGTACCCGCCGTCGAGCCTGCTGCGGCGCTGGGCCGACCTGCTGGCCCGCCAGGGTGTTTTCAGGTCGGCCGTGAACATCGACCCGGCCCATGTCCAGACCATCGACATGCCCGCGGCCGGGGCTCTGGCCCATGAAGGCGTCGCCAACCGCACGCTCCTCGTCGGCCCGGCCGGCGGGTTCTACGCGGCGACCAGCGAGGACGTCTATCCCAACTGCTGGTCCACGATATTCGCGGCCGACGTCATCAAGAAATCGCTCAAGCAACCCCATCTCCAAGATGCCCTGCAAACCTACCGGCACATCTGGCGGACGACGCTCGGCAACTATCTCCGCGGTCCGCAACAGAACCTCCGTTTCCTGCTGCCATTGATTTATCGTAATCCGATCATGACTCAGCGTATGGTCGAAGGGGTGCTGGTCGGTCGTGCGTCGTAAGAACAAGATGGCGCATTAGTTGCGCCTGATATCACGGGGACGTCGATTGGCCGGCCACCGCCGCCCGATAAGTCGGCCGCCGATAAAACGAGCAGACGCGAACCAGCACTTGTTAATATGGATAAAATGGGATGTATATATGGGTGGAGAGAAGTGCCGAGTGGAGCGCGGATTTTGCGCGATCGACGCGCATTATGTGCGCAAAGCCATGTGCTGTATTAGCTTATGAATAATCAGCAACCTCTTTGCATTACTAAAGATCGGGACCGGATAAAGACGATGAGGAGGTTGTCGGGCGTTGACCCGAGCCGGCCGAGCGGAGATGCCAGCCTACAACGAGGTCGCCATGAGTCGCATCAATGGCTTTTTCAATTCAAGCGCGATTCACAAGGCTGTGAACGCGGGTACAAATCGCCCTGCCGCGGCGGAGTCCGCGCAGCGCCCACAAACTGCCGATCGCCTGGAACTCACGGGAGTGCAGCAGTACCTGAGCGTGCTCAAGAGCCAGAGCGGCGTCCGGGCCGACCTCGTGGCCTCGGTCCGCGATCAGATCGAGAAGGGAACCTACGTTACGGAAGACAAGATCAACGTCGCCGTCGACGGTCTGCTCGACGACCTGCAAGCCTGATCCACCGGCGTCAAAACGAAAAACGAAAATGCCGCCAGCACCGCGTACTGTGGTCTGGCGGTTCTTATTTGCGCTATAGCCCGGCTTCCAGCGGCTGGGCAGTGATGCCGGGCACGTCCTTCGGGCGGTAGATCATCCAGATGTTGCGGATATAGATGAACCAGCCGAATGCCTGGCCGAGCAGGCCGATGGGGTCGCGACGCCAGAGGAAGTAGACCATCAACATGCTCGATCCGACCAGGCTCATCCACCAGAAGATGGGCGGAACGACGGATTTCTTCTGCTTCTCGCTGACCAGCCACTGCACGATCATCCGGCCGGTGAAGAGCACCTGGCCGAGGAATCCGAGACCGACCCAGATGTAGCCGGCGGGCGAGGAGATGTTCATCAGCGTCTGGCCCCAGGAACGGGCCGCGCGGTCGCGATGCATCCGGGCGGCGAGTTCTTCGGGCGAGAGGTCCACGAGCTTGCCATCGTCCTGATGCACGATATAGCGGTAATGGTGCTCGGCATCGCGGTAGAGCAGGACCTTGTCGCGCGCGCCGGCCAATTGGACGGTGACTTCAACGCCGCCGGGCCGGCCGAGTTTCGTCTCCGTGAGCGAGAAATAGACCCAGACACCCAGACCGGCAAGCAGGCTGATTTCCAGAACAATGAGGTAGATGCGTTTCATGCAGGCCGGGACAACGTCGCGGCCGGGCGATTATGCACGGAGGGGGCAAAGGTTCAAGGGTTCTGGGTGTCGGTGGCGTGCAAAACCCGAGCGATGAAGGATGGGCGATGAACAGGAACTCCCCTCTTCCGCGGGCTGCTGAGGAACCCCGTTTGGCGATCGGAGTGGGCCGATGGACCGCGCGTAACCGCGTGGGAACGTGTTTGGGGATTCCGCCGACGAGGACGTCGGCGGCACTTGTTCAGTAGAATCGAGGATGCCTGTCCTACCGAATTGATGCTACTCGCGATCGCCTCAGGGAGTCAGGGGGCGTGACCGTTCTTCCGGACAACGACAGAGTGTCGGAGGTACCGACGCGACACAGGCGAGTCATGGCACGGGTCTGGCGTGTGAGCCAGGTTCTGTTATGTTGATGGCTGCGGTCGGGTGGCCGCGGAAGCGGGAATGGACTCAGGGAGAACATGCGCATGAGCCAGAACAAGCCTCAATTCTCGTGTCCGGCGTGCGGGCGGAAGTTTCCATGGAAGGCCGAGTCGGCCGGGCGGCAGGGCAAATGCAAGTGCGGGCACGTTCTGACGGTGCCGGCCAAGGCGGAGGGCGACCCGGAGCCGATTGCATTGGAGGAAGCGGCCGCGCCGGTGGCGGCGCCGGAGCAGGCGAACTGCCCCGGTTGCGGTGCGGCGATGGAGCCGGGGGCGGTGCTGTGCCTGAACTGCGGTTACAACACGCGGACCGGCGGGCAGATGACCACGGAGGTCGCCGGCGGCGAGGCGGCGCCAGCGGCAACGGCCGGGCGGGCGGCGGATGCATATCCGGGCCGGCGGCGGCGCGGGCCGGCGGAAAAGGAGTCGGGCGGGTCGACGAAGATGTACGTGA
Source organism: Tepidisphaerales bacterium (assembly GCA_044450885.1). Classification (GTDB taxonomy): domain Bacteria; phylum Planctomycetota; class Phycisphaerae; order Tepidisphaerales; family Tepidisphaeraceae; genus JANYKD01. The sequence goes on from JBIOJL010000076.1 coordinate 7,174, forward strand.
TCCTCGGCTGCGCGCTGCTGCTGCTGGCGATGGGCGTGGGCGGGTGGTTCGTCTACCAGGGAACCGGCGGCGGCAAGGCCAACGTGCCGCGGCTGGGCGATGATGCCAAGGTCGAGCACATGATCGAGACCGAGACGGCGACGGACCTGCAGGTCTGGATCAAGGCCAACCCCAAACGGATGCTGGCCGGCAAGACCCCCGGACAGGCGCTGGCGCTGGAAGACCGGCTCAAGGAGATGGGGGCGACGAAGGTGATGGCGTTCGGCGTGGGGGTGATGAGCCTGTCGATCGCCATCGAGCTGCCGAAGGATCCGGCGCAGCGCAAGGAACTGTTCAGTTGGTTCAACCGCAACAACCATCCGATGGAGCCGACGCCGCCGGCGCAGGATGTGGGGCAGCGGTATCTGCTGTTGTTCCCGGGATTGTGAGGAGGGGATACGCTGTCCATTCTTCCGGGAGGGCCGCAGTCTTCTGCGGCCGTCTGGAAGTCTCATCGTCGTTTCCCGGTCTTGCCGGCCGCCGCACCGCGCTTGCTGATCCGTTGCTCGACCCGCTTGCGAAGGTCCTTCCAATACTCATCCGTGGCGCGCACCAACTGGCCGCTGTCCAGTCCCTCCAGAAGCAGCCCTTCCAGTCGCTCACGCTCCGCCCGCTTCTGGTCCTCGCGGACGAGTTGGCGGATGAACTCGCTGCTGGAGGCGAAACTGCCGGCCTTGGTGCGCTGTTCGATAAAGGATTTCATGTCGTCTGGAAGAGAAATGGTCATGGTCGTGGGCATAACGGCTCCTGGGTCACGATCGTCCAGCCATTATACCGCCGTTAGGATAGATTCACAAACTTTCATAAAGAGCCGGAAGAGGTTGGCGCCGTCGCCGGTGATGGGGCAGGAACAGATCGACCAGAGTTCGGATCTGAGATGCCGAAAGTTGGTGAGACTGGTGTCGAGAAACCAACTCGCGCAGAGCAGCATCCGCCGTCGCCGGATCCTTGCCCCGCGCATCCATGATGACCTGCTTCCATCCTTTCTAATGTCCCCTGCCTCGCTCTTTCCCAGGGGGAGCAGAGGGCCGAGCTGGGGCTCGGCGTTCCCAGGGGATTTCGTCATTCCACCTTGTAGCCTTCCTTCTCGTACTCGGCCAGGCGGTAGTAGAGCGTCCGCAGGGCGATGCCGAGTTCCTCGGCGGTGGCGACGCGGTTGCCGTCGTGCCTGGCGAGCGTGGCGAGAATGTGCTGGCGCTCGATGTCGTACAGTTTCGTCGAGCCGGCATCGTCCTCGGGCTCGGGGGGCAGGGGTTCGACCTGCGGCAACCGACGGGGAATGCGCCGCCGGGCCCGGTCGATGGCTTGCTCGAGCTGGCCGAGATGCGCGGGCTTGGTGAGGAATTCGACGACGTCCAGGTGAATGGCGGCCTTGGCCGACTCCAGGTCGCCGAAACCGGTGAGGATGATCACCTGGGTTTCCGGCCAGCGCTGGCGGATCTGCTCGAGGCACTCGATGCCGGACATGGCCGGCAGGTTCAGGTCGAGCAGCACGATATTGGCCGGTTCCTTGTCCATCTGGCGGAGGGCCTCTTCGCCGGTGGCGGCCGAGGCGGCGCGGAGCTGCCAGTTGGTGACAGCGCGCGTCAGCAGCTCGCGCATGCGGCCTTCATCCTCGACGATCAGGACCAGCAGGTCGTTGGTCACGCGGCCTCCTTCATGGCCGGCAGGCGCAGGACAAAACGCGAGCCCTTGCCGGGGCCGTCGCTGGCGGCCGCGATCTGCCCGCCGTGCGCGGTCACGATGGCGTGGCTGATGGACAGGCCCAGGCCCGTGCCCGGCCGGCCGGCGCCGCGCCGGGTCGTGAAGAACGGCTCGAAGATGCGCTCGAGGACGTCGGGAGTCATACCCTTGCCATTATCCGACACGGCCAGCTCGATTTCATCCTCGTCGCGACGGAGCGATACGGCAATCCGGCCGGTGCCGGCGTCGGTGGCCTCGATGGCGTTGATGAGCAGGTTGAGGATCACCTGCTTGATCTCGCCCTCGCAGGCCAGCACGTGCATGGCGTCGCCGGGCGGGGCATCGAAGCGGAGATCCCGGCCGCGATGCTGCTGGAGCGCGGCCAGGCTGTCGATGACTGATCGAGCCAGAAGCGGCAGCGACAGCGGCCGGCGGGCCTCGTCGCCTGGGCGGGCCAGGGAGAGGAGTTTTTCCACGATTGCTTTGCAGCGGAAGGCTTCCTCGGCGATGACGGTGAATGCCTCGCGGGCGTTGGCCAGGGCCTTCTCGGGCGGGCGCTGTCTGCCGTCGGGAACAGAAGATGTGCCGGTGAGGGCACCGGCACCACTTGTTGCTGCCGGCGTCAGCGCTGCGCCCATCTCCGCCAGCGCCAGTTCGGCGTGGCCGGCGATGATGCCGATCGGGTTGTTGATCTCGTGGGCCACGCCGGCGGCCAGGAAGCCGACCGACGCCAGGCGCTCGGACCGCACGAGCTGCCGGCTCTTGTCGGCGACCTTCTGTTCCAGGCTCTTGTAGAGCCCGTCGAGCTGGTCGGCCATGGTGTTGAAATCGCGGGCAAGCTGGGCGAATTCCTCGGGCCCGGCGGTGTCGACGCGATGGTCGAGGCGGCCCTGGGTCAGTTCGTGGACCGAGCGGTTGAGCCGTCGCAACGGCCGCATGACCGTGCGGTAGTGCGCGAGGCCCAGGCCGACGGCGGCCAGGAACAGCGCGCCGCAGACGCCGGCGGTGGTGTAGAGCACGGCGCGGTGCTTGCGATTGGCCGCCTGTTGTTTCGACTGGATGCTCTGGCGCACCTCGGCGCTGATGTCGACAATCAGGAGGAGGATCCGGTCGAGCGGGCGCGAGATGCTGGTGACGTCGGCCCGGCCGGCGGTGATGATGTCCCAGAGTTGGGTCTGGGCATCGGCGAGTTTCTGGCGCACGTCAGCGCAGAGCGTCGCCATCCGCGGCCCGGCGGTGTGCGGGGCGAAGGCCTGGAAGAGCGTGGCGGCCGACTGGATCTCGCGCATGACGGCGCGGGCATCGGGCGGGTCGATGTATGCGAGCTTGCGGGCCGAGGCAACGTCGGCGCTGATGGTGTAGAGTTCGCGGAGGTCCTCATAGCCCGCGAAGGCGGCCGAATAATCCTCGCGCTGCGAATCGAGGCCCCAAAGGGCAACGCCGCTGAGGACGATCAGCGATATGATCATCAGCGCCATATGTGCGGCAACCTGGGAACGGAAAGTCATAAATGCACGCGCCGCGTATACACCCACCACTCCACCAGGCACAGTGGAATCGCCCCCGCCGCCACCAGCCACCACCACAACTCCATCCGCGACTTGCTCGCCGTCCCCACCGCGACCACTTCCGTGCCGCCGTTGCCGCCGCCGGGCGCCTTGTTCACCGGCAAGATGTTGCTCTCGTTCTCATCCAGCAGGTTCACCGCGATCTTCTCGTATTGCGGCACGGGCGGTTCCAGCGTGTACACGCCGACTTTCGGCAGCGGGGGCAGTGCGAAATCGCCGCTGTCCGGGATCGCCACCTCCAGCGGCGCGAAGTCCCCCGGCCCGGTCACCCGCACGCTCTTGAGATTTGCCCCGGCCGCCTGCAGCGCGAACCGCGGAATGCGGATCGCCGTGCCCGGCCGGTACGACTGCCGCACGTCCATGTCCGAACCCAGCGCCAGGAACTGCAGACAATTGTCGAGGAACACCGGGAAACTCGGCTTGGTCGGCCAATTCGTCTCCTGCACATCAAAAGGCAGCACCAGGTGCGTGTGCCGCCCTTCGCGATAGAGCACCAGCAGCGGGCCGCGTTTGCCTTCGATCAGCGTCTGCGCTTCCAGCGGCATTTCCAGCTTCAGCGTCTCCAGGCAGTCGAACCGCAGGTTGAGGTTCTTCAGCAGCGGGTGGTTGCGGTCCCAGTCCAGTACCGACTGGTCCTTGAACGTCACCACGCCCTGCGCATCTTCGACGACCTTGAGCTTGCTGAACGGCGGCACCGCGTTGAAGAAGATGAAGTTCCCGGCCGGCGGCAGCCCCCTGGGCTGGTAGCGGTCGAAGATGATCACGTCGTACTCGCGGGCCAGCACCTGCGCATCCTTCATCTTCTCTTCGTAGGCATCCGGCACCATCTGCCCCGGATTGCGCAGCCCGGCGCTCTGCACGAACCGCTCCAGCCAGAAGTTCCCCTTACGCGTCACCAGCAACACGTTCAGCGACCGCGGCGCCGGCACCACGATCTGCGCCGAATCATCCGCCAGCAGCACGTCATCCTTCAGCTCCTTCAGCTCCACGCGCACCACCGCCCCGCGCGGCAGGTCGATGTTGAACTCCACCCCGCCATTGCCGATCGTCCGGTCCTGTTTCTCGGCCGCCTTGCGCTGGTCGTCGGTCCATCGTTCGGGCAGCAGCTTGACTCCGCGGCGCACCCCGCCCGGCGGAATCGTCCCGTCCACGCCGAGCTGCACCGCCGTCTCCGCAATCTGCGGCCCGTAGTTCGCCAGACGCGCAAACACCTGCAGTTCGTTAGGGCGGTCGAAGTTCCGCTTCGCGGCCAAGGCCACGATCCCGATGTTCGTCGCCTTGTCCGAGCCGATCACCACCATCTCCCGCAGGCGCGCGGATTTCAGCGCCAACTCAGTGCGGTCGGCGATCCGCCCGTCCGAGAAGAGCCAGATTTCCGGGCCTTCCTTCTCGGAGCGCAACTGGTCGCCGAAGAATGCCAGCGACCGCGCTTCGGCAAGCTGGTAGGCCGTCTTCAGCAGCGTGCCTTTCTGCGTCGGCTCGATCGCGTCGATGGCGTTCTTCAGCAACACCCGGTCGGCCGTGAATGCCTGCACGACGTCGGCCCCCTCGTCAAAGGTGATGACCATCGCCATTCCGCCGCGGGGCAGCGAATCCACGAGTTCGTCCGCCTTCTTCTTCGCCTCATCCAGGCGCGACTTGCCGCCCGGCATGTCCGTCGCCGACATCGACGCCGAGCGGTCGATCAGGATCACCGACAATTTGCCCGCCGACGCCGTGTGGTTGACCACCGGCCGCGACAGCGCCGACAACAGCGCCAGCAGCAGCAGCAGTTGCAGCAGCAGCAGCAGGTTGCGGCGCAGCCGCTGGAACGGCGCATTCACCTGCAGATCCTGGATGGCCTTCCTCCACAGCAGGGTCGATGGGACATCCAGCTCGCGCCGGCGCAACTTGAGGAAGTAGAGCAAGAGCAGCAGCGGCACCGCCACGGCGGCGGCAATGGCGGCGGTGATGGGATTCAGAAAACTGGGCATGGGCAAGTGACGCGCAGTATACCAGATGCGGCCGACAAAACACGGGCATGTCCGCAGTTCACGTTCGGCGGTGTCCGACGCCGGACCGGCGGACATGAGATCGATGGCAGCGCCAGCTTCGGAAGGCGGTAATCTGATCATTGGGTCCACTCAGTGGCGGGCGCTCGCCTGTAACCTCACGGAGTCCACTCCCATGTTCGCACGTTTGACCTGGCTCAAGTGACACAACACCATGAGATACCTTCGCACCATTCCAGTCCTTTGCCTTGTTCTGTCCGGGTGGATACACAACGTCGCGGCCGAGGACTGGCCGGCCTGGCGCGGGCCGCGCGGCGACGGGACCAGCGGCGAGACAAGCATCCCGATCCATTGGGACGCCGGGCAGAATGTCATCTGGAAGACCGCGATACCCGGCGCCGGCCACAGTTCGCCGATCGTCTGGGGCGATCGCGTCTTCACCACCACGGCCATTCCCGACAGGCAGGAACGCGTGCTGCTGTGCCTGGACCGCAAGACCGGGCAGATCCTCTGGCGGCAGACCGTCCTGACCGCGCCGCTGGAATCCAAGCAGACGGAGAACAGCTATGCCTCCGGCACGCCGGCCACCGACGGCGAGCGCGTCTACGTCGCCTTTCTCGACAGCAAGCAGGTGGTGGTGGCCGCCCACGACCTGGATGGCAGACAGCTCTGGCTGGTGCGTCCGGGGGCATTCCAGAACGACCACGGTTTTTCGAGTTCGCCCGTTCTCTACGAGGACAAGGTCCTGCTCAGCGCGGAGAGCAAGCAGGGGAACTTCCTGGTCGCCCTGAGCCGCACGGATGGCCACACCATCTGGAAGACGCAGCTCGACAATCCCTCCAACAGCTTCGGCCAGCCGCTGGTGCGCACGCTGGCCGGGCGTCCGCAGCTCGTGCTCTACGGCAACAAGGCCGCGAGCAGCTACGACCCCAAGGACGGTTCGCGCATCTGGTACGCCGAACACACATCGACCGATTATGTCATCACCCCGGTGTTCAACGAGAAGGCCGGGCTGCTGCTCGCGTGTACCAGTTGGCCACGCAAGGAACTGATGGCCATCAAGCCCGATGGCCAGGGGAACGTGACCTCGACGAAAATTGTCTGGCGCGGCCAGGCTGGCGCGCCCTATGTTCCATCGCCGATAGCCGTGGGCGACTACTTCCTGACCATCTCGGACGCCGGCAGCGAGATCCATTGCTTCGAGGCCGCCGGCGGCAGGATCCTCTGGCACGAGCCGTTCGGCCACTCGCACGCCTCGCCGGTTTCGGCGGGCGGCCTGGCCTATTTCCTCAACGATAAAGGGGTCATGAACGTCATCAGGCCCGCGGACAAGTATGAGCTGGTGGCCACGAACGACCTGGGCGAGAAGTGTTTCGCCTCGCCCGCGATCAGCGGCGGCCGGATCTTCGTGCGCAGTCACCAGAGCATGTTCTGCATTGGCGGGCCGGGGGCGAAACCATGAGAGCTCGCGGGCACCGGCCGGGCCGCAAGGGAGGCGGCTCGACAAGCGCCGGACGCTCCGTGCTTCAGGAAGGCCAGCGAGGACGCTGGCCCTACTTTGCTGTCGTCACGACATAGAAATTGTCATCCGTGCCAACAAACGCAGTCGGCTTGGTGCCGGAGGTGGTTTTGCCGAGCGTGGCTTGCCGGCCGGTGAACTGGCCGTCGGGTTTGTAGAGGGCCCATTTCACGGTGGCGGTTCCGGAAATGGACATGGGGCCGACCTGCCAGACCATCAGCACGTCGCCGCGTTTGTTGGCGACGGCCGTGGGGTAGATCTCGTCGTTCTCGTTGGCGGGCGTGGCGACGTGCAATTTGAACGCGGCAATCGCCGGGTCGGCGACGGACCAGTAGACCTTGTGGCGGGTCATGAAGGCGCAGACGGGGCGGCCGGCGGGGTCGAGTTCGAGGGACGGGCCGCACATGGGGCAGGAATCGAGGTTCCACTCGTCTTTGTTGACGCGGATGGCGGTGAAGCTGTTCTCCTTCACGGAGCCCTTGAGGACGTAGAAATCGCGGATGCTGTTTTCGGCCGAGCGGAAGGCCAGGAGCAGGCTGCCGTCGGCGGCGATGCGGGCGCGCATCATGCACATGGAGCAGGCGAGTTCGCTGAGGTTGGCGATCTTGACGTGCTCGTCCTTGCCCCAGGTGACGCCGCTGTCGGCCGAGCGCACGACATGAAGGAACGTGGCCGACTTGGGCAGGCCGGTAGTCGGCGGGCTCATGGTGTGCCAGAAGGCGTGTACGTTGCCCTTGTCGTCGGCGGCCACCGTCAGGCCGTCGTTGCCGCTCATGGAGGAGATGATCTTGAGGGGCTGGAAAGTCTTACCGCCATCCGTGCTGCGGGCGTGGCGTGCGAAGGTCTTGACGCCGGGCGACCAGATATCCATCCATACGACATGGATGACCCCGTCGCCGCCGACGGCCAGTTTGGGCCCGCGCTCGCCCATGGTGAAGCAGACCGTACTCTCGGAATTGACCTTCACCGGCTCGGTGAAAGTCTTGCCGTTGTCGGCCGAGCGGACGTAATACGCGTTCCTGTTCAACGCGTAGACCATGTGGACGGTGCCCCTGGCGTCGACGATGACATCGGGGACGAAGCATCCGGCGGGGGCGTGGATGACCGTGACGGCGGGCTGGGCGAGAGCGGTCGTGGCAATGGTCAGGGCAACAAGGGCGGCGAGAAATCGAATGGGAATCATTTGCGATCACTCCGAAGAGGCTTAAACACGAAGTCACGAAGACACGAAGCGGTTTCTGGTAGTCGAGTAATTGTTCGCGTGCAGCATTGATTTCAAAACCAAGAGAGTAGACTCAACACAATACGTCTCCGAGAACCAATAGCCGCTTCGTGACTTCGTGACTTCGTGTTTAATCTCTTGTTCGAATCTACAAGCTATATCCAGCGCGATAGGGCATGCGCAGCAGAGCCGTGGCCTCGGCGTCGCCGGTGCATTCGAGTTTTTCGGGGTTCCAGCGGATCTTGCGGTTGGCCTTGAGGGCAACGTTGCCAAGCTGCACGATCTCGGCCAGGTGGGCGGCGTGGTCGACGAAGTCCGAGCCGCAGCGCTCTTTACCACCTTTGCAGGCGTTGATGAACTCGATGTAGTGGCCGGGCGAACGCGGCAGCTTCTGTGGGGGTTTGCCGTATGCCTTGCGGCGGGTTTCGGGGATGAGCCGGCCGTTGAAGATCTTGCCCTTGTCGCCAACGATGAGCGTCCCATCGTCAACACCAAAGCGCAGTTCGGGCTCGAGTTCATCGGGCCGCGGCGGGCGCATGCCGCCGTCGTACCAGTAGAGGCTGACGGGGGCGCGATCGCCGTCGGCCGGGAAATCGTAGCGGATGATCGAGGCCAGCGGCGCGGTCTCGCGGGTCACTTCGGGCGGGGCGTTGTAGTGGGTGGACGAGGCTTCGACGGTCGTGGGATGGCCGAGTTTCAGGGCCTTGAAGACGGGGGACCACTCGTGGCAACCGATGTCGCCGAGCACGCCCGAGCCGAAATCCCACCAGCCGCGCCAGGCGAAGGGGTGATAGCACGGGTGATACGGCCGCTCGGCCGACGGACCGAGCCAGAGGTCCCAGTGCAGTTCCTTGGGACACGGCGGCGTGTCCTTGGGCCGCGGCACGGCGCGCTGGGAAATGTCGGGGTGGCGGTTGGACCAGGAATGCACTTCGCGCACGGTTCCGATGGCGCCGTCCCAGATCATCTCGGCGATGAGGCGGTGGCCTTCGGAGGCGTGGCCGAAGTTGCCCATCTGCGTGGCCACTTTCGCGGCCTTGGCGGCCTCGTAGACGGTGCGGGCCTCGAACACCGTGTGCGTCAGCGGCTTCTGGCAATGTGTATGCTTGCCGAGTTTGAGCGCCATCATGGTGACGGCCGCGTGGCAATGGTCGGGCGCGGCGATGGTGACGGCGTCGAAGTTCTTCTGCTCGTCGAACATCTTGCGGAAATCCGTATGCGGCTTGGCGGCCGGCCACTCCTTCTGGGCGCGGGCGATGTGGCGTTCGTCGACGTCACAGATGGCGACGATGTTGGCGAGGTCGCCGAAATTCTTGGTGTCGCCGTAGCCCATGCCGCCGATGCCGATGGAGGCGATGTTGACCTTCTCGCTGGGCGGCGTCTGGCCCTGGCCCAGGACGTGGCGGGGGACAATGCTGACGGCGCTGATGGCGGCCGATGCGGCGGCGGTCTGCTTGAGGAACTGGCGACGCGAGGCGAGTTGCGACGGCATGGGTCTCCTTGCTGTTGAGAGATGACCGGGATAGTGACTGGCTGGTGGTAATACAGCGGGCGGGCGGGGTTGTGGCGAGAGACGCGCGGGTAATCAAACAAGCCGGATCAACCACGAGGGCGCGAAGCGGGGCCGAGCGTTTGTTGTTGGATCTTTGTTCTTGCCATAAGAGGTTCCTGTAAGGTGGGTTATGAATTTGCGGTTGTGAATATGGAGGGGTTTCAAACCCCGTCCCGAGCCCGTCCCGGGGGCGTCCGGGTTGGGGCTTGAAAGGTGTCCCGGAGGCGTTCAGAACGCCGTCCGGAAGCCGTCCGTCTGAGGGATCGATTCCGGGGGTTGTTGTTCTGGTGGACGGTGTCGCGGTGCGAAAAAATACTTTTGGGCCTGGGTGTGATGGCTGGCGGCGGCGTAAGTCGTTTGGCGGGATGAGGTTGTGGGTGATCCCGGGGTTACCTGGGGTATGAA
>JBIOJL010000077.1:0-16945 GCA_044450885.1 Tepidisphaerales bacterium
GTTCATTCCCGGGCTCGGCCGGTGGCCCTGGTATTTTCTCGTGCCGCTCCTCATTTATGCGGCGGTGGTATCTCTTATCGCGCCGATGCGTCGCACTGTTCACTGGTGCAAGCCGGGCCGATTGACCGGATGGCCGCTCGCGGCGACTGCAGCCATCATCGTGGGTTCCACGCTCACGTTGCTGACATTCCATGCGATCGTCAAACCGGATGTCACATCCCTTGCCCGTCAACTGCCGCTGCATCTCCCGGTGCATGTGGCCTTTGCGTGCGCCGCGTTCGCACTGGTCAATGCCCTGATGGAGGAAGTGATTTTTCGAGGCGTTCTGCTCGATGCCTTGGTATCACAGATCGGCGTCGCATGGGCTCTTGTCATTCAGGCGGTCGCGTTCGGGATCGGACACGCGCAAGGATATCCGCCCGGCCGCACCGGCATGTTCCTGGCTGGCGTATACGGCCTCGCGCTCGGCGTGCTCCGGCTCAAATCAGGAGGCCTGCTCGGCGTCTGGATCGCCCACATCGCGGCCGATGTGACGATCTTCTGGATTGTCGTTAACACGGTCGCGTAGCCTGCCGCATTCCGCATTCGTGTTTCTCTTCGTTTCCGCGGCCGCCTATGGTATTGTTAGTCGAATCAGAACGGTTGTGTCAGGAGTTGCTTATGGTCCTCCCCGATTTTCTCACACGCGACCCGGATGGATTCATCCACCTGACCGGCCACCGCATCGGCCTCCAAGACGTCGCCCGTCTGTACCGTGAGGGCCATTCTCCCGAGATGATCGCCATCATGTTTCCCAGTCTGACCCTGGCTCAGATTCACAAGACGATCGGCCACTATCTCGAGAACCAGGCCGAGGTCGATGCACTAATCGCTGGCAACGATGCCGAGATCGCCAGGGCCAAGGCGGGCAATCCGCCCGGCCCTTCCATGTCCGAACTCCGCAGGCGGTTGGAAGCCATGCGCAAGGTGGGAGCGCCGTGACCCGTGGCCATTCGATTCCTTCTCGATGAACATTTTCGCGGGCCGGTCTGGCGTGCCTTGTTGAGGCTTGGCACGACCGGCGGCAATGCGCTTGATGTTGTCCGGGTCGGCGACGCGGATGCCCTGCCGTGCGGTACTTCGGATCCGGATCTGCTGGCTTGGGCCGAAGAGAACGGCCGAATTCTGGTGACGGCAGATAAGGCGACGATGATCGGCCACTTCCAGAAGCACCTGCAGCGAGGCCGACACTCGCCCGGCTTGTTCCTCGTCAGTTCCCAGGCGTCGATTCGGCAAGTCGCGAGCTTTCTCGAAGCAGTTGCATACGCCAGCGAACCCGCCGAGTGGGTCGATCAGATGGAGTTCATTCCGTAGGTGGTCGCCGAAAAACATTGAAAAGCGCCGCCTGCGGCGCAGGGTGCAACGATGAAGAAACGAAAGCCATACTGGGACATGACCACAGACGAGCTGCGCGAGGCGACTCGGGAGTTCGACGAGCCATTTGTGTTCGAGAAGGGCAAACCGCTAACGGTTGCCGACAAGGCGATGTTCAGCAAGGCCCGGGAACATGCCCGCAAGGTGAAACGCGGCCGGCCGCGTATCGGCAAAGGTGCGGCCCGAATCACCACCACAGTCGAGCGGTCGCTGCTGGAACGTGTGGACCGATACGCCCAGTCTCACGGCCTGACCCGTGCCCAGATCATCTCCAACGGCCTGACGGCGGTCCTGGCCGGAGCGGCGTGACACACCGATAAGGGAATCTGGCGTACCCGCCGACAGGCGTAGCCGGCGATCGCTTGCAGTTGATCAGTGTGTCATCGCATGCGTGATGTTCGATGGAACGGTCCCGCACTCCGGACAGCGGCCGGGAGTCGCGCGGAGGTCGTAGCCGCACACAATGCAGAGGCCCAGGACGCGCCGCCGGCGGCGTTTGCGCCATCGTCGCAGCCAGAGGTATGGCGAGATGGCGAAGAGCAGCAGGGGACACCAGAGCGGCAGGTCGATGATCCGGGCGTCAAGCGGTGACGTTTCTCGCCGTAAGGAGAAACCGGCGAAATCGAGAAGTTCCCCGGGAGCGAATCCTTTGGTTGTGCGGATCGAGCGACCGTTCTGGTACTGTCGAGCGGGGTCTGACGGCGTGTGCCACACGCACAGGGTTCCACGGTAGCTGGAAACTGTGTATTCCAGGTCACCGACGATGACTTCAAGTGCGGTGGAGTCCGGTGAACGTTTGAACGTCGCCTGTCTCTGATCAACCGGATAAGCGTACCCGGCTTCGGTAAAGGTTCTTACCCTGACAGTACGTTGGCGCCGAGGGTCGTTCGCCAAGGCGGCCTTGGTGGTGATGCGAATCACGTCGGATTCGGTGACGTATTCAATCTCGGGGCCGGCAGATGCAAGCATGCTGGCTAGAGTTTGCCCGAAAGAGGCGTTCCTGAGCCATATCGTCACCGGAGTCTCGCGGTTGACATGCGCTCTTTCCAGCGCCTGCCAGTCAACTTCAATTGTTGCACCGGATACGTCCCGCATGAACTCAATCTGGTCAGACAGAGCAATTCCATCAAAACGCACCTCCTGGAGTTGTTTGGCAAGTACGCCATGGACATTGGGGTAGTGGTACACGAGGGGAATGACTGGCGCTTGCATGCGCCAGGTTCGCGCCCACAGCACCGCCGTCGCCACAAAGAACAGCAGGGAAAGAGCGGTGATGATGTTGGCCAGCCAGCGTTTCATCGGATGTACCGCATGCCGCACGAAGTCGAACGATTCATGGCGTCGATGATACCGGTAATCATGTCCAAGGGCATCGCCACAAACATACGCCACAAACATACGGTGAAAGGTCACCGGAAGACATCCGTTCCGGCCGGGGCAACGTGTCGGAGTACCGACCCGACACAGGCGGGACGCCTGTGCGACGATTGCCAACTCCCGCCGCAACCGTGAATCGACCAACATCTCAGCACTCAGCACTCAGGACTACTGACCACGGACTACTGACCACGGACCACTGACTACTGACTCCGCCGTGCTATCATTCTCCCTATGCCCCACTCTCGCCGCTCCAGCCTCCGCCGTTTCCTCGACTACCAGAAGCGCCTCCGCGAGCGCGCCCGGCGCGGGGAATTGCTGCGCGAGTACGGCACCATGGACGGAAAGGTCAAGTCCAACAAGCGCTCGCGGGCGTTCATGCCGCTATTCTGGTCGTTTCTGACGCTGCTCCGCGGCCATCGCGGCACGCTGGCGACGGCCCTCGGCACGCTGACGGTGGCCACGGTGCTGGGGCTGGTTCCGTTGTACGGTACCAAGCTCGTCGTGGACAATGTGCTGGATACCCGGCCGCTGCCGCCGCAGTTGCGGGCGCTGCGTCTGCCTGCGGACCCGCGATTGCTGCTGGCGGCCGTGGGCGTGGGCATGATCTCGTTCACGCTTCTGGCGATCGCCTTCTCCATCTGGGGCCGCTGGCAGACCACGCGGATCACCAAGCGCGTGCAGACGGCCTATCGCCGGCATGTCTTCGACCACGCCGTCCGCCTGCCACTGCACCGCGTCTATGACCTCAAATCCGGCGGCGTGGCCTCGATCCTCCGCGAAGATGCCGGCGGCGTGGGCGACCTGGTCTTCTCGCTCATCTACAACCCCTGGCGGGCGATCATCCAACTGCTGGGCTCGCTGGTGATGCTGGCGTTTGTGAACTGGAAACTGCTGGTCGGCGCCATCGTGCTCCTGCCGACGGTCTGGCTGACGCACCGCACCTGGATCGGGCGCATCCGTCCCCTTTTCCGCGACATCCGCGCCACCCGCCAGGGGATCGACGCCCATGCCACCGAGTCCTTCGGCGGCATGCGCGTGGTGCGGGCGTTCGGCCGGCAGAAATCCGAATCGGCTTCGTTCACCACCAGCAACCACCTGATGGCCCGCCAGGAACTCCACGCCTGGTGGTGGATGCGCGGCATCGACATCGCCTGGTCCATTCTCATCCCGCTGGCATCCGCCCTGTTGCTCTGGTTCGGCGGGTCGAAGGTGCTGCACGACCAGGCGCTGGTGCGCCAGGGCCTGCTCGATCCGCACGCAGCCTTCACCACCGGCGACCTGGTGCTCTTCCTGGCCTATCTGACCGCTTTGCTCGGCCCGATCGCCACGCTGGCCGAGTCGGCCACCAACTTGCAGAACCAGCTTGCAGGGCTGGATCGAACGCTGGACTTGCGTGATGAACCGGCCGAGTTCGCCGCCACATCGTCCGATCTCATGCTGGATCGCCAGCAGGTCCGCGGCCGCGTTACCGTGCAGAATGTCTCTTTCGCCTACCCGAAATCGCAAATCGCAAATCGCAAATCGCAAATCGCAAATCTGAAATCTGAGATTTCAAATCCCCAATCGCAAATCGCAAATCCAAAATCGCAAATCCCCGACCCCGTCCTCCACAACGTCTCCCTCGAGGCCGCCCCCGGCCAGACGATCGCGCTGGTGGGTCCGTCCGGCGCCGGCAAGACCACGCTCTGCAATCTCATCGCCCGCTTCTACGACCCGACGGCCGGGACGGTCCGGCTCGATGGCGTCGATCTGCGAAACATCGACGTCGGGTCCTATCGCCGACTTCTGGGCATTGTCGAGCAGGACACGTTCCTCTTCGACGGCACGATCGCCGAGAACATCGCCTACGGCCGGCGCGATGCGACTCCCCAACAGATCGAAGACGCCGCCCGCCGGGCCAGCGCCCACGAGTTCATCACCCAGATCGACGGCGGTTACGACGCCCTCATCGGCGAACGCGGCGTCAAACTCTCCGGCGGCCAGCGCCAGCGCCTGACCATCGCCCGCGCCATTCTGGCCGACCCGCGCATCCTCATTCTCGACGAAGCCACGTCCAACCTCGACACCGAATCCGAGCGGCTGATCCAGATGAGCCTCGCGGAGTTGATGGCCGGGCGAACCTGCTTCGTGATTGCCCACCGCCTCTCAACGATCCGCAACGCCGACCGCATCGTGGTGATTGAGCACGGCCGGATTGTCGAGCAGGGAACGCACGATGAGCTGATGTCGGTCTCCAGCCGATACCGGTACATGGTGGAGTTGCAGACCCATCCGCCGTCGCCGGCGCAAGCGGCGGTTGCCCGCGTGGCGGAGCAACCGGTGGATGCGATCTGAATGCGGAGTGGCGGTATACAATAGGAACCAGGCAACGACGTACTCACAAAGAAGGAGATCGCATGAAACTCGGACGTGTTCTCAGGACTCTCGGCATAGGCGCGTTTTTCGGAGTGGTGGCGGCGACGCAGAGCGGATGCCTGGTCGCGGCGGCGGCCGGCGCCGGCGCGGCCACAGTTGCCTATGTCAACGGACAGGCGACGGCCAACATGGATGCCCCGGTGGAGAAGGTCGCGGCGGCCACCAAGTCGGTCTTCGAGGACGACATGAAGGCGATTGTCTTCCAATATCAGCCGAACGCGCCCGAGGCCAAGATCTACGCCCGCACGACCACCGATCACCGCATCGAGGTGCTCGTCAAGAGCCTGACGGACAAGGCGAGCAAGGTCAGCGTTCGTGTCGACAATTTCGGCGATGAAGGCACCAGCCGCGACGTGCTGAACCGGATCGAGCAGAAACTCAAGGGATGAGAGCGTCAGATCAGCTTTTCCTGCCCGGGGATCGCCACCGGCGGCTCGGGCATCGCGCCCTTCATGTCCAGGCTCTCGGGCATGGTGTTGAGCTTCGACTTGTTCATCGCGAAGTCCCAGGTCACCTTCTTGCCCGTGTACGCCGACATCCGGCCCATCACGGCCATCATGGTGCTGATCGCCACCTGCTTGCCTTCGTTGAGCGGCTTGCCGTCCATGATGCTCTTGATGAGGTCGGTGTGTTCCTGCACATAGGGGTTGGCCGGGGCTTTGGGAGCCCTGAACTTCTCGTCGCCGCGGACCTCGAACCCGCCGCCCGGGTTGGCCGAGCCCTTGGTGCCGACGACATACTCGCCGCCCGCGCCGTCGCCCGGCCAGTGCCGGCAGGTGCTCCACAGGTTCACGCCGTTGGGATACTCAAACAGCACGGCGCAGTGATCGTGGATCTGCCCGGGCGTCTGCCCGATGCTGTCGCGGACGGCCCGGCCTCCCTGGGCATAGGCCGAGACCGGCGGGCCGCCCAGCACCCAGTGGGCCACGTCGAGGTTGTGGACGTGCTGTTCGCAGATCTGGTCGCCGCAGAGCCACACATAATGATACCAGTTGTTGATCTGGTACTCGGTGTCGCCCATGCCTTCCTTGCGCTTGCGATACCAGATGCCGCCGCCATCCCAGTGGATGCGCATGTAAAGCAGGTCGCCGATGGCGCCGTCGTGTACGCGCTTGATCGTCTCCTGAAAGCTCAACTCGTGCCGCCGCTGCGTGCCGGCGACCACGCCCAGCTTCTTCTCCTCGGCCATCTCGGCCGCCTTGATCACCATGCGCACGCCGGTCGGGTCGACCGCCACGGGTTTCTCGAAGAAAACATGCTTGCCGGCCTCGATGGCGGCCTTGAAGTGGTACGGCCGGAACCCCGGCGGGGTCGCCAGGATGACCATGTCCACGCCGGAATCAAGCACCTGTTTGTAGGCATCGAGGCCGGAGAAGGTCTTGTTCTCGGGAACCTTGTGTTTGCCGGCCAGGCCCTTGACGTTGTTGGGGAACGCATCGCCCACGGCCACGATCTGCACCTGCGCCCCGGCGGCCTTGGCGCCGTCCACGCAGTTTCCCGTCGCGCCGCTGCCGCGCCCGCCGCAGCCGATGACGCCGACTTTGATGATGTCCGAGCCGGCCGCGTGGGCGAAATTCGCGCCCAGCGCCGCCATCGCTCCTGCCGCTGTCGACGCTTTCAAGAAGCCGCGCCGGGTGGTTGAACTGTTGCTGTCCTGCTGCATGGTTGGTTCCTTTCTCTGGTGTTTGATGAGGTCCGTCGTCGCTGTTGCTACTCCGATCCGCGCCGCGTGTTGCGATTGGCGCAAGCTGCTGGATTTGTGGCCGCGATGGCTCATCGCGATGGAGGACCGCGATCACCGATCGCGGCTACAGGTCGCGCCGCGTGTTGCAGCCGTCGCCGAAGCGCGGTCACCGGTCGCGGCGGCGAACAGTCCCCAACAAAGAACAAATATCGAATAACCTGTCCAATGACATTCCCCATCCCCACCCGTATACTCCGCCCCTTTCCATGACCACGGACTTCCATCATCCCGATGACCGCCGCTTTCTCACCTGGCTGATCATTCTCCTCGGCGTTCTCTACGCCCTGCTGGTTGGCCCCCACTGGTCGGCCGGGCCGGACACCGCCTATTACATCTCCATCGCCCGCTCCATCCTCATCGGGCGCGGCGTCGAGTTCAACGGCGGGGCCGTCGGCCGGGCGCCGCCGGGCTGGCCGTTCCTCCTCGCCGGGCTTCTCAATATCTCCTCCAGCTTCATCTTCCTGGGCGCGTGCAATCTGCTGATGCTGCTGGGCTCGGCCGCCGCCTGGTATCGCGTCATTCGCCGCGCCGTTCCGCCCGCGCGTGCCTTTGCCATCGTGCTCCTCTCCGGCATCCTCTACTGGTGGTATTGCTCCACCGTCCAGCTCCGCACCGAGGCCCTTTTCTGCCTCATCTTCGCGCCCACCACCCTGCTGGCACTCCAGGTCGCCGAGGGCCGCGCCACTTGGTGGCGCATCGCGCTCATCCTCCTCGGCTGCGCGGCCATGATCTTCGTCCGTTTCGCCGGACTCGCCGCCGTCGCCGTCGTCGTCGCCGGCTCGCTTACGCGCCTGCGGCGAACCCTGCGCACCTCGCTGATCGTCGCCGCGGCGGCGCTCGCCGTGACGTTCCTCAGTTTCCAGGCCACGCGCAAGCTCATCACTGACATCCTTCCCAGGTACATCGTGCCCCGCGCGCACATGGGCGAGATCCCCGGCGTCTCCGCCCTCGATGCCTTCGACCGTGACGAAGGCGCCCCGCCGGTCATGACCAGCGTCTTCGGCGGAGGAAAGCTCATGGTCTACGCCGGCCGCGCCGCCTCGGGCGGTCAGTGGCTGGCCGGCTATTTCTGGATGCCCCTGCACTCCGCCAACTCCAATCCCGCCGCCGCCCAGGCGGTCAACGTCTTCGGCTGGATCCTCATCGGCGTGGTCGTGGCCGGGACGTGGCAATGCGGCAAACAGGGGTTTCTTCTGCCGCTCGGCGCCGTGCTCTACTCCGGCGCGATCATCGTCCGCTGGTCCACCGTCAACCCGCGATACCTCATGCCCGTGGCGCCGCTGCTGCTGCTCGCATTCTGGCTGGCGATGGACCATTTCCGGGAGATGCTCAAATCCACGGCCATGCGGAAGCTCAACCTCGCCACGGTGCGGCTCTGGATTGCCTCCCTGATCCTTGCCAACGGCGCCCTCTATGCGGTCGACGTCTTCATCGCCCGCTCCGCCCGCTTCTACTACTATTACAATGGAGGCGAACTCCAGCAACTGGCGTCGGTGTCGAAGTATCTCCTGGATCGCAGCATCGCCGACGGTGAAGTCGCCACCAACTACTACATCGTCTCCACCATCAACAAGATCCGCACCAACGGCTATGCCCACCGCGGCCTGGTTCTGCTCACCGACCGCGGCATCAATGTCGTGCCCAACAATGTCGAGTCCGCCGACGTTTCCAGCTCCAGGAAGACCAGGGTGTCCAGAAATGCCACCGCCACGCGCCCGTCCACCAATCCGGCCGTCATCGAGCTGGAGAAAGTGATCGCCACCATCCGCGACGGCCGCCCCGACAACCCCGCCGTGGCCCGTTTCTGCGAGCTGCGCGGCATCCGCTACTACGTCTACCGGCCGCCGGGCTCGCACGCCTGGCATTTCCGCAAGAGCCAGTTGCCGTCGCTGCTTGTCGGCAGGAGCAAGGCCCACAAAGACGCGCCGGACTGGGAGCTCTTCGAACTCATCGACGGCAGGCTGAAGCCAGTCGCCTTTCCGCTGCTGGAATCCTGGCCGCGCGGGGTACCGTGCATGTGAGGGTGTCGGTGATCGGTGATCGGTCATCAGTCCCACCGATCACTGATCACCGATCACCGATCACTCACTACTGACCACCGACCTGCAACCCCGCCGGTGACGGCGCATATTCCCCATTAGGGCACAACTCAGGAGGTAGGCTATGGGTGAATCGAAAACGTGCGCGATGGGTGTTCTGGTCGGGTTGGTCATGGCGATGGCAACGTGGGCACTGGCCGGGGAAGCCCCGGACCCGGACAAGCTCACCGCGGCGTCGCTGGTTTCCTTCACTCACCAGGATGCCTATGTGGAGGCCGTCATCGACGAGTTCGCCCGGCAGACGGGCTACGAACTGGTCATCCAGAAGGACCGCAACGGCAGACCGCCGAACCTCCCGCCGGTGTCGCTGGCGATCGAGAAACAGCCGTTCTGGGCGGCCATGCGCGAGGTCTGCGACAAGGCCGACCTGACCATCTGGATCACCGGAATGCCGGACAGCAAGCTGACGCTGACGCCGGTTCGCGGCATGGGCATGGGCGGGAACATCATGGCGAACCCGGCCTCGATCCACGGTGCGTTCATGACCGTCATCACGCAGTTGCAGCGGCTCAACACGGCCGATCTGGCCGACCTGCCGAAGATCAACCGCAACCTGATGATGAACATCAATGTCTACGTCGAGCCCAAGGTGAAGATCGTCAAGTGGTTCAGCGTCCCTGACATGGCCGAGGCTGTCGATGAAAAGGGCAATTCGCTGCTCGCGCCCGCCGTGGCCGCCGCCCAGGCTCCGCCGGTCCAGCGCGCGGCGTGGAGCTACGGCCGGGGCATCGGCTGGATGGCGGTGCCCCTGGCGTATCCGCCGGGAGCGGGCGAGAAGATCGCGTCGCTCCGGGGCAAGATACGCGCCGTGGTGCAGACCAAGGGCGAGAAGCTGGAGATCGCCGAGGTGATGAAGGCCGAGAACGTGGAAAAGTCGGCGGGCGGCCGCCGGATCACGCTCAAGGGCGTCAAGCGGCTGAATGAGTGGCAGTACCAGGCAACGATTGTGTTCTATCGCGGCGCCATGGACGATCAGCAGTTCCGGGACCTGCTCAGCAATCCCGGCATGCAGCTCGTCGACGCCGATGGGCAGGAATTCATGTCGGCCGGCGGACAGTGGGGCGGCGTGTGGATGAACGGAGGCGGCATGGTCTTCCAGCCCGGCGGAGCACCCAACCCCGCCCCCGCCGGGCCGGCCGCCGAACAGACCGAGACGGAAGTGAAGCTCATGTTCTATCGCCAGGGCCGCATGGGCCAGGCCGGCGCCCCGGCCGAGCCGGCCAAGCTGGTCTGGGACCTCGTGACCGAGAGCCGCGAGATCGCGATTCCGTTTGAGTTCAAGGATCTGCCGTTGCCGTAGCGGGTTGTTTGGCGCTGTTCTCGGAAGAAGATTAAACACGAAGACACGAAGCAGTTTCCGCAGTCGGAAGGCAAGTTGGCAGGTCATACCATCAAAGAGCCGAGGAGTCGCCTTCCGATCCTCGCTCAGTGGCGGTTCAATCCAAGAAGATCAACCGCAAAGGAGCCAAGGAGCAAAGAAGAGAATCCGGCCCCCGGCTAATTTCCCCCGGTGCAGCCGCTCCTTATAACCTCTTTTCTTGGCTCCTCGGTCGTTCTGGTGGCCACACGCCGCCTTCTATGTTGGCGAGTTCCTCCCGGGTTAGTGGAACCAAGTGTCTAAAGAAACCTGCCTTATAACACCCTTCGACCGCGATCTGCATCGTGTCCAGCGTAATCTCCGGAACGACGATCATCCCAGTTCCTGTTATATATGGCTGTCCGTCTTCCGACGCCATCCTCAACTCCCCGCCAAGGCGATCCTTACTGAAGAAGAACACAGGATAAACCGTCGAGCCATCGACTTCCCCCGCCACGTGGCTGAGGTAACCCTTCTGTCGAGCTTCGTCGGGATCAACCCCGCCGAGGAACAGTAATTTGATGATGTGGCCTGTATCAGCCATTCGGGTTCTCCATGTATGCTTGGACATCGGGGGAATCCGATGGGGACGCAACTTGTGAGTAATGAACCACTTGCTGTGTCCCCGTCTCATTCCCAATATCCGTCGCCCCGACGGGGCTGAGACCGCGTCGGCCGCTCGCAGTCAACGGCATCGGCATGTCAGGACTACCTATCATCGCGGATAGACAGTCAGGCTAGCCGTCTTCGGAGCAAACGGATCGATGCGGATGATATTCGCTCCGGGTTTGAGGGACTGCGTTACATCCAGCCGCAGAGGTTTGCCGATGAACCCGCCGGCGTGGATGCCGTTGACGGTCACCGTGGCGGCGGCTTCGGGCGTGATGTCATCGACCAACAGATAGACCCGCGACTTGGCCAGGTCGACGCCGGCCGGGATTTCGCAGCGGCCTTCGTAGGGGTCGGCCTTCACCGGGCTGAGCGTGACGTGCTTGCGGGCGTCGAGTTTGCCCCATGGCGCAGCGCCGTATGCGGCGGCGACTTTCGCGGCAACCCAGGCGCTGTCGTCAAAGTCGGCCTTGGTCCATCCGGGTTGCTCTTCCTTGGCAACTTTCCAGCCGGTGTCGATGCTCCCGGTGAGCGCCTCGCCCTGCTCGAATTCGATCGTGTAGCGGCCGATCAGCCCGGCCGGATTTCGGGCGGCGGCTGGCTGGTCCAGGTTCACGGCGAGAATCGCAAACTGATTCTTACCGGCCACCAGGTGCTTGGTAATGTCCACGGTCTCCGGCCTCCGCCAGGCTTCGCTGTCGTCCTTGCGCTCGGCGGCCTTCTGGCCGTTGATGTTGAGCGTGAACTCGTTGTCGGCCGAGATCATCATGCGGGCGGCCTTGATCTTGCGGTCCGGCGGGATCGCCACCGTGCCGCGGAAATAGCGGCTGCCGGGCGGGGCGTTGACGGCGGGGTTGCCCTCGGGATACCAGACCCAGGAGCAGCCCTCAAGCGGGAACGGCTCGTTCGATACGGCCGGCTGCGGGGCGGGTTTCTCGGCGATGGCCTGGCGTTCGATGGCGATCGGCTGGCCGATGGGCATGGCGCTCCCGTCCAACCGCATCGCCAGCGCCCGCTTCTGCGTCTGGAAAACGAGGATGACGCTCTCGGACGGTTCGAGCGCCAGATCGACCTCCACGGTTTTCGCGTCGATGCGCTTCGTGGGCATGGCCGTGATCTCGTTGCGCATGGGATCCCAGCACTCGGGCTCGCCGTCGGCGGTGAGGCGGAGTTTGAACTGCCGGGCATCGCCCAGATGGTTTTGGTTGCAGATGAGGAAGACATCGCGGCCGGCTTTCTGGCGGTGCAGCACGTGCAGCCAGTTGGCGGTTTCGCCCGTGGCAACCTCAAGCGTCGGATGGATGCCGGCGTCGCCAGTGAGCACTTTCTGGATGTCCTGTGGCGTGGGCTTGGCCGGCAGGAAATACGACTTGCCTCCGGCGGGGCTGGCCTTGCAGCGGGCCAGGCCAGGCGTGGGCGTGCCCCAGATGGCATCCGTCAGTTGGGCAATGTCCTTGGCGCCGTAGCCGAGCGTGGCCGACTTGCCCGGCAGCATGCCGTAGCCGATGACCACGCCACCCTTGTCGAAGAACTCGCGGGCCTTGGCCAGCGTCGGATAGGGAATCACCTCGGCGGCCGGGACCACCAGCACTTTGTAGTCTTCCTTGTGCAGCTTGATCTGCTTGCCTTCGAGTTTCGCGTCGTTTTCCCAGGCGTCGTAGAGCAGCCAGTCGCAGTCGAAGAGGGCATCCTGCATCGCGCTGGTGAGATCTTCCGGGCGGAGTTTGTCGCCGACATGGTAACTCTGACCCAAATGGAGGAAAGCCACCGGCGCGACGTGCCGCCCGCCCGTGAGCATCAGGCTCAGCCGGTTGGTGTAGTCGGCCCACACGCGATAGAGCGGC
This sequence comes from Tepidisphaerales bacterium, assembly GCA_044450885.1. Taxonomy (GTDB): domain Bacteria; phylum Planctomycetota; class Phycisphaerae; order Tepidisphaerales; family Tepidisphaeraceae; genus JANYKD01. The sequence continues at coordinate 12,862 of JBIOJL010000077.1, forward strand.
CAGCGCGGCTCGAATCCGCCGTTGTTGAAATACGGCGGATAGTCGCTGTCATACGGCGCACGCGGATTGAACGAATGCGGAATCATGTAGTTGATGCCGCGCACCTGCTCCCAGTCCGTCAGCCATTTCATCTCCGTGTAGGTCAGCACCTGGTTGTAGCCGCCGAAAATTTCGCACATGGCGATGTCGTTGTCCTTGTTGTAGGTGTGCGAAATCGAGCTGGCGATCTTGGGCATCTGGTACATGCCCATGTTGCGCTGGCCGGGGTGGACCTGGTCGCAGACCAGGTCGATGCCGCCCATGCCGCTGAACTTCTGCAATTGCATCATGTTTCCGCCGGACATGTTGCGGTTGAAGATGCAGTCCTCGTGCTCCATGAAGTGCCCCATGGACACGACGTTGTGCTCGCGGCACCAGCGGCTCATGCCGCCGTACATGGTGCGGCCCCACGATTCGGCGAAACAGTCGATGTAGCTGTAGAACGCGGCCGTCTGTTCCTCGCCGGCCAGCTTGAACTTGTAGCCCACCAGCAGCTTGTTCAAGTCGAACTTGCGTTCGGCGATCACCTTCATCAGGTCGCTGCCCCAGTCGCCCTGGGTCTCGGGCTCGTCATAGAAATAGCCCACGATGGTCTTTCCGTAGTCATCCTTGAAACGGTCGTAGTGCGGCTGGTAGACGGTCTTGATGAACCAGTCGACGCAGTCCGGGCTGGCGCCGTCGACCGAGATGTACTTCTGCTGGCCGCCCTTGGTGCCGTTGAACTTCCAGGTGAACTTCATGACCTTCCACTTGCCCTCGGGCGCGCTCCACTTGAGCGTGCCGTCCTTGACGGACGAAGTGAGGTTGACCAGCGTCTTGCCGTCGATGGTCTGGCCTTCGGTCTCCTTGCCGGCGATCACGGCGATGAGATTGGCATCGCCATAGCCGGCTTCGCTGATCTCCCTGGGTCCGTCGATGCTGACGGCGGTTGCATCCAGCCGCTTGCTGCCGTACTGCGGCGGCACCCGCCCGCCCATCATCTGGCTCGGCCACCACCAGTCGTCGTAGATGAACAAGGTGAGGTTGTTCTTGCGTGCGAAGTCCAGGCAGATGTTCAAATCGCGATACCACCCTTCGCCCAGCCAGTCCGTGTGCGGCCGCGGCTCGGTCGTGAACGTGCCGTTGTGGCCGTCGAGCACGTTCTTGAGTTCGCCCTCCAACTGCGCGCGTGTCTCATCGCCATGCAGCCAGAACAGCGGCCCGGTGTGCCGGCGGGCCTCCATGGGCATTTTCAGAAACTGCTCTTCGAGCTTGGCGATGGTCGGCTCCTGGGCGAAGAGCAATGGCGAGACCAAGGCCACGATCAACGTTGCGATAATCTGTTGTGTTTTCATGGGAACTCGGCCTCCTATTTCGTGTTGAACAACTGGAACTCGTTGATTGTCGGCCCCTCGGTGGCTTGGAGGATGTTCAGCCGCACCACCTGCGCCGTCACCGGGTCGAACTTCGGCGTCGAGAAATTTTCGCCGATGGTCCGGCCTTTGTAGAACATCTTCCACTCGGCGCCGTCCTTGTACTGTAATTCAAACGACTGCACGCGTCCGGCGTATGCCTCGTCGATCTCGGCGCGGTTGAACGTCATCGGCTGGCCCAGGTCCACTTCCAGCCATGCCTGCTTTGTGCCTGCATCGGTGGCCCAGCGGCTGCCGGAATCGCCGTCGATGGCCTTGCTGGCGGCGTGGGCCTGCTGGTTCTGGAAGACGTTCGAGGCGGTGGCCTTCATGCCCGGCTTGATGAGTCCGGGGCCCATGGTGCTCATGGGCGGGATTTCCTCGGCCGGGCCGTCGAGCTTGAGTTTGATGACGGTGTCGATCTCCTGTTGGTCCTGCCTGGCCACGGTCAGAGTCAACCCGGTCTCCGTCTGCGCTACCTGCACGGCACCGCTTCCGCTCAGCAGGCTGCTCTGCACGACCTTCCGCGGCAGCGCCGGCAGCGTCACCGACTCTCCGTTCCACTTCAGCACATGCATGTACACTACGTCCCCTTTACGCGTGCTGACCAGCGACCGCGTGGGTTTGTACGGGCCGCCGCGCGTGCCGTAGATGCTCTCGCCGTTCCTGCCCAGCCACTGGCCCATTTCCTTGAGGCGGGCGACCTGCCGCGGCTCGATCTCGCCGGTGGGCATCGGGCCGACGTTGAAGAGGAGATTGCCGTCGCCGCCGGCGCAGGTGGCCAGCGTCTGCAGGCACTGCGGCAGGGATTTCATCGGGTCGTTCGGCTTCCAGGCCCACTGGTTGCAGATGGTCATGCAGGTCTCCCAGGGGCGCTCGATGTTGAACGCCCCGACGGTCTGCTCGGGCGTGGAAAAGTCGGCCGGCAGGCCGCAGCGGTTGTTGATGATGATCTCCGGCTGGAGTTGCCGGATCATCGCCAGCAGGTTCTCGGCGTCCCAGTCCTTCGCGGAGCCGCCGAGGCCGTCGAACCAGATGATGTCGATCTTGCCATAATTACTCAGCAGTTCCCGGACCTGCCCGTGGAGGTACTTGATGTACTGGGCGTGCGTCGCCTTCCGGTAGTCCGGATGATGCGAATCGGGCTGGGAGTAGTACGGCCCGAACTTCAGCCCGGCCGCGTGGCAGGCATCCGCCAGTTCCTTGATGATGTCCCGCTTGAACGGGCTGTTGGGGCTGGTGATCTTGTAGTCGGTCAGTTGGCTGTCGAACTCGCAGAAGCCATCGTGGTGCTTGCTGGTGAAGACCATGTATTTCATCCCGGCCGCCTGGGCGATGGACACCCATTCCCTGGCATCGAACTTCGTCGGGTTGAACTCCTTGTAGAGGTTGTCGTAGACCTCGTTGGGGATGGCGCCGCGGGCGCCGTTGGGCCCGCCCTGGCGCGACCAGCCGATCTCGGTCCCCTTGAGGCTGACCGGCCCCCAGTGGATGAACATCCCGAAGCGGGCCTCGCGCCACCAGGCCATGCGCGCCTCGCGCTGCTCTTTGGTTTCGGTGGCAGCGGCGGCACCGCTGGCGCTTTGCATGGATATCAGGACCATGAGGGCGAGACCGACGAGGGTTCGGATGGTGGGCACGTTGAATTCTCCTGCTGCGCGCGTGTGGCTGCACGCGACGACGGCAATACACCGCGATCAACGATCGCGGCTACAGGCGATCCGGCTCGACACGTCCGAAGTATCATACACTCGACCGGGCGTACCATTGGCGCGGCCGGGACAGACAAATCACGCTTGACATTTCCTCTCCAGCGACCACATAATGTGGTCATGCATGTGATCTCGCGGAAGGCCCTGCGACGGTTTGCGGAGCGGCATCCGGATGCGGCGGGGCCGCTGGACCGCTGGTATGAACTGGCGAGCCGGGCCCAATGGGCCAGCATCGCCGGAGTGCGGCAGGTCTGGCCGCAGGCCGACGCGGTGCGTGTCGCCAGCGGGCACGCGGTCACGGTGTTCAACGTCGGCGGCAACAAGTACCGGCTGCTGGCGGCCATCCACTACAATCGGCAGAAACTCTTCGTGCTGGCGATGCTGACGCACGGGGAGTATTCAACAGGCGGTTGGAAGGAGCAGTTATGAAGACCAAGACGCGGCCAACCCGTGATGACTACCTGGAACTGGTGCGGCGGTTTCCGCTGCGCCCGGTTCGCACGGAGGCGGAATACGATGCGGCCATCGCTGTCGTCAACACCCTGGCGATTCGCGGGGAGGATCATCTGACCTCCGGCCAAGCCGATTACCTCGACGTTCTTGCCGATCTCGTGGGCAAATACGAAGAGGAGCACTATCGAATGCCGACCCGAACGGGAACGCCACTGGAACGGCTGCGTTACATCGTGGAACAGGCAGGCATGTCGGCTTCCGACCTCGGCCGGCTCCTGGGCAACCGCGGACTCGGGGCAACCTTGCTGGCGGGCCGGCGGGAACTCTCCAAGACCCATATCCGGATGCTGGCCGATCACTTCAAGGTCGAACCGGGATACTTCATGTAAGTCAACCCGCTACAAGTAGGGCCAGCGTCCTCGCTGGCCTGTTTGTAGTCCCGGCGTAACGGGGGGATTTGCAGAACCCCAGAAAGCGGGACAAAGAAAA
>JBIOJL010000078.1:0-16859 GCA_044450885.1 Tepidisphaerales bacterium
CCAGGGTTTGTCTAGTGCAAGCGGTGTTTGCGTGGTCACGTTCGTTGTACCGCCTTCAGGCGGCTCTTCAGACCGCCTGATGGCGGTACTACGAACAAGCCGTGGCACCCCGGAATCTGCGCAGTTATTTCTTACCGGCTCCTTATCGACTTTCCGCGAACGCGTCCGCGTCGCAGCCGGGATTCTCTTCGACGGCGACCTCGATGTCCAAGGGCAGACGCAGTACGAAGCACGCCCCTCCGTCATGGCGGTTGTGGCCGCTGAGGCTCCCGCAGTGCTGCTCGGCGATGCGGCGCGAGACGGCCAGACCCAGACCGGTTCCGGTCTCCTTGCCGGTCACGAAGGCCTCGAAAAGGCGGGCCAGCACCTGCGGCGCGATGCCCCGGCCGGTGTCGGAGACGCGCACTTCCGCCCCGCGCTCGTCGGCAATAATGTCGTACCGCAACTCGCCGCCGCGCGGCATCTCGTCGAGGGCGTTGAGCGCCAGGTTCAGCAGCAGTTGCTGGATCTGTTCGGCATCGGCCCGTAGCGGCACCGGGCTTGGCGGCGGCTCGAACCGTACCGCGACTTTCTGGTGGCCGGCCCGGCCGCGCACCAGTGCGATCGTCCGCGAGACCAGCTCGCGCAGATCGACGCGGCGCCGCTGCGGCTCGGGCGGACGCGCAAAGTCGAGGAACGTCTGCAGGCTGTGCTCGATGCGGCGAATCTCCTCGACAACCACCTCCCGGTCCTCCTCGGCCAACCCCGCCGTGCCCTGGCCCTCGCGGGACTGCACCAGCAGCTTGATCGACGTCAGCGGGTTGCGGATCTCGTGGACCACGCCCGCCGCCACCTGGGCGACGGCCGACATCTGCTCGGCACGGAACACATCGTGCTGGCGGCGCTGCATTTCGTTGCGCTGCCGCTGCGCCGCGGCGGCGATCACGTGGGCCACGGACTTGAGGAAGTCGATGTCGCCGGCACCGAATTGCCGCGGCCCATCGGAGAAGACGCCCAGCACGCCAAAGGGCTGGTCCGGGCCGGGAATGACGATCATGCAGCCGCTCTCGATGGCGTGATCCGCCAGGAAAGTGCCCGCGCAGACGGCCCGCGCCGACGAATCTCCCGACCAGACCAGCGGCCGGGGGTTGGGCCAGCCCGTGGCGGCGAGGACCGGCGGCGAAGGCATCGCCGCGCGGGCGACGATGTTCTTCTTCCACCCGAAGCCCGTGCAGACGCGCAGCTCCGCGGCGTCGTAGGTCATGAAGGCCGAAAAGCGGACGCCCAGCGTTTCGGTGAGGCGGTAGGCGACGTCCAGCAGCAGCGTGGGCAGGTCGTCGTCGGCCACCAGGGCCCGTTGACCCAATTCGGCAACGGTCGACTGCTGCGTGGCCCGCGTGGCCAGTTCCGCCTCGGCTCGCTTGCGATCAGTGAGGTCGCGGACGATGAGCGTGCGGATCGTGCGTTTCCCGGTGCTGACCTCGCTCATCGACACCGCCAGAGGCATGGCGGCGCCCGATGCCCGCCGGCCGGGCAGTTCCAGCGTCACGCCTCCCGGTGATGTGGCGCCGGCGGGCTGCGGCGGCAGCGCCAGGAGCCGCGACAATGGCGTGCCGACCACCTGGTCGGCGGCACAGCCGAAAATCTGCTCCGCCGCGCGGTTGAAGGAAAGGACGGCCCCATCCGCATCGGCGGTGATGATGCCATCCGGCGCGGTCTGGACGATGGATGCGGCCTTGGCGCGCTCGACCCGCGCCACGCGGTGCAGTGGCGCGACGAGTACGTACATCAGCAGCGGCGCGGCAATGACGGTGAGCATCACCGAGTCGATGAAGTTCTCCACCCAGATGGGCACGCCGCCGTGTACGAGCACGGGCAGCAGGAACATCACTCCGGTCTCGACGGCGAAGATGATCGCCAGCACCGTCAGCAGCACGCGCATGGGGAACAGCGGCGATTCGTCAAAGCGATCCATGTTGCATCCCTTCGAAGCCGACCGCTCCGGGCAGGCATTCAACTATAATACCGTGAGCTACGGTGCGGAAGAGATGCAGCATGTGCAGTGCAGCGTGTGCAGCGTGGCCGCAAGGATGAGGCCGGCGGGCCGATCAGCTGACGGAGTAGCGCCGCTTGGAAGCGCACCTGTTTATATGTGGGTTGGGAGCACACGTTCGCATTGCGGCAGTGGCACAGGGAACTGATGGCCGTGCAACACGGATTGCCCATGCGTACCGAAGGGGCTAGTGTAATTAGCCTTTTTGGCGATTATCGTCCGGGGTTACTTGATTATATATACTAATAAGGCTAAGTTAATTAGCCATTATAGACGATATTATCCATTAGGTGAAGTATGCAGGGCAGCGATTTCTTGGCCCAGAATCCGGTTTTCACGACCGAGCAGTTCCGGGAATTTCAAAGCCAGCGCGGATCCACCAGCCAATGGACGCGCAAGGCCTTGCTTGCACACTACGAACGTCGGCAGCGAATCACGCGTATCCGCCGTGGTGTCTACGCCGTCGTTCCATCCGGCACCACGCCCGAGAACGCGCCCGTGGACCCTTACCTCGTCGCGTCGCGGCTGGCGCCGGACGCGGTACTGGGCTACCACACGGCGCTGTCGTTTCACGGACGGGCGCACAGCGTTGCGCAGCGATTTGAGTTTCTGACGGCAACCGGGAGCCGGGCGCTGACGTTTCGGTCGTGGCAGTTCCGTCCCGTGCTTTTTCCCAAGGTGCTCCGCAGAATGAAGCAGCAGAGATTCGGCGTGCAGGAAGCCGAACAAGCGGGTTTGCCCGTGCGGGTTACGGCGCTGGAACGAACCTTGGTGGATGTGCTGGACCGCCCGGACCTGGGCGGCGGCTGGGAGGAAATCTGGCGGTCGCTGGAAACGGTGGAGTTTTTCGACCTCGACCAGATCATCGAATACGCGACGATCCTGGGTAACGCCACGACGGCCGCCAAGGTTGGCTTCTTCCTGGAACAGCACAGGGAACCGCTGATGGTTGAGGACGGACACCTGGCGCAGCTGTCCGCGCTGCGGCCCAAGGAACCGCACTACTTGGACCGGGCCACGAAGACGGAAAAGAAGCTGGTCGCGAAGTGGAATCTGATGGTTCCGGCATCGTTGATCGAGCGTTCATGGGAGCAGGTAGTATGAGAATCTCGCGCGAACAACTGGCCAACGAAGCGAAGGTGTCGGGCCACCGCCCGGAAATGCTGGAGAAGGTCATCCACCTACTCGATTTGCTGAGCGCGTTTCAGAGTCATCCCTTTCTGCGGGGGCGGCTCGCCCTGAAGGGCGGCTCGGCGCTGAACCTGTTCCACTTTGATGTTCCCCGCCTCTCGGTGGACATCGACCTGAACTATGTCGGCGCGGCCGACCGTGAAATCATGCTCCAGGAGCGGCCGAAAGTTGAGCAGGCGATTGCGGCGGTGTGTGGCCGGGAAGGGATGACCGTCATTCGCGTGCCCACGGACCACGCCGGCGGGAAATGGCATTTGCGATATGCTTCGGCCGTCAACGAAACCGCCGTGCTGGCCGTAGACCTCAACTACATGTTTCGCGTTCCGCTCTGGCCGTTGGTGTTGCGGCATTCGCGTCGCGTGGGCTCATATCACGCAAAGGGCATTCCCGTGCTCGACCTGCACGAGCTGGCTGCTGGCAAACTGGCTGCGTTGTTCGCCCGTCACGCCAGCCGGGACCTGTTCGACGCGCACGGGCTGCTGCGCGACGGCGAATTGGACCGGGCGAGACTGCGATTGGGATTCGTTGTGTACGGGGCGCTGAACCGCAAGGACTGGCGCACTGTGCGTATCGACGACGTGGACTTTGACTCGGCCGAATTGCTGAACGAACTCCTGCCCGTGCTGCGCGCCGTCGATGCCGAGCGGATGTCAGCGCCGGCGTCTTGGGCCGGTAATCTTGTCATCGAATGCAGAGAAGCATTGAGTGCGGTGCTTCCCTTCACGTATGCCGAACGGGAGTTTCTGGATCGTATCCTCGACCATGGCGAGATCGTCCCGACGCTGCTGACGAGCGATCCGGGCATGGTGCAGCGTATCGCGTCGCATCCGATGCTCCAGTGGAAGGCACAGAATGTCAGGCAGCATAAGGGCGGCTGAATTCCTTCGCGACATCGCGCCCGCGCGGCTGAATTTGTCTGGTACTGCCGTTCGACCGTCGCGCCAGGCCACGCCGGGTGAGTCCAAACAGGGGGGTGTGGTTCGGCAGCATTTCGTGGCGGATTGTACGTCAACTCGGTAAGATGATGGCCAACAGGAGAAGCCAAATGAACGGGGATCGCTCTTGTCGGTGGGCAAGTCTGGGCGTCGCGGTCGTTCTGGTCATGGTCGCCGTGTCTCGGCAGGCCGTGTTTGCACAGGACACGCAGTGGGAGACCTACGTCGCGGCCGGAAAGAAAGCCGTCGATGCCGGGCGCTACGACGAGGCCGAGAAGATGTACGCCTTGGCTCTCAAGACGGCTGAGGAATTTGGGCCGTCCGATCCGAGGTTGGCTACAAGCCTGAACGACCTTGCTGCGCTCTACAGCAAGCAGGCCAGGTACGATCAGGCTGAGCCGCTTTACAAGCGCTCGGTGGCGATCTTGGAGAAGGCCTTGGGGCCGGATCACGCGAGTGTCGGCCTGAGCTTGGACAATCTTGCCTCGGTCTACGAGAAACAGGCCAGGTACGATCAGGCCGAGGTGCTGCACAATCGTTCGCTGGCGATCCTGGAGAAGGCCTTGGGGCCGGATCATGTTGATGTTGCCACTTGCCTGAACAACCTCGCGTTGCTCTACGTCATGCAGGCCAAGTACGATCAGGCCGAGCCTCTGTACAAACGCTCACTGGCGATCTCGGAGAAGGTGTTGGGGCCGGATCATCCGAATGTCGCCACCAGCCTGAACAGTCTTGCCGAGCTCTATCGAAGACAGGCCAAGTACGCCCTCGCCGAGCCGCTATACAAGCGCTCGCTGGCGATCCGGGAGAAGACCCTTGGGCCGGATCATCCGGATGTCGCCACGAGCCTGAACAACCTTGCCGTGCTGTACGTCAGGCAGGCCAAGTACGATCAGGCCGAGCCGTTGTACCAACGTTCGTTGACGATCAGGGAAAAGGCATGGGGGCCAGATCATCCGAAAGTCGCGACGAGCCTGCACAACTTGGCCGAGCTTTACATAACCCGGGCCAACTATGATCAGGCCGAACCGCTATACAAACGCTCGCTCGCGATAATGGAGAAGGCGTTAGGTCCGGACCATCCGGATGTCGCCACGAGCCTGAACGATCTGGCCGCTCTCTACAACAGCCAGGCCAAGTACGATCAGGCAGAGCCTCTGTTCAAACGCTCGTTGACAATCTCGGAGAAGGCGTCGGGTCCGGATCATCCGAATGTCGCGACAAGCCTGAACAATCTCGCCTTGCTCTACCAATTCCAAGGCAAGTACGATCAGGCTGAGCCACTGTACAGACGTTCGCTGGCGATCCGGGAGAAGGCGTTGGGTGCCGATCATCCGGACGTCGCCGCAAGCCTGAACAATCTTGCCGGGCTCTACGTCAGACTGGCCAGGTACGACCAGGCTGAGCCGCTGTACAAACGCTCACTGACGATCAAGGAGAAGGTGTTGGGATCGGATCATCCGGATGTCGCCACGACCTTGAACAACCTCGCGGCACTCTACGCCAAGCTGGCCAAGTACGATCAGGCTGAGCCGTTGTACAAACGTTCGCTGGCGATTCGGGAGAGGGCGATGGGGCCGGATGATCCGAGTGTTGCCGCGAGCCTTGAGCGCTACGGCGCTCTGCTGAAGGCGACCGGGCGATCAGCCGAAGCCGAAGAGATGCTCAAACGGGCTGCGGCGATTCGCGAGCGGCGCGAGGGGAAGCCGTAGGCGCTCCGCGCCTGAAACTTCCGGGGTGGTTGTGAGTCAAGGTATTGTGTCGGTGGTGCGGGTGGCGGTGGAGATCGCGCCGAGGCCGCACCAGAAGCAACGAAGTCCTGGTCGCCGGGGCGTGGCCATTCTCGCGGGAGGGCCGCAGTCCTCTGCGGCCGCTTCGCGAGGCGACCACTCCGGCCGTGCAGGAGCACGGCCCTCCCGAATCTGTGGTGGCGTCGCGATCCCCGGCCGGCGGTTTGTTTTGTTGACAGGCAGCAGATTGCTGGATACATCTGTGACATTCACGCTGCGTGAACCGGCCGGATTGTCCGTGGCTTGGGCGTGTGCGTCTGCTGATGTCATCCCGAGTTTGTCCGTCGGCGACCTCAACCGAAACTGCTTACATCCGAGGACCGCATGAAGTGTGCCGGTCATCAAACCAGGGTCGGGCTGCTGCGGCTGGCGCTGGGCGCGGCGGCGGTGTTGGGACTGGCGCCGGGCGCGCAGGGGCAAATCGCCCAGGTGGTGCAGGCGGTGGCGGCGGTGGATACGGAAGAGGCCCCGCAACAGAACAAGAACCAGGGGTTCTCGGTTCCCAAGGAAGACCAGAAGCACGTCGAGTCGCTGGAGGATTTCTCGCGCTACGCCAGCAAGAAGCAGTGGGAACTGGCGTTCAAGGCGATCGCCGCGCCGGCCGAGGCCGATCTGAAGGGCATGGTGCCGGGCAAGGACGGGTTCTACGTCCCGGTGACCATGCGGATCAAGATGCTGCTGGCAGGATTGCCGCCGGAAGCCAAGCAGGCGTACCGGCTGTTCCATGATGCCAAGGCGAAACAACTGCTCGATCAGACGCTGAACCCCGAGCCGGGGCAGGCGGTGGACGAGGTCACGGAACTGCGCAAGATCGTCGACCGCTATTTCATCACGTCAGTAGGCGACCAGGCGGCCGACATACTGGGGGATTTGTACTTCGAGCGCGGGGATTTCGTAGCGGCGGCGCGGACGTGGGAGTCGATCCTCGCGAACTATCCGGAGAGCGGGATCTCGAAGCTGAAGTTGCACGTGAAGAAGGCCGTGGCGCTGGCGCGGGCCGGGAAGATGGATGGCTTCGGCGTTGAACTGGGCATCGTGAAAGACCAGTTCCCGGCGCAGACGGTGACGGTCGCGGGGAAGGACATGTCGCCGACGGAGTTCCTGGCGTCCCTGGAGCGGAGCCTGGCGACGACCCGGCCGGCGGACGAGAAGGAAGCGGAGCAACTGGCCCTGCCGGATGCGGATGCGGCCCGGTGGCAAATGCAGTTCATCGACCCCGACCTGCAGGAGAACATGCGGACGGCGCTGATGAACATGGGCTGGCAGGGGCAGATGATGGGCCAGTTCACCGGCACGGTGCCGCCATCGGCGACGGATGGGCAACGGGTGTACGTCAACTGGCTGGGCGTGGGATTCGCGCTGGATGCGCAGACGGGCAAACTGCTGTGGCGGACGGACAAGTTCACCGACCTGTCGCAGAACTTCCAGCAGCTCGTCAACTACATGGTGGATGTGGACCGCTACTCGCTGACGCTGATCGATGACCTGGTCATCATCAACCGGGTGCCGCCGGGGCAGGCGAACCGCGGGGTCTTTTTCCAGTTGTCCTGCCATGAGGCGGCGACGGGCAAGGTGAAGTGGTCGAGCCTCTCGGGCCCGCTGTCGAACTGGAGCTTCGTGGGCCAGCCCCTGCTGCTGGGACAGACCATGTACATGGCCGGGCACCGGCAAAACAACGCCGAGATGCGGCTGGCGGCCATCGAGGCCAAGACCGGCAAGCTGGAGTGGGAAATGCTGCTCGGCACCCCGCAGACCGGGCCGAACTACCGGGGCGAGCCGCAGATGCCCCAGCCTTCGCTGATGTATCACGAGGGGATGCTCTACGTGCTGACGAACAACGGGGCCATGCTGGCGGTGAACCTGCCCGGGCGGAAACTCGAGTGGGCGTTTACGTATGAGATGCCCCCGCAGACGAACATGAACATGTGGTGGGGCTGGCGGCCGGCGCAGGGCAAGGTGAAGGATTCAACCGGGCTGGCGGTGATCCGCGGGGGTGTGATGTACCTCAAGGAAGCCGGCGGGAGCGTGCTGCACGCGATCGACCTGGGCGGGCCGAGCCTGAAATGGAAGCGGCCGGTGGGCGCCAACGACATGATCGCGCAGATCGACGACCGGTTCATGTATTTCATCGGCGAAGATGTCAGCGCCATGGACATGAAGTCGCGGGACCTGAAATGGAGCACGCGGCTGCCGCAGCAGTGTACGGTCCGGCCGCTGATGTCGGGGAATCACCTGTTCGTGGCGCTGGGACGGGGAATTTACGAGTTCGATACGGGCAACGGGGATACGGTGAAGATCTTCCGCGGCGCCGACCGCGAGGCGCTGGGCGGGGTGTTGTACCAGGCGAAGGACAAGCTGATCTGTGTGTCGAATCTGGCCGTGACGGCGTACCCGATGAAGGCGGCGGGCACGGCGAGTGTGCGCGGGAATCCGGGCAACGATGCCCGCAACAGTGCCGCCAGTGCCCTCACTGGCGGTCTTTATCGGTGGCCGACTCCGCCGGTGAGGGCGCCGGCGGCACTTGCCCGGCGCGGGCCAATCGATGAATAGACGGGAGCAACGATGACTGCAAATAGAAAGAACTGGATTTGCGGACTGGCGGCGATGGTGCTGGCATGCGCGCTCGGGGCGCGCGGTGAAGATGGAATCACCGTGGCCGGCGTGGGCACGGAGAAGGCCAAGCCGACCGTGGTGGAGATTGGCGCGACGGTGACCGGCGAGGCCGAGCTGACGGCGGATGCGATGGTGAAGTATCGCGACGCCAAGCGGCGCTCGATCGAGAAGCTGGAGGGGCTGAAGATCGCGGCGCTGACCATCCAGTCGTCGGGCTTCGCCGTGAACGCGGCCATGGATGCCAACCAGCAGATGCGGATGATGCAGGGGATGGGCGGTGGAGAGAACGTCAAGCAGAAGGTGCAGGTGACCGAGCAGATCAAGCTGGTGATCAAGGACGTCGACAAGCTGGACCTGGACGGCATGATGCAGACGATTCTCAAGGTGATCGACACCGGGAAGGATGCGGGCCTGGTCATCGGCCCGCCGCCGGCGACGAATTACTACCAGATGCAGATCCAGGCGCAGACCGGGGCGAGCCTGATGTCGTTCAAGCTGCCCAGCGCCTCGGCGCTGCGCGAGAAGGCGTACAAGACGGCCGTTGAAGATGCCCGGCAGAAGGCGGCCAAGTTGGCGGAACTTTCCGGGCTCAAGCTGGGAAAGATCCTCTCGGTGACGGAAGGCGGGGCGCCGTCCAGCAACAGCAACGACCGGGTCCAGATGCTGATGATGATGAACGGCATGTCCGGGGTGACGGGGAATCCCGACGAAAATGAGCTGTCGAATACGATATTCAGCGATGTGTCATTAAGTGTACGACTTGTAGTTCATTTTGAGATTCAGAAGTAGCGTGGCATCCATGAGGCGAGTCTGTGTTGTCTGCATGTTGTGGATCTGCGCCTTCGGGGCGCCGGGGGAGGAGTTGTACCCCAAGCACGCGACCGCGGCATCGCAGCGGGCGGTGAAGCGCGGGCTCGACTACCTGGCCAAGTCCCAGGGCGGCGACGGCAACTGGATCGACACCAACGACGGGCAGTCGTATCCGATCACCATGGCGGCGCTGTCGGGGATGGCGTTCCTGGCCCACGGGGACACGCCCAGCCGCGGGCCCTACGCCGACAATATCCGCAAGACGGTGCAGTACCTGCTTGGCAATGCCCGGCCGTCGGGAATCATCACCGGCCCGACCGAGGAACTGGGCCGGCCCATGTACGGCCATGGTTTCTCGATGCTCTTCCTCGCCCAGTGCTACGGCATGGAAACCAACGAGCGGACGCGCAAGGAGATGCGCAAGGTCATCAACGAGGCGATCCTGCTGACGGCCCGCGGGCAAAGCGCGGCCGGCGGCTGGACCTATACCCCCGGCGGAGGCGACGAGGGCTCGGTGACGGTGACGCAGATCCAGGGGCTGCGGGCCGCGCACAACGCGGGCTTCACCGTGCCCAAGGGGACGATCGAGATGGCGGTGAAGTACCTGGAGATGTGCAAGACACCCGAGGGCGGGATCGTCTATTCGCTGGGCAGCGGCGGCGAGCCGCGCCCGGCCATTTCGGCGGCGGCGCTGGCGACCTTGTACAACGCGGGCGAGTACGATTCGCGACTGGCCGATGACTGCCTGAAATATGTGTCCAAGGTGTTCGGGCTGAACAAGAACGACTGGAACAAGCAGACGGGGCACGATTTCTACTCGCACCTTTACGCCTCGCAGGCGTTCTACCAGGCGGGGGACAAATACTGGGATGAGTATTACCCCGCGACGCGCGACCAGTTGGTCCGCCAGCAAGGGGCCGACGGGTCGTGGGGCGTGAGCGAAGTGGGACCGGTCTACGGGACGGCCATCGCCTCGATCATCCTCCAGCTTCCGTATAAATATCTTCCGATTTACCAGCGATGAAGGAGTACTTCGTGTTAGCCACGCAAGACACCACCAGTGAAAGAGCGGCGGACCTGGACGACCTGGCCAGACTGCGGTCGGCCCGTGACCGTATCCGCGAGCAGATGCGCGGAACCATCGTGGGCCAGGATGAGGCCGTGGAGCAACTCCTGGTCTGCCTGTTCTCGCGCGGGCACTGCATTCTGGAAGGCGTGCCGGGACTGGCCAAGACACTAATGATCCGCACGCTGGCGCGGTGCCTTTCGCTGGATTTCGCCCGCATCCAGTTCACGCCGGACCTGATGCCATCCGACATCACCGGCACGGACGTGATGTTCGAGGACCGGGCCACCGGCGAACGGTCGTTCAAGTTCGTGAAAGGCCCGCTGTTCGCCAACGTGCTGCTGGCGGACGAGATCAACCGGACGCCGCCCAAGACCCAGGCGGCACTGCTCGAAGGCATGCAGGAACGGCAGGTGTCGGCCGGCGGCCGGCGCCATGTGCTGCCGGATCCGTTCTTCGTGCTGGCGACGCAGAACCCGATCGAACAGGAAGGAACCTATCCGCTGCCCGAGGCCCAGCTCGACCGCTTCCTGATGAAGATCGCGATCGGATACCCGAGCGAGGAGGAGGAACAACAGATTTACCGGCTGACGACGACGGGCAAGATGGTGGACCCATCGCCGGTGTTGTCGTCGGAGGAGATGCTGCACCTGCAGAGCGTGGTCCGGCGGGTGCCGGTGAGCGACTTTGTGGTGAGCTATGTGTCGTCGCTGATCCGCTCGACGCGGAATGGCGATGGCCGGGCGCCCGCGTTCATCAAGGAGTGGGTGCTGTGGGGCGTCGGTCCGCGCGGCGGGCAGTCGCTGATCATGGCGGCCCAGGCGCGGGCGGCACTGGATGGGCGTCCCGAGGTGGACGTCGCCGACATCAAGGCGATGGCGAAAGCTGTGCTGCGGCATCGGCTGGTGATCAACTACAACGCCGAGTCGCAGGGTCAGACGACCGAGACGGTGGTCCAGAAGCTGTTGGAGACGATTCCGCTCCACAACAGCGGCGAGGGCAACAATGGCCGAGTCGAGCGAGTTCTTAAAGCCTGAGATCCTGGCGCGGATCACGGCCCTGGGCCTGCGTGCGCATCGCGTGGTCGAAGGGACGATTTCCGGGCTCCATCGCAGTCCGCTGCACGGCGTGAGCGTCGAGTTCGCGGACTACCGGGAGTACGCGCCGGGCGATGACCTGAAGCGCCTGGACTGGCGGGCGTACGCGCGCTCGAATCGCTTCGTCGTCAAGCGCTACGAGGAGGAGAGCAACTTCCGGGGCACCATCCTGCTGGATGCCAGCGCCTCCATGAAATACGGGCGCGGTGGGATGAGCAAGTTCACCTATGCCGCGACATTGGCCGCCTCGCTGGCGGCGCTGTGCGTCAGGCAGCGCGATGCCGTCGGGTTGCTCACGTTCGACACGCAGCAGGAGGCGTTCATCCGCCCGGCGGCCACGCAGGCGAACCTGACCAAGATCATTGACGCGCTGGAGCGGACCCGGCCCGACCGGGAGACCGAACTGGGCGTGGTGATGGCGCAAGTGGCCGACCAGATCCGCGGCCGGGGGCTGGTGATGGTGATTTCGGATTTGCTGACGGACCTGGATTCGTTCTACACGGCGCTCGGCCGGATGCAGCACCAGGGCCACGAGATCGTGATCTTCCACGTGCTGGACCGCGAGGAGATCGAGCTGCCCTTCAAGGATTCGGTGCTCTTCAAGGACATCGAGGGCTCGGAGCAGATCTTTGCCGAGCCCTGGGCGTTTCGCAAGGCGTACAAGGCGGCCATGGAGCAGTTCATCGCGGAAGTGGGACAGAAGTGCCGCTTCTGCGGGATCGACCATGTGCTGCTGCACACCGATGAGAACCTGGGGACGGCGATGAGCCACTACCTGCACCTGCGGGAACGCGTGGCGGCGACCAAGCGAGGAGGCAAGATGTCGATGGCACCGGGACGGGGAGGAGCGGCGTAGGCAAGGAAAAAGGAAAAAGCCGAGACACGCAGGATTGAGAAGGTCGAGACAGCATGTTTTTTGTGAGCAGTTATCTTCTGTGGGGGTTGGCGCTGGCCAGCGTGCCGATCATCATCCATCTGCTCAATCGCAGGCGGTTCCAGTTGATCGACTGGGCCCCGATGAAGTACCTGAAGCTGACGATCAAGAACAACCGGCGGCGGTTGCGGATCGAGCAACTCCTGCTGCTGGCGCTGCGGACGCTGCTGATCATCGTCCTGATCGCGGCGGTTGCCCGGCCGGTGCTGTCGGCCACCGGTCTGGGGAGGCTCTTCGGCGGACACAGCCGGACTTCGCGGATCATCGTCATCGACGATTCGCTGAGCATGGGATACCAGACCGACCGGCGCTCCGCGTTTGACCAGGCCAAGGGCGTGGCCGCGGAAATCGTCAAGGGGATCGGGTCGCAGGACAGTGTGACCGTGGTCGCCACCTCGTCGTCGGCGAGCCCGCTGGTGCAGAACGTGCAGATGGATTCGCCGGCCAAGGTGCTGGAGGCGATCGGCAAGATGCAGGTGAGCGACACCGCCAACGGCTGGTCCGCGACGCTCAAGGCGGTGGAGTCGCACCTGGCGGCCGCCACGTTCCCGGTGCGCGAGGTGGTCATCCTCACCGACCTGCGGAAGAACGGCTGGGGCACCGAGGTGACGGAGGTGTGCAACCGGCTGGCCGGGCAGTCGGTGGGGATGAAGATCATCGACGTGGGCAGCCGGCAGACGGCCAACGTCGCCCTGCGCAGCCTGGAGCAGGAAACGCAGGTGGCGCTGCCGGGCAGCACGGTGGCGCTGAAGGCGATGATCCGCAACGACCAGCCGACGGCCGTGGTGGAGGCGCAGGCGGTGTTGAGTGTGGGGGATGAGGCCCGGCCGGTGATCCTACCGGAACTACCGCCGGGGAAGACGACCGAGATTCCGCTGACGGTGAAGCCGCAGGAGGCCGGGTACAAGCCGTTGCGGCTGACGTTGCCCGGCGATGCGCTGGTGCAGGATAATGTGCGCTATCTGACCATGTCGGTGCGCGACCGGATCGACGTGACCATGGTGGATGGGGAAATCTCGACGCAGCCATTCGAGAGCGAAACGGATTTCCTGGCGCTGGCGCTGAGCGTGGGGACCGAGCCGTTTCATGTGCAGCGCGTATCGGATTCGGACTGGGCCCAGAACCGCCCGGCAGCGGCCGACGTGATGGTGCTGGCGAACGTGGCCAACGTGCCGCAGGAACAGGTGGCGGCGCTGGAGCGGATGGTCAAGGCGGGGATGGGCCTGATGATCTTCGTGGGCGACCAGGTGGACCCGGCGTTGTACAACCAGCGGCTGTTCAAGGAAGGGCAGGGCCTCCTGCCCGGCAAGCTTGGCAAAGTCGTGGAGGAGGGCCTGACGGGGATCGTCGTGGAGCAGGCGGAGCAGTCGCCGTTGACGCCGATGGCCAGGCTCGCGCCGGCCGCCCTGTCGCGGGTACGGGTGAAGAAGCTGCTGGGCGTGGAGTTGCCCAAAGACGCCGAGGGCGTGCGCACGCTGGCGAGATGGAACGATCCCGAAGCCCATCCTGCGGTGCTGGAAAAGCGCTATGGCAAAGGCCGCGTGCTGCTCTTCACGGTGACGGCCGACAAGGCATGGAGCGACTGGCCGATCGATCCCACATACGTGCTGGCCATCCGTTCGACGGCGATGGCGATCGCCCGGGGCGAGCGCCAGGAAAGCACGATCAGCGCCGGCCAGCCGATCCAACTGGTGCTGGATGAAGGCCAGACGGCGCTCGAGGCCAAGGTCTCCGTTCCGGGCAAGGAAGTGGCCGAGGCGATGACGATTGAACGCCCCGA
Organism: Tepidisphaerales bacterium; assembly: GCA_044450885.1. Taxonomy (GTDB): domain Bacteria; phylum Planctomycetota; class Phycisphaerae; order Tepidisphaerales; family Tepidisphaeraceae; genus JANYKD01. The sequence goes on from JBIOJL010000078.1 coordinate 14,249, forward strand.
AAAGGGCCCGGTCGTGCTCCGTTCGGCGGCCACGGTTCGCGCCGGCGTGTATCGCGTAACCTGGAAGGAAGCCGGCGGCCGGGAAGTGACCCGCCCGGTGAGCGTCAACCCGGAGCGTTCGGAAAGCGACCTGGAACCGATCGCGGACGCGGAGTTGACGGCCCTGCTCGGAAGCCTGAAAGCCCCCATCGTCCACCTCGGCAGCGGCCAGGACCCGACCGCGCAGCAGGGCCGGGAAATCTGGAAAACCCTGGCGACGATCCTGATGACGCTGGTGCTGGTGGAGACGGTGTTTGCGGTGTGGGTTGGACGAGAAAGGTAAAAGGAAGAAGGGAAAAGGAAAAAGGGAAGAGCAGAATGAAAAGTGAAAAATGCAAAATGCAAAATGCGACGACAAATAGCAAGTGACCAATGACAAGTGACCAGTAACCAGTGACATGATGCGTAAGCTGCTGCAATGGCTGTTTGGGATCAAACCCGCCCCCTGGACGGAGGGCGGTGGTTGGCGTTTGGAATGGCTCTCCATGCCCAAGCACGACCTGGCGCTGCTGGTCATCATCGCGATTGCCCTGGCGGCTTGGGGGGTGTTGTGGCTCTACCGGAAAGAGGGACGCAATCTGAGCCGGCCCGTGCGGCTGATGATGGGGGGATTGCGAATGGTCGTGATCCTGGGCGTGTTGGCGATGCTGCTCGAGCCCGTGGTGGTGTTCAGCAAGACCGAGCAGGTGCAGTCCAACCTGCTGGTGCTGGTGGACAAGTCGCAGAGCATGGATCTGCGGGATGCGTATGTCGATGAGGGTAAGGCGCGGCGAACCGTGGAGAGCCTTCACCTGGAAGGCGTGAAGGATCTGCGCGAGCGCTCGCGGCTGTGGCTGGCGGAGAAAGTTCTCCAGGGGGGACTGGCGAAGAGACTGGCGGCCAACGGCGATCGCGATGTGAAGATCTACGATTTTTCGGGACAACTCTGGGCTTCCTCGGCGACGACCCGGCCGGTCAATGACAACGACCGCGATACCACCGGGATCGGCACCGCCATCCGCCAGGCCCTGGCGCAATACCGCGGCCAGCCCGTGGCGGGCGTGGTGGTGATCACGGATGGGCAATCGAATTCCGGCGAGGCGCCGCTCAAGTCCGCGGAGTTCGCCGGGTCGGAAGGCATTCCCGTGGCGCTGATCGAGGCCGGCACGCCTGAAGGCCCGCGCAACGTGAAGCTCAAGAAGCTTGAGGTCAGCCCGGTGGTCTTCGTGCGCGACCCCAGCCCGGTGCGGATCATTCTCGAATCGCGCGGCATGAACAAGCAGGGCGCCAGCGTGGTGTTGGAGAAGAGCCGGGATGGAGGACCGTGGGAAGAGATCGGCCGGCAGCAGGTCACGCTGGAAGAGGGCGGGGCGTTACAAACTGTCACCTTTGATTTCAAGGAAGAACGTCCGGCGCGGCTGCAGATGCGGGCGAAGGTTGAGGATGCCGGGCCGGAGTTGACGCTGGATGACAACACGGCCGTCGCCGACGTGCGGGCGATCCGCCAGAAGATGCGGGTGCTGTTCATCGCCGGGAGCACGTTCCCGGAAGTGGAGTTTATCCGAAATACGCTCTTGCGCGATCCGGGGATGGTGGCCTCGACCTGGCTGCAAACGGCCGATGCGCAGTACGTACACCCAGGGACGCTGCCTATCAAACGGCTGCCGCAAATCCAGGAGGAACTCGACGAGTACGATTGCGTCGTGCTGTACGACCCGGATACGGCTCTCTGGCCGGTGAATTTCGGGCAGATGCTTCAGGACTTCGTGGCCAAAGCGGGCGGCGGGCTGGTGTATGTGGCGGGCGAGAGGATGACCCGGCAGAACTTTGACCGCCAGGAAGACCAGGCGATGGCATGGCTGAATCTGCTGCCGGTGGTTTGCGAGGCGGGGCTGTATCGCAGCGACGTGACCATGAAACTCAGCGCCCGCGAGCCGTGGAAGCTGGACATCACGCCGGAGGGCAAAAGCGATCCGATCATGCAGTTCACCAACAAACCGGAAGTGAACGAGCAGATCCTGGCCAACCTGCCCGGGATGTACTGGCATTTCCCGGTAACACGGGCCAAGCCCGGCGCAACGGTGCTCGCCCGGCACGGCGACCCGCGCATGCGCAACGAGCAAGGGGCGCATGTGCTGCTGGCGACGCAACTGGCCGGGCCGGGGCGGACGATTTTCGTCGCGTTCGATTCCACCTATCGTTGGCGCTATCTGGATGAGCAGTATTTCGACGGGTTCTGGGCGCGGATGATCGACCGGGCCGGGCGGAGCAAGCAGCTTGGCGGGCGCTATCCGTATTCGCTCTCGACCGACCGGACCACCTACAAGCCGGGAAGCCCGGTGACGCTGACGGCGCGGTTTGAGAACGTGGCCGATCGCGACCCTGGCCTGGAGACGCTGCATGGCGAGGTCGAGGTCGCGGACCAGCCGGTCATCCCGCTGACGCTGACGCAATCCAAGAGCGATCCGAGCGTGTTCGAGGTCGGCTTCACCGTGAGCAAGCCCGGCCCGCATTTCGTGCGCGTGTGGGCGGGCGATTTTGAGAGCAAAGGCCAGGTGCGGGCGGCCACCATGCAGTTCCCGGTGGAACTGCC
>JBIOJL010000079.1:0-16852 GCA_044450885.1 Tepidisphaerales bacterium
AGCTTCAACCAGACCGGCGCCGCGACCGGCCGGCTGTCGATGTCCGATCCGAACCTGCAGAACATCCCGATCCGCACCGATGAAGGCAGCCGCATTCGCCTGGCGTTCGTGCCCGGCGACCCTGAGAAGAACGTGTTGCTGACGGCCGACTATTCGCAGGTGGAGCTGCGGGTGCTGGCGCATTTCACGCAGGAGCCGGCGCTGCTGCGGGCGTTCGAGGCCGATGAGGACATTCACCGGGCCGTGGCGGCCGAGGTCTTCGGCGTGCCGCTCGATCAGGTCACCAAGGACCAGCGCGGCCAGGCCAAGATCGTCAACTTCGGCATCATCTACGGCATCACCGCGAGCGGGCTGGCCCAGCGCATCGAGGGTCTGACGGTCCCCGCCGCCAAGCAACTGATCGCGGCCTACAACAAGCGATTCCCCTCGATCGCCGGTTTTATGCAGAAGTGCGTGATGGATGCGCGCTCGCAGGGATACGTCGAAACGATTCTCGGCCGGCGCCGCCCGATTTCCGAAATCCGTTCGGGTGTGCTGTCGCAGCGCAACGCCGGCGAGCGGATGGCGATCAACTCCGTCGTGCAGGGTTCGGCCGCGGACCTGATCAAACTCGCCATGTTGCACATCTACCGCCGCATGCGCCAGGAGAAATGGCAGAGCCGCCTGCTGCTTCAGGTCCACGACGAACTGGTGTTCGAGACGCCAAGAGACGCCGCCGAGCGCGAGGCCGAGTGGATCCGCCACGAGATGGTATCGGCCATGACGCTGCGCGTGCCGCTGAAGGTCGACATCGGCTGGGGCGCCAACTGGCAGGAAGGGAAGCATTGACGCGGTTCGGAGTTCACGCTTCAGCGTGTCTTGCCGCCGACCCCAACGGGGTCCAAGATTCCAGCCCAGGGTTGGGCGAAGCCCTACCCTGGGTCATAAGTCGTAGTTCGTTCTCCAAAGCCCCGAAGGGGCGACACATCGTAGCCCACGGCGTAAACGCGTAAGCCGTGGGTGACAGGAGTCGTAGTCAGTTATCCAAAGCCCCGCCAGGGCGACAGAAACGTTTCCTCCAGAAACACCCGCTCCATCGCCGATCCACCGCGAGCCTCGCGGTGACGACACGAGAGTCTCGCCAGCCGTCAAGAATCATCTTCCTGATGCGCGTCATGCCGGCTCCTCTGCACCAACGGCGGTTCCACATTCCGGGCAGCGCTCGGGCGTAGCGCGGAGGTCGTAGCCGCAGATGCGGCACAGCCCTTGCCGCAGCAGCAGACGTTGCTCCCGAAGGCAAATCCATTGACGCCTCGCCCAGAACGCCGGGAGTATTGAACTGGCCAGCACCGGAATCCACCAGGAGATGATCAGTGATCGAAACCCAGGGAAACGGGCTTGGGTTGCGCTTCCCGGGGGAAGCCCCTGAGGCAGAAGTGTCGGAGGGAGCTTGACCAATGCCTCAAACGGAGGCCTGGAGTGAAACTCAATGCCCGGAATCGACAAGTTCCGCTCATCCTTGGATACCACGCCGAAGCCGAGTGGCCAGGTACCTGAGATGGCGCGTCGCTCGTATCCAGCGATTGGACTGCGGGAACCAAAGGCCGAACCGAAAATCTTGCGGTCAAGCAGCGTCAGCCGTCCTCGAGATGAACTCACATACCGATATGCGCTCCATGTGCCGTCCATCTTCGGCATGCTCGGAACATCCTCCGATGGGCGCGGCCAGAACGCCCATTCTTCGCTGACCCAGTAGCTTCTGATCCACAGGGCGGCCATTGCTGCGCACAGCATTGCCGACACCAGCGCCAGGCCGTTGAAGGCCCATCGGCCGCGGCTGCGCGGTTCGTGTCTTGGCCGTGCGGCCCACGCCAGCGGGGCGATCAGCGCGCATAGAACCAGCCACCCGTCAAACACGGAGATCCTCGGCACATCTCGCGCCGCGTGCCATTGGTCGCGCAGCTGCATCCAGTGAGAGAGGTCGGGGCGCGATCCGGACGAATCCGGGAAGATGCGCACCAGCGGGATCCCCTCCCAGGCGTAAGCCTCGCGCCATCGTTTCTCCATCAATAGCAGCATCATGTGCGCCGGCACGAACCGGTGCGGGTCGTCCACAGCTTTGAGGCACAGTCGCTCGGCCGCTTCCAGTCCCTTGCCCTCGCGAATCTTGTCCTGGAACCGTTGGTACATCTCCCAGGTCGCGCTCCCCTGTCGCGCGTTGCCTTCCAGCCGTCCCTCCCACCGACCTGCCGGGCTCGGTGGTTGCCAGTCGAAGTCGTCATTGCTCATCCGCGACGCGATCTCCGCCGCCACCGGATCGTCGGGGCCGTCAGTCCGCGGGCCGGCGAGGACGAGTTGCCCCCACGTCGATTTCAGCGTGTATCGCGCCGTGGCCGTGTTGAAGCTGAGAAAACAGGAATCCGCCCGAAACGACGACACCCACATGGCTGTCGTCGCCACACCGAGCACCAGCGAAAGGATCGTCAGTGCGTTCAAGATGAGTTTCTTCGAGTGCTTCATGCCTGTGCCTTGATCCGGAAGAGGCGGCGGAGCATTCGCACCATGATACCAAACTGGCCGGCCGGGCGCCATCATGCTGACAACTGCATCGCGGCGGCGCACGGAGCCCGGTCGCTGGTGTCCGGGAGCGCGGCCGTCCTCGGCCACCTTCTTCCCCCGGCTGTTGTTCGCCTGCCCGGCCCGCGAGTTTGGGAGATCAAGGAATTACCGGACCCGTCGGACGACAAACAAAAAGCCGGCCGTGTTTTCACCACGGCCGGCACGAATGCTTCGGAGCTTCTCAGCCCCGTAGCCCTATCAGGCAATAAACAGTATCGGCCAGGAAGCGCGGGAGTCAAGAAGAAAAAGGATGCGGCGGACGGGGATCGAACCCGTACAGCCTGATAGGGCTACGGGGGTGAAAACCCCGCGCGTCTGCCAATTCCGCCACCGCCGCATCAGCGCTATAGATTGCACCCTTTGGTGTCATCTCTATTTGTCACTGGCGAATCAGAGCATTGAACCTATCAGACAGTACGCGATTCCCGCGAGACATCAGGATCGTAATCAGACATTCCTCTACGTGCAATAGCCATCTGCCTGCCATCTGCCTGCTATCTGCCTGGTACTCACTACGTCGCGTCCTCAGTTCTCTCGAATGCGCGCCTCTAACGATTTTGCCGCGTCCCGCGCCCTTTTGCCTTTCCCTCTCCTCCCGTGTACAGTCCCCGTCCCATGATTCACGACAACCTCGCAACTTCCCTCGAGGCCTTTGCGGCGCGGATGCACTCCATCCGCGACTCTCTTTGACTTGCCCGCAAAACAGGCCCGCAGAAAAGAACTCGAAGACAAGATGGGCTCGATGGGCTTCTGGGACAACCAGGAGGCCGCCAAGGCCGTCGTTGCCGAAGTGAAGATCCTCAAGGCCATGATCGACCCGCTGGTGGCGCTGCTGGCCGGCATCGAGGATGTGCGGGCCCTGCGCGAACTGGCCGTCGAGGCCGGCGATCAGGCTTCGCTGGAAGAGGCCGACCGCATGCTCGCCGCCCTCGAGAAGAAGGGCGAACTGATCGAGCTCCAGGCGTTGCTCGGCGGCAAGAACGACCCGCTCAACTGCTTCTTCACCATCCAGTCCGGCGCAGGCGGCACCGAGGCCCAGGACTGGGCCGAGATGCTCCTGCGCATGTATCTGTACTTTTTCGAGCACCGCGGCTGGGATGTCTCCGAGGTCGACCGCCAGTACGGCGAACAGGCCGGCATCAAGTCGGCCACGCTGCACGTCAAGGGCGACTACGCCTTCGGCTACCTCCGCGCCGAGGCCGGCGTTCACCGCCTGGTCCGCCCCTCGCCGTTCAACGCCCAGAACAAGCGCCAGACCTCCTTCGCCGGCATCACCGTCGTGCCCGAGTTCGCCGAACTGGAAACCGGCAACGACCTGCCCGAGGCCGATCTCGACATCGTCTGCTTCGTCCGCGCCAGCGGCCCGGGCGGCCAGAACGTCAACAAAGTGGCCACCGCCTGCCGCATCACCCACAAGCCCACCGGCCTGGTCGTCACCTGCTCCGTGGAGCGGTCGCAGCAGCAGAACCAGCGCCTGGCCAAGGCCATCCTCCGCAGCAAGATCGAAGCGCTCGAGCAGGCCAAGCGCGACGAGGAGTTGCGCGCCGTCATCGGCGACCCCAAGGCTGTCAGCTTCGGCTCGCAGATCCGCTCCTATGTCCTGGACGACCGCCGCGTGAAGGACCACCGCACCAACGTCGAAACGCACGACGTCGACTCCGTCCTCGACCGCGGCGAGCTCGACATGTTCATCGATGCCGAACTGCGGCGTAAGCGGAAGACGCCGGATAAGAAGTAACGTAGCACAGGCGTCTCGCCTGTGATCCGGGAAGATCGGATTAAACACGAAGGCACGAAGACACGAAGCGGGTCTTGGTTGGCGAAAATAGGTTGGAGTAGGTTGTCTTCGTGACTTCGTGTTTAACTGACGTTGTCACTCACGCAGGAGAAACCGCTCATGGCCAAGATCGCGAGATTCCTGACGGGATTGCTGATGCTGTGCATGGCCGTTTTCGCCCATGCCGACGCCCCCGTTTTTGACGTCCGCCAGCACGGCGCCCTCGGCGACGGCAAGACCCCCGACACCGCCGCCATCAACAAGGCCGTCATAGCCTGCGCCTCTGCCGGCGGCGGCCAGGTGAAATTCCCGCCCGGCAAATACCTCACCGGCACCATCAACCTCGCCAGCAACATCACCCTGCAGCTCGACGCCGGTGCCGAAATCATCGGCACCGCCGACCTCGACCGATACCAGAACTTCAACCCGCCCGGCTCCACCCCGCTGGCCGGGCGGAACCGCTGGCACCGGGCTCTGGTCCTGGGTGTCGGCGTCGAGAACGTCGCCATCATGGGCCCCGGCACCATCAACGGCAACAAGGTCTTCGATGCCACCGGCGAGGAGAAGATGCGCGGCCCGCACGCCGTGCTTTTCGGCAATTCCAAGGGCATCACCCTCCGCGATGTCTCCATCAAAGACGCGGCCAACTACGCCGTCATGCTCGAGTTCACCAGCCAGGTCGAGGTGCGCGGCGTGAAGATCACCGGCGGCTGGGACGGCGTACACTTCCGCGGCTGGAAGGACAACCCCTGCCGCGATGTCTCCATCACCAACTGCGAGTTCTACACCGGCGACGACTGCATCGCCGGCTGGTTCTGGGAAAACACGCTCATCGCCAACTGCATCATCAACTCCTCGTGCAACGGCATCCGCCTCATCGGCCCGGCCAAGGGCGTGATCATCGACAACTGCCTCTTCTTCGGCCCTGGCCGGTTTGAACATCGCACCTCGCGCGACAAGCACCGCACGAACATGCTGGCCGGCCTCTGCCTGCAACCCGGCGCCTGGGACAAGACCGAAGGCCCCATGGACGACGTCGCCATCTCCAACATCACCATGCACAACGTCACCACGCCGCTGCACCTGTCGCTCAAGCCTGGCAATGTGGGCGGGCGCGTGACGATCGACCGCATGACGGCGACAGGTTGCTATCTCGCGGCCGCGTCGATCGAAAGCTGGGCGGCGACGCCCATCGAACATGTGACGTTGCGAGATGTGAACCTGTCGTTCACCGGCGGCGGCACCGCCGAGCAGGCGAAACTGGTGGTGAAGTCGCCCCCGGTGGACGCCCGCCCGCTCCCCGCCTGGGGCCTGTACGCCCGCAACGTCAAACACCTCGACCTCCAAAACGTCCGCCTCACTCTCGACGCCGCCGACGCCCGTCCCATGGCCATCTGCGACGGCGTCGACCGCCTCACGCTCGACACCTTCAAGTTCCTTCGCACCACCGAGCTACCGTTCGCATTCACCGGCGTCAATGATGTGCGCCTGTCGGACACGAACCTCCCCACGGCACCCGCCAAATGCGTAGACCTGAAGTTCGACGCCACAACAGTGACCGCCACCGTCGAAGCCCCGCAAGATGGCTTGGCCAAGGTCGATCTGACCTACGGCGGCAACCCATTGACACGCTGGACCTACCTCAAATCCGGCGAAAAGAAAGATGTCCTCTTTGCCAATCTCCCCGCGCTCCCGCCCGGAAAACACGGGCTGCGCTGCGGCGATGTATCACGAGAAGTGACCCGGCCGTAGCGGCATGAAACGCGACGGGAGATTGCATGCATCCCTGGGAAACAGTGGCCCCAAAGGGGCCAGAGATTAAAGCCCAGGGTTGAGCGCAGTTCTACCCTGGGTGAGAAGAAGGGCACAAAATGTTTTCACCCTGAAGGGGTGAAGGAAGCGTTTCTCCACCCGTTCAGACTGGGGAATATCTTGGGTATCTACTGACTGCGCCGCCACCCCGACCAAGAAACACAACAAACGATGCCCATCGCGGTTGCCCGCCAGCACCACACCCCGCTTCGTGCCTTCGTGTCTTCGTGTTTAATCTTCTCCCGTTGCCGCCACACCGCGTTCTGCATTACCATCCCCCCATGCCCACGCAACCCTCGCTCCCCGATCTCCTCGCCGTCGCCCAGGAAGCCGCCTATCTTGCCGGCCGGCGCACCCTCGCTTACTTCAACGCCGGCGTGCCGGTCGAGCTCAAGCCCGACCAGACCCCCGTCACCATCGCCGACCGCGAGGCCGAGCAACTGATCCGTGCCCACATCGCCCGGCACTTCCCCGATCACTCAATTCTCGGCGAAGAAGGCGGCGAATTGCACGGCAACCCCGACTACCGCTGGATTATCGACCCCATCGACGGCACCAAGACCTTTATCCGCGGCGTGCCCTTCTACGGCGTTTTGATCGGCGTGGAAGTCCGCGGCCGGCCGGACGTCGGCGTGATCTACCTTCCCGCACTCGATGAAATGGTCTCCGCCGCACGGGGCCTCGGCTGCCATTGGAACGGCCGCCCGGCGCGCGTCTCCACCATCGACCGCCTCGCCGACGCGGCGCTGTGCGTCAGCGACGTGCCCATGGCCGTGTCTCGCGGCGAAGGCTATTGCCGGCTCTCCGCGGCCGTGAAATTTCAGCGCACCTGGGGCGACTGCTACGGCTACGTCCTGGCCGCCACCGGCCGCATCGAAGTGATGATCGACCCCGCCATGCACCCCTGGGACTGCGCCCCGCTGCCGGTCATCATGGAAGAATCCGGCGGCCGGTTCACCGACTGGAAAGGCCAGCCTACCATCTGGGGCAAAGACGGCGTCGCCAGCAACGGTAGACTACACCCGGGCGTGATCGAAATGCTGTCTTCGCCCGCGTAATTCGGCACGCGTCTGGGAAGGGGGCAATTGCGTACGATGGACAGAACGTTGGACGTGAACGTTTCAGTCTTGGTTGGTATGACGCGCCTGGCGGGCCGAATCTTGGGAGCGTGCTCAATCAACGGGATGCTCTGCCATTCTCACGGGTAGGTTCCGATGCGTGGTGCCGGTAGAATGGTCCGCATGTCGGACATCCTCACTCGCATCAGGCGTGCAGCGCTGCGCGGCAGGGTACGTTTCACCGAGAAGGCCCTTGTCGAAATGGCTTGCGATGGTCTTACTCGCGAGGACGTCGTTGAGTCCCTGGCGACGGCAACCGCCATCTACAAGACGATTCGTTCGGATAGCCCTCTGCGAAAGGTCTACCGCGAGTATTTGCACATCATCTGCAGTCCGACATTGGACGGAACACTGATCTACACCAAAGGCAAACTCGCAGGTCCGCCCGATGACGAGTGGTTTTACTTGCTCATTTCGGCCAAACACAGTGTATAATTAACAACGACCATGAAACCGCTCAAGACATGTCCAATCTGTTCCGGCAAGCGCATACGCAAGGTGCGTCGCACGTTCTCGCAGGCCGCACGCGGACGGACGATCCATATTGCCGGTGTAGCCTGCTACGAGTGTCCGGATTGCGGCGAACGGATCTACGATCCCGCGGCCGCCGACCGGGTTCTGGCCGGAGCAACGCGAGCGCGACGGGTGACCGCCTGAATGAGGGCAAGCGTTTCGTGATCCTGCCGGAAGACGAGTACGAGCGTTTGCGTGGCGGCGAAGCGACGGCGGAATCGGATCTGCCCCCGTTGCCCAAGCCGCTGGCCAACCGCAGCTACTTCGCCGTCGATCTTCAGCAGGCCGACGTCTCTGGGGATCCGACAGGAACTGATGGTCGCAATGAAGTGATGGAAAGGATGGCACAATGCTACTCTATATCGTCAAATTGCGGCTGGGAGAGAGCAATTTGTACAGCACGGTCTTTCTGCATCACCGGCGGCAGTTCAACAAGAAGGAACTGGATGCGATGGTCGCGGACGCCGTGAACAACATGCACATGCCTCATAGTGATCCGATGAAGGATCAGGAACCCAACAGCAGCCTCGCACAAATCAATGAGAAACTGTTCGGGCGTGACGTGGGATTTGTTGAGAAGGCCTTGAAGACCAAGTATGGGTTCGAGTCTTTCAAGACCACAGTGGCCGAGGCGTCGATCAAGCCAACACTCACAGGGGTGAGATAGAAATAGACAAACGGGACGGTTTGTGTTAATTGCAATGGGCTCTTTGTTTGCGGGCATGCATGCTTCCGGGCAACGAATATGTGTCGGCGTACCGACACCATGGGCGAGACGCCGATGGCACGAGATTCGGGCGACCACAGGCATTTCCGGAAACATAGGCACGGACGCGTGATGCTCGAACGGCGCTTGGCGTGCCTTCTCAGCCGGCCGGTCGGACTGTTCAACGGTGTACCATTGAACCCTTGAAACTTTGCATCTTGATCCGTGTGCGGGCTGAACATCCCGCCCGCTTGATGGTAGAACCCCTGTACATTTCCACGAGGTCTTTGCCATGCAACGTCTGCTTCCCTTCATCCTGTTGTTCCTCCTGTCTCTCGCCGCATCGGCCGCCGATCTTCCCGCGTCGCTCGCCGACCTCAAGAGCTACAAGCTCGGCGACGACCGCGCATCCCTCCGCGCCATCGAAACCATGATTGCGTCGGCCTCCAAAGACGCCGCCGGGCGCAAGGCCGCGGCCGACGCGCTCGTGGCCGTCCTCCCCGGCTGCACACCCGACGCCCGCCACTTCGTCCTCCAGCAGCTTCGCCTCGTCGCCACCGCCGAGCACGTTCCGGCCTTGCTGCCATTCCTGAAAGACCCCGCCACCAACGTGGATGTGCGGGTGATCCTGGAAGTCATGCCCGGCGATGAAGCGGCCAAGGTGATGCGCGAGGCCCTGAAGGATCCCGACACCGATGGCCCCGTGCTGCTGGGCATCGTCGCCAGCCTCGGCGTGCGTCGCGATGTCGCGGCCGTTCCGCTGCTGGCGCCCCTGCTCAAGTCCACGCTGCCGGAGGTGCGCAAACAGGCCGCCTGGTCGCTCGGACAGATCGCCACCCCGGGCGCGGCCGGAGTGTTGCTCGCTGTCGACCTCGACCGCAACGTCGCCGAGGCGCTGGTGGCGGCCGCGCCGACGGTCGACCAGAATGTCGAGCTGCACCGCATCATCAATTCCCGCCTGATCGAGCCGGACAATGCCGAGGACATGAAAGTCATCGGGCACACCGGCCTGCTCTTCCGCCACGGCCGGGGCGAGGCGTATGTGTTGACGCTCGAGGACGCGGACAGACTGCGGCAGGTGGCGGCCATCTGGGCCCTGCGCACGCTTGGGGATCCCGCGCTGTTCAGGGCCAGCGTCAAGTTCTATCCGGAGGTCGCGCCGGAGTTCAAGCCGCAACTGCTGGCCTTGCTCGCCGACCATGCCGTCGTCGCCGCCCGGCCGCTTTTCATCGCGGCTGCCGCCGGCGACGATCGTCTGCTCCGCCGCATCGGCGTGCAAGGACTGGCCAAAGTCGGCGGTGAGCAGGCGCTGGAACCGCTCTTGCAGGCGGCCGAGAAGATGCCCGCCGGCGAACTCGACCTGCTCTCGGCCGCGCTGGCGCAGATCAAAGGTGACGCGGTCAACGACCGGCTGATCGCCGCATTGCCGGCCGCCAGGCCGCCGATGGCGATCGTCATCACCCGAGCCCTCGTCGAGCGATCGGCAACCAAAGCCGTCCCGGAACTGCTCAAGCTGGCGACCGCGAACGATGCCAGACTGGCCGGCGAAGCCGTCGGCGGCGTGGGTGAACTCGCCGGCCCGGACACGGTTGCCCAGTTGCTTCCGCTGCTTTCCACGCCGCACGAACCCGCCGCCCGCTCGGCCATCGCCTCCATCTGCCGGCGCAAGGGCCGGGACATCGCGCCGATCGTCAAGGCATACGAAACGGCCGACGCGAAGCTCAAGCTGGCGCTGCTCAAGACGCTCCCGGCCATCGGCTCCAAGGATGCCCTGACCCTGCTCCGCCGCGAACTGGCCGGTGCCGATCCGGCCATCAAGACCGAGGCCATCCGCTCGCTGTCCGTGTGGACCGATGGCGAACCGGCCGAGGACCTGCTGCAGATTGCCCAGCAGTCAACCAGCAACACCGACAAGACGCTGGCGCTGCGTGGCCTGGCCAAACTCGTGCCGCAGTCGCGACTGCCCAGGGCAAAGCAGGTGGAAATCCTCAACACTGCCCTCGGCCTGGCCGTCGACGCACAAACCAAGGGGATGCTGCAGGCCACGCTGAAGGATGTGCAGGCCCCGGCCGGTTCTCCTGGCGAAGCGGGCGATGCCGGCTCGAGTGGCAGGGAGGGCCGTGCTCCTGCACGGCCGGAACAGCCCTCCCGCGAACGGCCGCAGAGGACTGCGGCCCTCCCGATGCCGCAGGAAGCCGGGGAACAGGGCGAAGCGGGTGCGGCCGGCGCCGCCGGTGCGCTGAAGATCGTCGAAGCCCCGACGTCCGTCGCCCTGATGGCCGGCGACACGCCTGTGTGGAAATTCGAGTACGACAGCAAATTCGGCAAGCCCCACTTCTCCGTCCTCGCGCCGGTCGGCGGCCCGTCGATCGCGCGGGTGTCGCCGCGCGACCACATCTGGCATTACGGCCTCTGGTTCAGTTGGAAGTACCTCAACAAGCTCAACTACTGGGAGGAGAACCCGCAGCACCGGTCCGATGGGGTGAACGAGTGGAAGAACGTCCGCTGCAAGGCCGAGCCCGATCATGCCGCCCGCATCACCCTGGACCTCGAATACCACCCCAAGGACCAGCCGCCGATCCTCACCGAGAAGCGGACAATCCAGATCTCCGCGCCCGCCGCCGACGGTTCGTACACCATGGATTGGACCAGCACGTTCACGGCCGGGCAGATCGATGTCGTCCTGGACCGCACGCCGATACCGCCCGAGCCCGGCGCGCAGACCTGGGGCGGCTACGCCGGCCTGTCGCTGCGTATGCAGCAATTGACCAAACCCAGCGTCATCACCGAAACCGGCCCCATCACCTTCGACCCGGCCAATCGCTTCCGCGGCCCGGCCAACGCCATGGACTACTCCGGCGAACTCGACGGCAAGACCCTCGGCGTGGCCATCCTCGACCACCCGTCCAACATTCGCCACCCGACTTCCTGGTACGCCATCCGCGACGGAACCATGAACTATTTCAACCCGGCAATCCTCATCCCCGGCCCATACACCCTCAAGGCCGGCGAGTCCTTCACGCTCCGCTATCGCATCCTCGTCCACCCCGGCGCATTGGACAAGGAAACGCTCGCAAAGGCGGCCGCAGCCTTCAAGTAGGGTTCAAGTAGGGTGTGCTTCAGCACACCACGAGGAAGAAATCGCAAATCGCAAATCCAAAATCGAAAATTCCCGGAGTTCCCATGTCACACATCTCCCGACGAACCCTCCTCAAATCATCCACCGTCCTCGCCGCTCCCCTGATCGTCCCCTCCACCGTCTTCGGCCGGGCCGCGCCATCCAACAAGATCCACCTCGCCATGTTCGGCGTCGGCACCCAGGGCGTGGGGGACATGCGGAATTTCGCCGGCAACGACGACGCCCGCTTCATCATGGTCTGCGACCCGTTCAAGTCGCGCCGCGAGGCCGCCGCCAAATATCTTAACGGCATTTACAAGGACGATTCCGTCGTCACCACCTCCGACTATCGCGAAGTGATGGACCGCGACGACATCGACGCCATCGTCGCGGCCACGCCGGATTACTGGCACGTTCCACTGGCCCTGGCGGCGGCCGTCAAGGGCAAGGACTCGTACATCGAAAAGCCGCTTTCCTGTTCGCTGGCCTGGTCGATCCACCTGCGCCAAGTGATGCAGCGCCACGGCCGGATCATGCAATACGGGACGCAGCAGCGCTCAAGCCGCACCTTCCGTTATGCCTGCGAGGTCGTGCGCAACGGCTACCTGGGAAAGATCAAGCACATCGACGCCTGGTGCGCCGACGGCACGCGAGCCAAACCGTGGATGACGGCCGAGTCGCTGATCAGCGAGCCGGTCCCGGCCGACATCGACTACGAGAATTTCGTCGGCCCGGCGCCGTTCTTCCCGTACAGCCATTTCCGCACCAACCGCGAGGGGCATTTCCACTGCTACGAATACTCGATCGGCTTCCTCGGCGGCTGGGGGGCGCATCCGCTGGACATCGCCCAGTGGGGCATGGGCGCCGACAACACCAGCCCCGTCGAGTATTCGGGGACAGGCAGGATCCCCACGCAGGGGATGTACAGCACCGTATACGATTGGGACATCAACTGTCGCTATGCCTCCGGCGCCACCCTGCACTTCATGTCCACGAAGATCGGCGAGCCGGTCTTCATGAAGTACCGCAGGCGGAACAGCGACCACGGCACCACCTTCTTCGGCGAAGACGGCTGGCTGAGCGTCGACCGCGGCGGCATGGAAGCCTCCGATCCGAGGTTCCTCTCCATCCGCCTCAAGCCCACGGACACCCGCCTGGTCGTCAGCAATTCCCACGCCCGCAATTTCCTCGATTGCATCCGCACCCGCGAGCAGCCCATCAGCCACCTGGAGGCGGCCATCCGTTCCGACACCATCAGCCACATGTCCGACCTGACCGTCCGCCTCGGCCGGCCCATTCACTGGGACCCCGCCAGGGAAGTGGTGGTCAACGACGAAACCGCCAACCGCATGCTCCGCCGCGCCATGCGCCCCCCGTTTGTGTTCTGAAGTGTCCACGACCGTTGTTGCCGCGCGTTGACACGGTTCCAGCCCCGTGGGCGATAGATAATAGCCCACGGCGTAAGCCGTGGGAAAGAAGAGGTGAAAGAGCGTTCCAGCCCCGTAGGGGCGACACAAGCGTTCTTTCGCCCCTGATACGGGGCTGGCATCTGATGGATCTTTCCCCCCATGGCTTGCGCCATGGGCTAACCTGTTTCGCCCCTGATACGGGGCTTAGGCCGCGTGTCCAGACCGCCGCAACAACTAACAACTCATTCACGACAGCAGAAGTTCCAGATCGTCCCGCCCCAGCGTGCGGATCAGCGAATTGTCGGCGTTGATGATCGCATCCGCCAGATCGCGCTTGCTCTGCTGAAGCTGCAATACCTTTTCCTCGACCGTGTCCTTGGCGATGATGCGGTACGCGAAGACATGTTGCGTCTGCCCGATGCGGTGGGCGCGGTCGATGGCCTGGGCCTCGACGGCGGGGTTCCACCAGGGGTCGAGCAGGAAGACGTACTCGGCCGCCGTCAGATTGAGCCCCAGCCCGCCGGCCTTGAGGCTGATGAGGAACAGCTTGCACTCGGGGTCTTCCTGGAACTGCTTGACGGCCGCCTGGCGGTCGTGCGTCTGGCCGTCGAGATAGGCGTAGGGGATCTGCTGCCGGTTCAGGCGGTTGCGGACGATGTCGAGCATGGAGACGAACTGCGAGAAGATCAGCGTCTTGTGGCCTTCCTCGATGGTCTCGCTCAGCCGCTCGAGCAGCACTTCGAGCTTGGCCGAGCTGGATTGGGCGCGGGCCTTGTCGATCAGGCCTGGGTGGATGGCCGCCTGCCGCAGGCGAAGCAGCGCCTCCAGGATCTCGATCTTGGAGTTGTTGAGTTCCTTGTCGGCCTTCCCCAGCAGCAGCACGCGGTAGTGATTGCGCAACTCGTCGTAGAGCTTGCGTTGCTCGGCATCCAGTTCGCAATAGACCGTCTGCTCCGTCCGCGGCGGCAACTCCGGGGCCACCTGTTCCTTGGTTCGCCGCAGGATGAACGGCCGCAGCGCCCGGGCCAGCACGTTGCGCAGCTCGGGATCGGGTTTGCGTCCGATGGCGCCGGCGAAAGCGGACGACGCCCCGAGCAGGCCGGGGTTGAGGAATTCGAAGAGGCTCCACAGTTCGCCGATGTGATTCTGGATCGGAGTGCCCGAGAGCGCCAGCTTGTGCTGCCCCTTGAGCAGACGCACCGCCTTGGCCGAGTCGGTCGAGGCGTTCTTCACGGCCTGCGATTCATCCAGCACGACGTAGTCAAAGTGGACATCCTTGAGATGCGGCACGTCGCGGACCAGCGTGCCGTAGGTGCAGAGCACCAGATCATACTGAGCCAGCGATTCGCCCGAACGGTCGCGCTGCACCGAAGTGTTGTCCAGCACCTTCAGTTGCGCCGTGAACTTGTTGGCTTCATTGAGCCAGTTGAACACCAGCGACCGGGGGACCACGACCAGCGATGGCGCGCCCGGCTGACCGGCCGCCGCCCGCTCGCGCCGGCGCAGGTCCAGCAGCGCCAGCACCTGCACCGTCTTGCCCAGGCCCATGTCGTCGGCCAGGCATCCGCCGAAGCCGAAGCTGCGCAAAAACTCGAACCACCCCAGCGCCTCGCGCTGGTATGGCCGGAGCTGCCCGGTGAAGTCCGTCGACGGATCCTGCGGCGCGATCCCCTTGAACCGGCGCAGCGCCGCGCGCGTCTGGGCGAAGATCTCGTCCACCTGCACGTTCGGCTCGGCCGCCAGCAGGGCATCCAGCAGCACCGCCTGGCCGCGGGCGAAGCGCAGGTGGTCCGCATCCGTCTCCCCGGCCGACGCCAGCAGTGCATACTTCTTGAGCCACTCCTCCGGGATCATGCCCATGGAACCGTCGTCGAGCACGATCGTGTTCTCGCCCTTGCGCACCGCCGCCAGCAGCGTTGGCAGTTGCACGCTCTTGCCCTCGAAGTCGATCGCTCCGCTGACCTCGAAAAAGTCGATGCCCGAGTTGACGCTCAGGCCGCTCCAATGCCCGGCCTTGCGATAGAGCTTGCCCTCGGCCTCGACGTGCCAGCCGTCGGCCAGCAGTCCCCGGACCGCCGCCGGCAGCTTCTTCTGCACCAGGAGCAACTGAGTGCCGTCGTAGTAGGCGTTGTACTCCGTGAAGCCGGCCTCAAACAGCCGCGCCACCAGCTTCTGCTCGGCGTCGGGATTGCGGCGGACCACCCGGCGTCCTTCGAGGTGCAGCACGTCGCTGGCGCTGGCCCGTCCGAACGGGACCTTGGCCACGTCATAATCGAAGGTCAGTTCGCCGCGGAGCTTCTTGCGGTAGGTTTCGGTGTCTTTCGACGCGCGGATCAGCAGCCGCGGCACCGGCGTGCCGATGCACTGCTCGATCTGCAGCTCCTCCGGCATCTGCAGCCGCGGCAGGCTGCGCATCTGCAGCAGTTCGCGCAGCATGTTCTCGGCGTCGGCAAAGGGCACCGCGATCTCGCCGGCCTTGTGGAGTTCGGCAATCCAGTTGAACGACGATCCTGCGTCGAGCCTGGCCACCGAGTCGGACAGGACCACCAGGCCCGCGCTGAGGATTTGCAGCGGCTGACGCACGTCCAGCGTCCGGCCGTTGCGATGCAGCGTGCCCTTCATGACATAGGCGCGGCGCTGGTCGTCTTTGGTCGTCTGCAGGCAGAACTCCCACGCGGGGCCGCCTTCCCATGCCAGCGGACCGACCGCGTTGACACAACGGTCATCGGCATCATTACCGGCAAACAGCCGTCCCGTGCCTGCCATCGCCGGCAGGAGGGCATCGAACATCGCGGGCTCGATCGGGAACTCGTTGTTCCATCCGTAGCCGTAGCTGTCCGAATGGCAGCCCCGGAGCATGGCCAGAAGCTGCCGATCCGCTGGATCGGCGATGTCGGCCAACTGCGTCGTGCTGCCGCGCCGCCGCCGGAGGCGAATCGTCCCGTCCTTGGCGCGACGTTGTTCCGCCACGGCGATCACCAGCCCCCGCTTTGTCCTGCAAGCGGGGAGGTCGATGACGTAGGCGAGTTCCCGCCGCCGGGGCGCCGCCGCCGATTCCCGCGGCGCCGGGCCTGGCAGGCCCGACAGTGTCTTGAACTGCTTTCGCCACGCCGGCGTCGGCGCCGGGATTCCCGGCTGGGCCAGCTCGGGTTTGACCCTCTGCAGTTCCAGCGCCATTGCGTAGACGTGCCGGCACGGCTCCTTCTTCGCGGTCGCTCCGCAGCCGCACCAGTAGCGTTCGACCCGGCCGCCGTCGCAACTCATCTCCACGCGGAACCGCTGGTAGCGCTCGTAGACGAAGGCGACGATTTCCTCGTCGCGGACCGACTGGACGATGACCTCGCCGCGGTCAATCAGCTTCGTGGCGCAGCGTATCTCGCGCGCCGGCAGGGTGGTCAATTGTTCGAGAAGACTCATGCCGACCTCCGCGGCAAAACCCGGGACGTGTTCGCGAAGGCCGTCGCAGATATTCCTGTGAAGTCGGCCTCCGTGCCGGAGCGCTCCTTGCGGAGCATCCTGAACCGGTAGATTACCTCATTTCGGCCGCGAGGGCAAATCCTGGTCGGTTTCAGAACCGCGATGGCGACGGTAGGGACGGCTCGCCGAGCCGTGCGTGTGCGTCCAAGACGGCGGTCTCGGCGTGACCGCCCTACCCCTGACCCGTCGTTCGGAGTACCGGCTTCAGCCGGTCTTCGTCTGCAAGTGGGGCCAGCGGCCACGCAGGGCCCGGCGGCCCCGACGGCGCGCGTTACCCCGGCGGCCCGCGAGGACGCGGGTGCCACATTAGGCGGGGTCACACCC
>JBIOJL010000080.1:0-16815 GCA_044450885.1 Tepidisphaerales bacterium
TACCCTGCGGCAACATTTGTCGTCATACGCCTGGGATCACTACGGCGAGTTCGATCCGCGCGAGACCGGCACGCCCCGGCCGGGGCTGGTCGCCAGACTCGCCGCACGGGCCGTTGAACTGGCCGGGGGAAATTTCGACGGTCCGGCGCTCGATGCCGGATGCTCGGTGGGCCGATCGACGTTCGAACTGGCCGCGCGCGGCCGCGGGCCGGTGCTGGGCGTCGACCTGAGCATCGCCATGTTGCGCCTGGCGCGGCGCGTGATGCGGGAGGGAACCGTGCGCTACGACCGGCGCAGGCTCGGGCTGCTGTACGAGCGGCGCGAGTTCCCCGTGAGTCTGCCCACCGCCGCGCGCGTCGATTTCTGGGCGGCCGATGCCCTGTGTCTGCCGTTCGCCGACGGCACGTTTGCCCGGGCGATGGCCTTGAACCTGCTCGATTGCGTGAGTTCACCCCTGGACCTGCTCCGCTCCCTGCACCGCGTCACGGCGGCCGGCGGGCGCTTCGTCACGGGCAGCCCGTACGACTGGTTGGGCGCGGCGGCGCCGCCGCAGGCCTGGCTGGGCGGCCATTCGCCGCGCGGTTTCTTCGATGGGGAAAGCGGGCGGGTGCTGCGGGCGATCCTCACCCCCGGCCGGCACCCGGTCTCCCTCGACGGCGTGCGAATCGTCGCCGACGACCCGGCCGTGCCGTGGCAGGTGCGCATGCACGAACGGTATACGGCGATGTACACGGTTGATGTGGTGGCGGCGGAAAAGTGCTGATTATCCGCATTCCGGAGATTTTGCCGCAGCCCATACGCCTGGCCGCGCCGCGTGTTATAATCGCCCCTGTCGACAAGGAGTGTCGTGTGGCTAAGAGATCACCATTGGCGGAAAAGCTGGGCGAAGTGAAGGACCGCATCGCACGCGCCTGTACACGGGCCGGTCGCGAGGCCAGGGACGTCACGCTCATCGCCGTCACCAAGACCGCTGCGCCCGAGCAGATTCGCGAGATTCTCCAGTTCGGCGTGGCCGACCTCGGCGAGAGCCGCGTCCAGGTGCTGGCGCAGCGCGCGGCCCAGATCAACGAGTTCCATCAGCGCTCGCTGCAGCACGGCGAAGGCATGCCCCCGCGCATCCGCTGGCACATGATCGGCCACCTGCAGCGCAACAAGGTCAAGCTGGTGCTGCCTGTCTGCGAGATCATCCACAGCATCGACAGCTTGCGCCTGGCCGAGGAGATCGACACCGCCGGCGGGCGGGCCGGCCGCAAAGTCCCGGTGATGCTGCAGATCAATGCCTCGGGCGAAGAGCAGAAATATGGCGTGGCCGTCGGGGCCTCGCACCACCTGGCCGAGCAGCTCGACACCATGCCCAACCTGCAGCTTGTCGGCCTGATGACGATGGCGCCCCTGACGGACAACAAGGACGAGATCCGCCGCGTCTTCGCCCGCATGCGCGAGATCTTCGAGGAGATGAAGTGGAACAAGATCGGCGGCGGGCACCTGCGGCATCTCTCCATGGGGATGAGCAACGACTTCGAAGAGGCGATCCTCGAAGGCGCCACCATGGTGCGGATCGGCTCGCTGCTCTTCGGCGGAAACTCGGCCGATGTCGGCGAGAGCGACCACCCCGAGCCGAACCCGCAGGCGGCATGATATGCCCGACGTCGACCTCTTCACTCTCTACCGCTGGCTGCTGGCCTGGGTCGTCACCGTCTATTGCACCGTGCTGACGGTCCAGTCGGCCTGGACCTGGTATGTCTGGCTGAGCTCCAGCGACCGCTACGTCGCGATGGTGCGGCGATACATCATCGTCGCGGCGCTGCGAATGAAGTTCCGCACCTTCTGGGGCGAACTGCTGATCTGTCTGTTGCTGTCCGTCGCCTTCGCCCTGATGTGCAAGGCGCAGTATGTCATGACCGATATCGAGCGGGCGTACGATCAGGCCCGCGAAAACACGCACAAAGTCATCCATGCCCGAAACACCTGAACAACCCGTCTCCCCGGAACTCGCCGCCATGCCGGCCGACGAGCTGCGCCTCCTGGCCGAATCCATCGGCCTGGAATCCGGCCGCTATGGCACGCCCCTGCGGCTGGCGCTGGCGGTCCGGCAGCAGCGCGACGCCATCGCCGCCATGGACCGCGAAGCCATGCTGGATGTGATCCGCTGGGGCCGCCGGCCGCTGGCGCAGCCGGCCGACAACCTGACCATCGCCCAGGAAATCGTCCGCATCAAATCCATGCGCTTCGACGGGCTTTCGCCGCAGGGGCTGGCGGTGCTGGCGGTGCTCCGCGGCGTCGAGGTCGATTCCTCCGACACGGCGGACAAGCTGATCGGCAAACTCAAGAAACAGGAGGGCTGGCTGGCGAAACTGGCCCGCAAAAAACGCCGCTGGCTGGGCTCGATCGTTTCCAACATGCTCGGCGAGGGGGAGAAGACCGAGGAAGAACACAAGTCTCTCCCGCCGCCCGAGGCCGCGGGCACGCCCGCGCCGCCGGGTTCGATGGATGTCTCCCGCGCCGGCACGCTCAAGGACGAGATTGAGGAAGCCGGGCTTCTGGGCGGACTGGCCGGGCGCATCAAGCGGACGGCCGACTCGTATCTCAAGGAGAAGCTGGACGAAATCGAGACGCGTATCGACAAGAAGCTCGACGAGATCGACCGCCGCCTGGCCGAATGGCGCGACAAGGAGGTGGCCAACCGGCTGCGGATCATCAAGATCACGCTCTGGGCGTCGATCATCGTCGCCGGAATTTCGCTGGTGTATGCGTTCGTGAAGGTGTACATCGTGCCGTTGTTCGCGCATTAGGTGGACGCGACAGACAGGAATGTCTGTCGTACGACCGGCAGGAGCGCTTATTGGATGACAGACAAGAATGAATGTCTGTCCTACTATGCGAAGCTTCAACTTCCAACGCATCTGCCTGCTGGTGATGACCCTGTGCGCCCTGGCCGCGGCGGCCAAGCCGCTGTGGGTCGGGCTGAAACTGGTACGGGAGCCGGCGAAGATCCGGGTTGTGGAGATCTGGGTGATCCCGCCCGACGACGTCCCGTTGTCGCCGGCGGAGATGAAGGACGCCGAAGCGCAGTTGCTGATCGCCGGTTTTCGCAAGGAGGCCCTCACCGCGGCGAACATCGAATCCTGCGCCCGGTGGGTGCGAAAAACGAAGCGTGCCCAGGAGGCCGCCCTGCGCGAACGCAAGGAGAAGGAGTTGGCCTACGCCGAGTCGCTGGCTTCACGCGGAAGATCGCTGATCGGCCTCGGCATCGCCCTGGCCGTCGGCTGGATGCTCGTCGTCGCCCTGATCTGGGGTCGCGTCGGACCAATACCGAGTGATCGGTCATCGGTGAACGGTGATCGGTAATACCGATGACCGATCACCGATTACTGGCTATACTTCCAGCAGTCCATTAACCAGGAGAGACAATGTCGCAGCTCGATCTTCTCGCCGAAGTGCTCACCGGAAATCTCGGAATGCTCCAGATGACCCTCGCCGATTTCAGTGATGCCGAGTTCTACGCCCGCCCGGTGCCCAAGGCCAACAACGTCGCCTGGCAACTCGGCCACCTCGCCTCCTCCGAGGCCCAGATGGTCAACGGCTGTGCCGGGCGGTCCGTGATCGACCTGCCCGCCGGTTTCGCCGAGCGCTACACCAAGGCCACCGCGTCCAGCGACGATCCGGCCGCCCTCGGCAGCAAGGCCGAATTGCTCGGCTTGTGTGCCAGTGTCCGCGCCAAAACCGCCGCGTGGGTGAAGACCCTGACGCCCGAACAACTGGCCAAGCCCGCTCCCGAGCAGATGCGGAAGTTCTTCCCCACCGTCGGCCACGTCGTCCATCTCTTCCCCGCGCACACCGCCATGCACCTCGGCCAGATGCAGGTCCTCCGCCGCAAGCTCGGCAAGCCGCTGCTGTTCTGAGCCTTACTGCGGCGCCTTCACGGTCAGGACGAGGAAATTGCGGATGCGCTGCTGGACGCCGGGGGTAACGGAACCGCGGAAACTGATGCGGAGGATCCGGCCGGCCTGCCAGCGGCCGAGAATCAGCACGGGGCGGGCGGTGATGTTCTGCTCGAGGAAGTCGGCGACATCGGCGCGGTGGCGGGCGGGGAACCGGCCAACAAAGTCGATCCCCCTGGCCGTGACCACGATGCGGAAATCGTAGAGCCCGCGCAGCCAGAGAATCGCCACCATGCCCAGCAGGGCGAAGACGACGAGGATGACGGGGAGGAAAGGCACCGGGAAGGATGAAGGATGAACGATGAAGGATGAACAATCAAGCGTTGGACATGACGGAAATGGTGAACGATGAAGGCTGAAGAGGCAACGGCTTCGGCATCAACAGCGAAGGATTCAGTTCATCGTTCATCATTCATCGTTCATCCTTCGATTCACTCCGGCTTGCCAAGTTGCACGGGGATCTGCATGGTCTGGCCTTCGCGCTGGATCGTCAGCGTCACCTTGTCGCCGGGCTTGTAGCGGGAAATGGCCAGCACGAAATCGTCGGTGTTGGCGAGCTTTCGCCCGTCGATGGCCATGATGACGTCGCCGGGAACGTAGTCGGTCGCGGTGCGGCGCGTGCCGCGGAGGCCGGCGGCTTCGGCCGGAGTGCCGGGATGAACGTCGCGAATGAGCAGCCCGTTGATGCGGAGCTGCCGCGTGACGCGATTGTCGAAGAAGGAGACGCCCAGTTGCGGCGTGATCACCCGGCCGGTCTTGATCAGTTGCGGAACGATACGTTGCACGGTGTCCACAGGGATGGCAAAGCCGATGCCGGCCGACGATCCGGTGGGGGAAAAGATCGCGGTGTTGACGCCGATGAGCCGCCCGGCCGAGTCGAGCAGCGGGCCGCCCGAGTTGCCGGGGTTGATGGCGGCGTCGGTCTGGATGACATCCTCGATCGGCCGCCCGCCCTCGGTCTTGATGGTGCGCCCGATGGCGGAGACGATGCCGGTGGTGAGCGTCTGGTCGAAGCCGAAGGGGTTGCCGATGGCGAAGACGCGCTGGCCGACCTGCATGTCGTGCGAAGTGCCGACGTCGATGGGATGCAGCTTGTCTTTCCCGATGTTCACGCGCAGCACGGCCAGATCGTTGTCCGGGGCGACGCCGACGAGGGTCGCCGGGTAGGTGCCGTGGTCGGAAAACGTGACGCTGGCGGAGCTGGCATTCTGGATCACGTGGACGTTGGTGACGATGTGCCCGGCGTCGTCCCAGACGAATCCGGAGCCGGAACCCTGAGGGCTTTCCTGGATGTTGCGGGTCCAGATATCCAGGCGCGTGGTGGCCGTGGTGATGTAAACGACGGACGGGCTGGCGCGTTTGAAGATGGCGATGGTGGATTTCTCGTCGGAAGCCAGGTCGCCGCGCGGCGTCACCGGCCGCGGATCCACGGCCGGCGTCCCGCGGTCGAAGAACCAGCGGTAGGCCAGCGTGGCGATCAGCGCGCCCAGGATGATGGGCAGCCAGGGGAAGGGGCGGTGCGGATCGGGGCGGGGTGTGATTGGTTCGGTCATGTTGGCGCGCCAATAAATTCATGGGTCTGACTGCTCAGGCCGTTGTGTTGGAAGGTCGCCGGGATGGGGTGCGGGACCACTCTGCGAGAGTGTTTCCTGGCCCCACCGGGGCCGCCGATTGTAGCCACGGGTGGAGCGGCGCCGCTCTGGGCGTCGCGCAACCCGTGGAAGGCGGTCACTCTCGTTTTCTCTCTTCGCCCCGGCGGGGCGAAGGCAGATCTCCCATTGATTGGCCGCATGCCTCGACGTTTCCTCCGCCCCTTCGGGGCGGGTCTGATCGACGAAGACATCTTCCACGGGTTGCGCTCCGCCCGCCTTGCGGCGGGCTGCGCTGCACCCGTGGCTACAGACCGCGGCCCCGCTGGGGCCGAAACCGAGTCCGGTCGAACCCGCTGGTAGACGGCCAAGTCTTCAAAGTTCTTCACCGCATCCGCCATCTGCCACCCTTGAACCTTTGAACCCTTGAACTCTTGAACCCTAAAGGCCGCCGATCACCACGTCTGCCCGTCGCGCCTCCGGCGTCACCTTCAACTCGATCAGCTTGCCGCCGCGCACCTGGCCTTCGACCGTCGTCTGATACGGCGCATGCAGGCGGAAGTCCACATCCCACTGCTTCGGCCACGCCGGCAACAGCAGTATCTTCCGGCCATCAGTCTGGAGCAGCATGCACTGGACCGTCGTGAGAATGTTCGAGCCGTGGTCCTGGTCGGGAACCCAGTCGAAATTCGGTCCCCAGAATGCCGGAAAGCGGCTGCCGGTGTGGCTGTGGGCGGCCCGCGGGGCGACCATGTTGGCGGCCTCATTGCCCAGACCCAGGCACGCGGCCTGGATGCTGTCCTGACACCAGCCGTGGTTGTGGCGGTTGGTGCGGACGGCGAAGGTATCGCGGGCGATTTCCAGCCCAGGCTTGTCGGGGGCGTACATGCGATAGGGGAAGACCGCGTAGAGTTCGGGATTCTCGCTGTTGCTCCGCCGGTCGAATTTCTCGGCTGGGAGGATGACGTGCCGGCCCGCCTTCTCGCCCAGGGGAATCGCCGGCAGATCGGCGAGCGTCTTCTTCCACATGGCCCGCTGCGCGTCGGTGGTGAGGTCACTCGGCAGAGCAAGCAATCGGGGCAGGATGAACCGCAGGCCGGCGATCTCGGGCGTCGGATTGGTGGCCGCGTGCCAGGTCTCCAGTGACGCGGCCGGATCGAAGCGAATCTTCCCCGAGGCGTCGCGTTTCCAGTGCTGGTCGAAGAACGTGGTGACGGCGTCGGCCACGGGCAGGAGCGTTCCGCCGGCGAAGTCGCGGTCCTGCGTGATGTCGTAGTAGTCGAGCATCATGGCGGTCAGTTCGATGCCGCCGGACCAGTAATACTTGATGTAGCCATTGACGGTCTCGGGACCTTTGTATCCCCAGCCGAAGTCGGGGTTGCAGGGCGTACACCAGAAGTACATGGTCTCGGGAAAGCAGGCGCCGGCGTGGCCGTAGTATAGGCGCGTGCGGTCGATCGCCAGCGGCAGTCCCTTGCGATACATTTCAAAGAACGGGCGCATCATCTCGAAGTCGCCCGCGGCCAGCATCGGCCAGTAGGCCAGCCGGGTGTTCTGGAACCAGTAGCAGCCGCCCCAGGCGCGGAAGTCGGGGTCCTTCAGGTGATCGACGGTGAAGATGGAGCCGTTGAACTTGATCGGCAGCGGGCCCCGGCCGGCGCAGGCGGCGATGAACCGCTGCAGAATGTATCCGCGCGTGACGATCTGGGCCGGCGTGAGGTCGGGCGAATCCTTGGGCTTGGAATCGTCGCCCGAGAGCCGCCGGCCATTGAGATACAGCGCCTGCGTGCCCGCCCCGGCGTCGCGCACGGCGACCACGTGCGACCACTGTTTCGGCGGAAGTTTCGCCGGCGCGCCGATCGTCGCGGCCGAGGTGATCAGGCGCAGCGAGTTACCCGGATGGGTGTCGAACGTCCAGCCGTTGGCCGTCGCGACGGGGCACTTGTCGAGGATGCGCGCGCCGCCACCGCCGAGAACCTCGGGGGCGATCCAGGCTTCGAGCGTGAAGGAACCGTCGAGATTGAAACGCGGATCGTGGGGCATTTCGAGGTGGCCATTTCCGTCGAACACGGCGGCCGCGTCGGCATAGCTGATGTTGCCCACGGCCTTGAGGTTCGGGCTGTCGCCGGCTCGTTCGAGCGGCCATTCCGCGATAAGCTCCGGCGAGGTGCCCGCCGACTTCACGCGATCGAGCTTCGCGAGTTCTTCGACGCGGCGGTCATCCAGCGCCGCCGACCAGATGCGGACCTGGCCGATCTTGCCGCGAAAACGGTTCTGGCCATTGCTGTCGGCGCCGACGCGGACGGGCAGCGTGTTGGCGGCCGTCGCGCCGGCCGTGGCGGTGGCAGGGATCGGGTCCTTGCCGGAGATGAAGACCCAGCTCCGGTTCCAGAAATCGCTCCACCATTTCTGGTGCTGGACCCAGGCGTCGGCATCAGGCGTAGATTCGCTCTGCCGCACGAGGTCGGCGAGCTTCCCGCTCCAGGCTTCGGCACCGGGCGTCTGGGCCGAGAGAACGTGGATGCGCAGCGAGTGCGTTGTGCCCGGCTGGGCAGAACGAAGCGTGCGGCCATCAGCGGCGGCAAGACCGCTGCCGAGCATGCACGCACCGAACGTCTTGCCGAGAAGCGGATCGGGGTGTTTCTCCAACAGCGGCTTGAGGTGCTGGTTCTCCAGCACCTGCGAATACGTGGAACGGGCGTTGCGGTGGAACCAGACCAGGCGGTTGTCCTTCGCAGGCAGGACGGTGTCCGGGTCGATGATGACCGGCTGGGGCGAGCCTTCGAGTTCGCGAATGGCGGAACTTCGCTCCTTGGGCAATGGCTCTGCTTTGTTGCGCCACAGTTCCAGCGAAGCGGTCAGCGAAGTCGGCGCAGCCGAACGAACATCCACATGCACTGCCGGCCGGTTGGCATCAACCCACACCCGCAGTGTGGTGGCCGGCTGGCCGATGGAGAACTCGATGGTACCCGATGCGAGTTTCAGTTCCTGCCGGAACGGCGCGCCGGCCGCGAGTGGATTGGGATCCAGCTTGACGCGCACGCGCCCGAGCTTCAGCAACTGTCCGTTCTCGCTGAAGGCGTCGGTCTTGGAGAGATAGAACACCAGATCGCCGGAAGGCTCCATCCAGACATTCAGCCCCACATCGCCGTTGCCCAACGGCATCGACCCGGACGAGTCGCGGCTCGGCGACGTCCAGACGACGTTGTACGCATCCAGAGAATTCGCCGGCGGCTCCGCGCCAGCGAGAGTTGCCAGCAGCATCAGTCCGGCCGTGATCGGCAGCTTCATATTTCACCCTTGAACTCTTGAACCTTTGAACCCTTGAACCATCTTCACACCTCGCGTTCCACCACAAACCGCGCAATATTCCGCAGCGCCTCCGCCCGCGGCCCCAGCGGCCCAATGCAGGCGAGCGCCTGCTCGAGCTCGAGCGCCGCCTGCTGGCGGCTCTCGTCCAGGCCGAGCAGCGTCGGATACGTGTTCTTGCCGGCGTGGCGGTCCTTCTGGGTGGCCTTGCCAAGTTGTTCGGGCGTGCTCGTTTCGTCGAGTATGTCGTCGACGATCTGGAACGCCAGGCCCAGGTGCCCGCCGAAATCGGTGATCTGCCGCAGTGTGCCGGCCGGGGCACCGGCGGCGATGGCGCCCATCCGCGCGGCACAGGTCAGCAGCGCCCCGGTCTTGCGGCGGTGCAGTTCCTGGAGTTCCACCAGCAGCAGGCACTTGTTCTCGCCTTCGATGTCCAACACCTGCCCGCCGATCATGCCCACCGGCCCGGACGCCGCCGCCAGCTCGCGGATCAGCGCGGGGACCAGCACCGCCTGCGCATCGGCAGCGATGATCTCGAACGCCATCATGGTCATGGCGTCGCCGGCGAGAATGGCAACCGCCTCGCCGAATATCTTGTGGTTGGTCGGCCGCCCGCGGCGCAGGTCGTCGTCGTCCATCGCCGGCAGGTCGTCGTGGACCAGCGAGAACGTGTGGATCAGTTCGATGGCGGCGGCGGCGGCCGTCGCCGACGCCAGGCGCGCCACCGCTCCGCCGCAGGCGCGGAAACTCTCCAGCACCAGCGCCGGGCGCAGCCGCTTGCCGCCGGCGCCGAGCGAGTAGTGGATGCTCCGCAGCAGGCTCATGGGCGCGCCGGCGCAGCGGGCCGGCAGCGAGTTGAAGAACGCGTCGAGTTGTTCGGACGTCTGCCTGAGGATTTGCATGGCGGGGTGTTCGGTCTGGCTCACGGTGTTCCTCCGCAAACGAGTCACGGCTGTTCGGGCAAGGGCTCGGTCTTGAGGGCGCCGTCCGGCGACTTGGCGATCAGCTCGATCTGCTTCTCGCCCGCCGTCAGCGTCTGCTGGCAGAACTGCAGGAGAAAATGGCCACGTTCGTAGCGGGAGAGAACGTCTTCGAGCCCGATCTCGCCGCGCTCGATCTCCGCGATGATCTGCTGGAGTTCCTGCACGGCCTCTTCATAGCTCTTCGGCGGCGTCTGCGTCTTCTTGGCCATAGGCCGCCATTATAGGCCGATTTCCGCCGGATGCGACATGGCTTGCAGTATTGGGACGGGCGATTTATTGGGACGTGGCCGCAGGCGCGAATGCAGTAGTTTTCAATTGCCGCCGTTGCCCCCGCGCCGTATCATCCAGACCGCAGACCAACGGCACGGAGACGCGAATGTGGCTCGCGCAGCACGATGTCAGCTCGATATTCGTCTGGCTGCTGGTCCTGGTGGTGCTCATCGTCGTCGGCTGCGTGCTGGTCGCCTGGGTCAGACGCAGGCTCAACGTTCAGGACGACAACCCTTCGGGCGGGTTCACCCTGTCCGACCTGCGCGAGCTGCGACGCCAGGGCAAGATGTCGGAAGAGGAGTTCGAGCGGGCCAAGAGCGCCATGCTGGCGTCCATGCGGGCCGGCGAGGCGGCCCGGAAAGTTCCGCCGAAGGAATAAGTGCAAATTCTGACGATCCGACCGATAACCGGCCGATGAAGATTTGGTGAGGCCGGTGGTTTGATCGTCGGCTGCAAAGACGATAAAATGCACCGGTTTGCCGTCGTGTTCGCCCGGTGCTTACCTTTTTGTTGAGAGGCAGCGGCGCATGGCGACGACCACAAACCGGACCGGAGGCAACGGAACCAGTCCGACCAACGGCTATGGGAATGGAAACGGCAACGGAAACACAGCTTTCCGAGGACGACGCGTGACGACTTGCTCATTCTGCGGCAAAAGCTCCAGAGACGTCGGGCCCATGGTTGAGGGCCCGTCCGACGTCTACATCTGCGCCAACTGTGTCGACTTGGCGCACAATATCATCCGCCAGGAGAAGCGCAAGCTCTCCAGCGCCTCGACCCACCCCGTCGGCGCCATCCCTGCACCGAGGCAGATCAAGGAATTCCTCGACCAATACGTCATCGGCCAGGAGTACGCCAAGAAGGCCTTGGCCGTCGCCGTCCACAACCACTACAAGCGCCTGACCATCGCCGACAAGGCCGCCGAGCACGGCGACGTCGAGGTGGACAAATCCAACGTCCTGCTTATCGGACCCACCGGCAGCGGCAAGACCCTGCTCGCCCGCACGCTGGCCAAGGTCCTCAACGTCCCCTTCGCTATCGGCGACGCCACCACCCTCACCGAGGCCGGCTACGTCGGCGAGGACGTCGAGAACATCCTCCTCCGCCTGCTCCAGAACGCCGACTACGACCTGGAATCCGCCCAGCGCGGCATCATCTACATCGACGAAATCGACAAGATCGGCAAGACCCAGAACAACGTCTCCATCACTCGCGACGTCAGCGGCGAAGGCGTGCAGCAGGCTTTGCTGAAGATGCTCGAAGGCACCGTCAGCAACATCCCGCCCCAGGGCGGTCGCAAGCACCCCGAACAACAGTACATCCAGATGGACACCTCGCAGATCCTTTTCATCTGCGGCGGCACCTTCGTCGGCCTCGAACACATCATCCGCAAGCGCCTGGGCAAACGCCAGATCGGCTTCGGCTCGGAATTGGAGAAATTCGAGACCGCCGACGAGCGGGCCCACCTGCTCTGCCAGGTGCAGCCCGAAGACCTGGTCGAGTTCGGCATGATCCCCGAGTTCGTCGGCCGCCTCCCCCTGGCCGCCACGCTCGATCCGCTGGACGAGCGCACGCTGATTTCCGTCCTCACCGAACCCAAGAACGCCCTGGTGCGGCAGTATCAGAAGTTCTTCCGCATGGAAGGCGCGGACCTGGAGTTCACCCCCGGCGCCCTGCGCCTGATTGCCCAGCGGGCCATCAAGCGCGACACCGGCGCACGAGCGCTGCGCGCCGTCTGCGAAGAGATCATGCTCGAAGTGATGTACCGCCTGCCCGACCAGCCCCAGGGCGGCAAGTATGTCTTCGACGAAGCGGTGATCGAGGGCAAGCGCAACCTGTTCGCCACCCTCCCCGAACGGCGGCGCGAATCGGCATAGTGCGGCGAGTTCAACATCATGCAACCCCAAAGCCCCCGGCCGAGCCGTGGGCTTTTTTTCAAAGTGGGGCCAGCGTCCTCGCTGGCCATCCTTTGGCGAGAATCATCTGGCATGGCGGTGCCCATTGTTTTTGCCGGCAACGGTGGGGTGGTTTCGCCGAAACCGCCGCTGTGGGGCGGACAGGGACGGCTTGGCGATCCTCACCTACCAGCGCCACCGCCTTGGATGCGGAATTCAGCCGTTGCTGGACAATATGGTCCCATGGATCCTCACCAGCCGCATCCGCTTGCGTCCTTGAGATTCCAGATCTGAAGCTGCCACGCGCAGACGACCGCTTCGGGAGTGGATGCGGAACCTGCCGGGTCGCTTTCAGGCCGTCCGCCTGTTCCGCTTCAGGAAATGGGCGGCAACCATGCCGGCCATGAGTAACATCCCACCCCATGCCGCCGCCGGAAGCGGAACCACGCCACCGGAAGTAATCTGCGAACGAACGGCCAGGCTGAGGATGTGGCCGGCCGAATCATTATCAACCACGTTCATGCCGGAGGCGCTGGTGAAGATGTTGTGGGAGGCGTTGCCGTTGACGTCGGTATTGGCCAGGCCCAGCGAAATGCCAAAGGGAGTCACGGTGTTGCCCACTTCGCTCTGGTTGAGCTGGGCGCTGGTGACGACAAATGGCAGGAACCCGAAGAACCCGCCGCTGGGAGTGAGCCCGGCGCCACTGTCGCTTTCGGCCATGGCATACAGTCCGCCGCCGTTGTTGAGGAAGTTGATGATGTCGGCGGATCGCGCATCGAGAATATTCAGTTCGGCCTGAGTGAGGATCCCGCCGAAGTCGGAAGCGACCACGATCGCATCGTAAGTAGTGCCAAGCTGGTTCAGGGCTGCGTTCAAGCCGCTGGCATTGACCCGAACGTAGTCGGTTCCCGCCACATAGCCGCTGGCGATGAGTCCGTTCTCCCCGTCGATGTGCCCGCCGGGAGGGCTAATGCTGCTCTCGACGAAGAGAAACTTGGCCCCGGCCACGTTGTACGGGTTGTACGTGGGATTGGTGACGTAACCGATGGCCGTCCGGTTGATATCGATGGCCCCGGCCGTGTTGCCGCCCACAAAGGCGTGGAAATCGGGGTCGTGGCCCGTGAGAAAGATCGAGCCGGCCCGGGCCGGCCACGATGCCGCCAATGGACAAGCCACCGCCAGAACCACCAAGCCACTGCGCAAACCACCGCCATGAGAATTCCCGACCATAGCCAACCTCCATTTCGAAATCAGCATCAGTACTCGGCTACTGGTATATAGGCGGCGATTCCGGGCCAAGTCAAATCATGAATCGGGATTTCCATTGCCACGCACGCGTCACTTCCACTGCGGTCGCCTGACAACTCCCGCCGAACGAACGACTATAGAGAGTCGAGGAGCCCAGACATGAACATCGCCCGCACCTGTGGAATTCTCGCCGGCCTGTTGATCGCATTCGCCTCGTTGGCCGCCGACGATCTGTCGCCCGACGCCATCAAGGAACGCATCCAGAAGCACCGTACCGCCGAAGTCACCCTGACGATCACCGATGCAGCGGGTAAACCGCTGGCCAACGCGCCCGTCGTCATCCGCCAGACAGCCCACAAGTTCCTCTTCGGCAGCAACATCTTCGCCCTCAATCCCGCCGATGCATCCGACGTGCAGAAGGGATACCAGCTGCGCTACACCGACCTGCTCAACTTCGGCACGCTGGGCTTCTACTGGGGCGCCTATGAGCGAACCGAGGGAAATACCGGCGCTGCCCGGCTGGCGGCCATGGCCGACTGGTGCAACGCCCACGGTATCCGCACCAAAGGCCACCCGCTCTGTTGGCAGCAGGTCTTCCCCGGCTGGCTGAAGGACCGCCCCCTCGACGACATCCAGAAACTCCAACTCGCCCGCATCACCCGCGAAGTGTCGGGATTTGCCGGCAAGATCGACACCTGGGACGTGGTCAACGAAGCTGTCAGCATGCCCAAATACACCAGCGAGCCGACGCGCATTCCCGAACTCTGCACCAAGCTTGGTCGCCTCGAACTGCTCAAGCAGTGCTTCGCCGCCGCCCGCGCGGCCAACCCCAAGGCCACGCTGCTCCTGAACGACTACGACACCAGCGCCCAGTACGAGAAGCTGATTCGCGAATGCCTCGACGCCGGGTTGCCCATCGACGTCATCGGCATCCAGTGCCACCAGCACTCCGGCGTCTGGGGCGCCAAGCGCACCTGGGACATCTGCGAGCGCTTCGCCAAGTTCGGCAAGCCGCTGAACTTCACCGAAGCGACCATCACCTCCGGCAAGATTCGCAACGACGTCCGCTGGAACGGCCCGCGGCACGACGACTGGCCCAGCACGCTCGAGGATGAGAAGCGCCAGGAACAGCAGGTGGTCGAGTTCTACACCACGCTCTTCTCGCACCCGGCCGTCCAGGCGATCACCTGGTGGGACTTCTCCGACCGCGGCGCCTGGCTCGGCGCCCCCGCCGGTCTGATCCGCGCCGACATGACCCCCAAGCCGGCGTACGAATCGCTCATCAGGAAGATCAAGGGCGAGTGGTGGACGGCCGAGGTGAAGGGCACGACTGACGCCTCCGGCAAAGTGACTTTCCATGGTTTCCTGGGCCAGTACAAACTCGAAGCCGCCCAGACGACCGGCATCTTCGACGTGCTTACCGCCGGGACCGCCGCGGCCAAAGCCACCGTGAAATAGGACAGACACTCCCACACGATTCTTGCCCACGAAGTGCCACGAAGGACCACAAAGAAGACGGGCGGATGACCAACTACGCCCGAGCCCCGGAGGGGCGACGGATTGTAGCCACGGGTGCAGGCGGCGCCAGCCGCCGCAACCCGTGGTCGGTGTCGCGTGAGCATTCCGCCCCGTATCCCAGGGAGGGGCGGAAGAACGCTCCTTTCGCCTCCGGGCTGGAGCGCGACCACGGCACTCCCCTCCCCAAAATCGGCGCAGAGGTTAGAATCAGGCCATGACCTGCGCCAAGACCCTTGCATCGGGCCGTACGTTTCTCAGCGTCGTCGCGTAGGTTCACCGGGAGGAAATGTATGTCGCATGTGAAGGCACCGAAGGTCTTTCGTCACCCGGCCAACAAGCGGCCGCTGCCGAATCCGCAGAACCTGGATGCCGAAAGCGACTATGTGTACGTCTATGCGGGAAAGACCGACCCGGCGACGGGGAAGGCATATCGGATATCGGGAATCCGGCCGGCGTCGCAGTGCATCCTGCTGCACGAGAAGGTCGAGTTTGCCCGTGATGGCCGGATCAACGTGGCGTGTATGGACGGACACGTTGAGCGGAAGGCCCTGCCGGAGTTCAAGGCGCAGTTGGCGAAGCAGCAGGCACCGGAGACCAAGCCATGAACGAACACTACCCACCAATCTACGTCGATGCCACGCCGGATGACATTCTGGCGATCCTCCGCGATAGACATCGCCAGCAATGCACTCACGACCCCGAAGCCGACCCGGAGGCCTCGTTGACCCACGAGTCCACTATCAGGGACTGGCGGCAGGCGTGCGACCTCCTCGGCTGGCGGCGATTGGCCGAGGCGATGAATGTCTGGTGGTCGGTCGACATCCCGCTCGAACAGTGGCGCGGCGTGCTCGAACCGGCGAAGGACCACAAATTGCGCGACGTGTGCGAACTGTTGACCCGGCATGCCAAGGTTCCTCGCGTGCGTGCGTGGCGGTTGCTGGGTGACGAGTGCATTCCGGCCGGGGCGTTCCTCACGATCCGCTCGTATCTGGCCGCCGCTGGTGCCGACGCGGGCGAAATTGCCCCGTCCACGCCACTGGCGGAATACACGCGCCACTATCCCGGGGTGTTTCTCGGCGAGGTGTCAAAATTGGCGCCAGGCGCACTGCCAACTGTTAAGATAAGCGCGCCGCTTTACTACGGCTGCGGCTGTGGATTTGCTCTATCCTGGGTCGGGATGGTGATCGGGACCTGCGCCGGTCTCCATGTGCTGACAGTGCTCTCAGCGATCGTGACCGGGTTTGCTTACCTCGGCCTCTGGATCGCCGCTCGCTGCGTGCCGCCGGCGAGTGTCGAGTTCGCGGGACTGCGTACCTTCCGCGACCTGTCCCTGGCCGTCGCGGCGGGCGGGCGCGTCTTGCCGGGTTGCGGCACTGGCCAGTGATTGGCCGTGTATAATGCCGCTCGTGCCTCACCGGATGCTCATTCTCGCCCTCCTCCTCTCCATCGCGATTGCCGCAAGCTGCGTGGCGGCGGTTGTCTGGGTCGCGCGGTCGGAGTGCCCCGTGCTCGATCCCGTTCTTGCCATCGGCAACAAAGAGGTGGTCGTCTTCCGCCAGGGCTGGGACTTCCGCATCGCGTTGCTTGAACCTCTTCCTGAATTCGGCACCAGTGCGCACTCCCCAGCCAAAATGGAACTCGCCGCGAAGGACGCAAAGTGGGGCCGGCCGAATCATTGGCTGAAGTTGCCCGAGGGCCATTTCAGCCTCTGGTGGGCGGCCGCGCTGTCGTCGGTCGCACCCGCATTCTGGATCCTTCGGCGGCGTTCGCATCCGGGACGCGGCTTTCCGGTCTGGATCGTGCAGCAAGGAACGAAGCCGTAGGTCCGTACTGAGGTCATCGTGAAGAACATATTCCATCTGAGCATCATATCCCTGTGGCTCGTTTCCATCTCCGCCTCGGCCGCGGAGTGGACCTGGACCTGGCAACCCGGCCCCGGCGACAAGACGCCGACGGCCGAAATCTGCACCTTCAAGTACGCCAAATCCTGGGCGTATGCCGTCGAAATCGACGACGGGCCCAAATGGGTCCGACCGTTCGCGATGCCGTTTCTGGCCGACTA
>JBIOJL010000081.1:0-16573 GCA_044450885.1 Tepidisphaerales bacterium
ACCTTGTCCATCTGGCCGACGGCCTTGTTGACCTGGTCGATGCCGGTGGTCTGCTCCTGGCTGGCGGCGCTGATCTCGCCCACCAGGGCATTGACCTTGGTGGCGGCGCCGGTGATCTCCTGCAGGCTCTTGGCCACCTCGGTGGTGATGGCCACGCCGTTCTTGGCGTTCTGCACCGACTCCTCGATCATGGCCGAGGTGTTCTTGGCGGCCTCGGCGGAGCGCATCGCCAGGTTTCTCACTTCTTCCGCAACCACCGCGAAGCCCTTGCCGGCCTCACCCGCCCGAGCAGCCTCGACGGCGGCGTTGAGGGCCAAGAGGTTGGTCTGGAAGGCGATCTCGTCGATCACCTTGATGATCTTGGCGGTCGCGGCCGCGCTCTTCTGGATCTCGTTGATGGCCGCGGACATCTTGTCCATAGCCTGATTGCCCTGATCGGCGGCGTGCTTGGCCTCGGCCGACAGGCCGGCGGCCTGCTGGGCGCTCTCGGCGTTTTTCCTGGTCATGCTGGACATCTCCTCCAACGAGGAACTGGTTTCCTCGAGAGAGGCGGCCTGTTCGCTGGCGCCCTGGGCCAGCGACTGACTGGAGGCCGAGACCTGCCCGGCCGCGGAAGCGGTCTGGTCGGCGCCGGCCGCCAGCGTGTCGGCCAACCGGGTCAAAGCCTGATTGATTGACTGGACGACGAGGAAGGAAATGATGCTACTGACCAGAATGGCCAGGCCCAGCGCCACGATCACGCCGGTCTTGCCCGACGCCACGGCGCTGTCCGCCTCCTTGCCGTTGGTAAAACCCTGGCTCTTCTTGAATTCAGCCAGCGCCTGCACGGCTTCGATGTACTTGGCGTACAGCGGCTCGAGTTCCGCTCCGAAAAGCGCCTCGGCTTCTTTGGTCTTCGTCTCGCGGCTCAGGGTCATGACTTTATCAGTCGTGGCCGTGAACTGCTGGCGAATCGGGCCGATGGTGCCGAACAGCCGCCGGCCTTCTTCGCTGCGGATATGTTCTTCGAGCTGCTTGAGCAGTTCGGCGCACTGCTGGCGATTGCCCTGCAAGTCCGCTTCGATCTGCTTCATCTTCTCCTTTTCGCCGCTGACCATGTGCCGAAGCGCCAACACGCAGTTACGCCGGGTCAGCGACTCCAGCTTCAGCGAGGCCGCCGTGTCCGGCAGGCTTACCTGCGAGAGAAATTGCGTGCGCTCGCTGATGGCGTTGAACCGCAGATAGGCGAAGAGGCCCAGCCCGGCCGTGATCAGCACCGCTACCGTGGAACCCACGATGATCCGTTTCCCAATTGTCAGTTGCATGATGTTTCCCTTTCTGAATCCTTTTGATGGTCGAATGTCGTTAATCTATTAGTTGACGAGTGCGTCGGCTTCGTCCCCGTCGAGCACCTTCTCGATATCGAGGAGGATCTTCACCGAATCCCCGATCTTGCCCATGCCGAGGATGAAGTCGGAATCGACCGACGACCCGAAACTCGGCGCATCTTCGATCTTGTCGCCGGGGACTTCGAGGACTTCCGAAACGTGGTCCACGATGATTCCGGTGCAGACCTTGCGGCCGCCGCGGTGGATCTCCACCACGATGACGCAGGTCTGCTCGGTGCGCTCGGCGGTTTCCATGCCGAACTTGGCCCGCAGATCCACCACCGCCATGACTTGTCCGCGGAGGTTGATGACCCCTTTGACATGCGCCGGGGTCCGCGGAATGGCGGTGATCTCCATGTAGCCGAAGATTTCCCGGACCTTGAGAATCTCCAGCCCGTACTCCTCCTTGCCCAGCGCGAAGGTCAGGTACTTTCCACCCTTGCTTTTCGTCGCCTCATGTCGTTCGAGAACGGCTGACGTTTCCATAGGGATCCCTTTTCCCGCCAAATGGCGTAACGGCGATATGTGGAGATTCGGCATCGATGGGGCACCGCATAATAAGTGTTTACACGTATTCTGGAGTGGGGTGTCAGGCCGCCGCACTCCCAATAAGCGCGGCCGCCTGTCCCGGCAACACCCCGGGCTGGACTCGGAACCGGGCGACCTGGTCCGCCGGGAGCGGCTTGCTGAAGAGGTATCCCTGCCCGAACTCGCAGTCCAGCGACTGGAGGATGAGAAGCTGGTCCATGGTCTCGATGCCCTCGGCGACCACCCGGATCTCCAGGTTGCGCGCCAACTGGGTCACGGCGTGGACCATGGCCGCGAAATCCCGCCCGCGGTCGATGTTGGCGATGAACGAGCGGTCGATCTTCAGGACGTCGATGGGGAACGCGTGCAGGCAGGCCAGCGAGGAGTACCCCGTGCCGAAGTCGTCCATGTCGAGCATGACGCCGACCGCCTTGATCGCGCGCAGGATCCGGGTCGCCGCCGCGACGTCCTTCATCACGGCGCTTTCGGTGACCTCCAGGTGCAGGCACGCAGGCTTCATGCCCGTCTGCTCGAGAATCTGCCGGATGGTCTCGGGAAGATCGGGCAGCACGAGCTGGCTGCGGGACATGTTGACGCTGATGCTGGGCGGGGCGGCATCTCCCATGCTCTGCCGCCAGAGGGCAAACTGGCCGCAGGCTTCACGCAGCACCCACTCGCCGATGGAGAGGATCAGGCCGGTCTCCTCGGCGATGGGGATGAATTCGCCCGGCGAGATCAGGCCTCGCTCGGGGTGTTTCCAGCGGACCAGCGCTTCGAAGCTCTCGATCCGGCCGCTCCGGAGCGAGACGATCGGCTGGTACATAAGGAACAATTGCCCGGCCTCGAGGGCCTTGCGCAGGTCCTGTTCCAGGTTCATGCGGTTCTGCACGCGCTGGCGCATGGAAACGCCGAAGACGACGCACTGGCCCTTGCCGGCCAGCTTGGCCTCGTACATGGCCGTGTCCGCATCGCGCAGCACCTGGTCGGCGCTGTCGGCGCGGATGTCGCCGGCGACGATGCCGATGCTGGCGGTGCAATAGACCTCACGGTTGCCGACCTGGTAGGGCCGGGCAAGGATTTCCAGCAGGCGATTGGCCACCAACGTGGCGGCATCGGGGCGGGTGATGCCATCCAGCAGGACCACGAACTCATCGCCGCCGAGCCGGGCCGTCGTGTGTTCACGGTCGGGGGAGCTCAGCGAGTCGCCGGTGCGCACGGTGGCGCGCAGCCGCCGGGCAATCTCCTGGAGGAGCAGGTCGCCGACGTCGTGGCCGAGACTGTCGTTGATGCTCTTGAAGCGGTCGAAATCAAGGAAGAGCACGGCGAAGCGGTGGTCGGTGAGGCGTTTGGCGCGTAGAACGGCCTGTTGCAGGCGGTCGCAGAAAAGAGCCCGGTTGGGCAGCCCGGTGAGCGTGTCGTGGAACGAGGTGTAGTGCAGTTCCTCATGCCGATCGCGGAGGACGGCGATCATGTTGTTGAATGTTTCTCCGAGGTCCATGACCGGGTTGGCCCGGCACCGTTGGTAGACTTCACAACGCGTGCAGTCGCCGAGTTTCTGGGCAAACTTTCCCTGGACTTTCCCACCGCAGAAGGTGCCGGCGACCTCCCAGCATCGCAAGTTCTCATGGTTCGCGTACGACGGGCAATCCGTGCGCCCGCAATTCTTCGCTTCCCAGCACGGGACCAGGGTCGGGTTGGCAAACCTGGCGGTGAAGGCGTTCTTGGAGACGACGTCGGCCATGAGGTCCTTGATCTGGGCCGCGGCCGATGCAAGTTCTCCGTTGAGTTGCGTGAGGTGGCCGAAGGTGTGACCCAGTTGCTTCTCGGCCGCGCCGGTGACCGACCAGAGCAGGGCCAGGACGCCGCCAAACAGCACCGTCGCCAGACCCAGGTTCATCGCCAGATCGCTTTGGGCCGCAGCCGTCCGGCTGGTGACGTCGCGCATCACGATGAGATCCGCCACGTTCCGGCCGGCGGCGTCGGACAGATGGACCACGCCGCACGCGAACAGCTTCTTGCCCTGTCGGGCATGGAACATATCGCTGACTGTCGTGTGGTTCTGATGCCGCTTCAGCCAGTCCGCCACGTCCGTGGGCAGTTCCGGGAGCGTCTGGTGAGCGATGACGAAACCAGCGTGGGCATCCCATTGCCCGGCGAAGCCAAACATCTGCCGTCCCGCCTCGAAATTCTTCCGGGTGGTGTACTCCTTCCGGATGGAGGTCACGAGGTCGAGGTCCATATCCTCGGCCAGTTCCCCCGCCACGTGCTCGATCTCCATGCCCAGTTCCAGGTAGCCGATCACCTTGCCGTCTTGTTTCCACGGCCTCACGTAGCGAAGCGTGAATGTGCCCAGGGGCCCCAATTCGGTGCCCCAGGCGTCCTCGCCGGTGCGCTCGGCCGTGAGCAGCGTGAAGCGGTCGATCACGTCGCCGCGCGAGTCGGGCTGATGCGCCCGCAGGAAGACGGTCCGATCCGGCCCCATGAAGTAGAAGTGGGTGATTCGGTATTGCCGTTGCAATCGCTCATGCACCGGTTGCGCCAGCGCCGTGAGCGTGGCTAGGTCCTGCTCCTGCCATGCCTTGAGCATGTCGGGATTGCGGGCGATATGGCCGATGTGTGCCCTGAGGAGTTGCACCTGCGCGCCAAGGTGCCGATCCCATTCGTTCCGAGCCTGTTCCGCGATCCGGAGCATTTCCTGGCGGGATTCCTCGGTGGTCTTCCTGTACTCAGACACGCCATACAGGATCAGTCCCGTGAGCATCGCCACGCCGGTGGGCACGACGATCCAGGCTTTCAGTTTGAGCGCGTCCGGCCTTCTCCGGCGGTTTCGCCGGCGGATGATGAGGGCCCCGCCTGCGAGCAGCAGGATGACGGCCGCTGTCGCCACGAACGGCCCGCGGCGGGCGGCGTTGATGGCAGCCTTTTGCGCGAGTTGCGGGTTGACGGCGCCGGCTATCTCCATCGCGTTGTGGAGCAGGCGTCCCCGCATCTCGGCGTCCTTGCGCCTGGCGCTCGACGCATCGGCCCACCAGCCCAGCCCCGCCAGCGACAGCAGCAACAGCGCCGCCGCGATCCACCGCATGACGGGGATCGTCAGGAAACGGGACGGGCACACGGACGCTCTTGGTGTTCTGCGGAACATATCGATGCTCATGTCCTGCTCGGGATCGCGCCAGGCAACCGGAGGCTATTCTCAGTCTCGGCAACGTTAAGACACTCCATAACCAGTATTTGCACGGATTGCCCGGATGATCCCTCCTGCTCCCGCCGCCCGTTGCGTCCGCAGGCGCGCCAGGCAGAACTGTCGCAGGTCCTCAACAAACCGACGGCGGTCGATATTGGTGCCTATCGGCCGCCGCCACGGAGTTGTTATCGGCCCTTTGCTTCAGAGCAATCACGCCGCGTTACTGAACTCGCGCAGGTCGGCCGTGTGCGTTCTGGCCGCCGTGGGTCCCAGCGGAATTGCATGCGAGGGTTTCGTCTTCGCCTGCCTTCGCGCCGGCGATGCGGGCGATGCGGCTGTTCCGCCGGCCGCAGCGCCGTTGACCAGGGCGATCAACTCGCCCACCATGGCCTTCATCTGCTCGGCCTGGCTGGAGAGCTCTTCGCTGGCCGAGGCCGATTCCTCGGCGCCGGCGGCGTTGGACTGGGTCACCTTGTCCATCTGGCCGACGGCCTTGTTGACCTGGTCGATGCCGGTGGTCTGCTCCTGGCTGGCGGCGCTGATCTCGCCCACCAAAGCATTCACCTTGGTGGCGGCGCCGGTGATTTCCTGCAGGCTCTTGGCCACTTCCGTGGTGATGGCCACGCCGTTCTTGGCGTTCTGCACCGACTCCTCGATCATGGCCGAGGTGTTCTTGGCGGCCTCGGCGGAGCGCATCGCCAGATTGCGGACTTCCTCGGCAACCACCGCGAAGCCCTTGCCGGCTTCGCCGGCGCGGGCGGCCTCGACGGCGGCGTTGAGGGCCAACAGGTTGGTCTGGAAGGCGATCTCGTCGATCACCTTGATGATCTTGGCGGTCGCGGACGCGCTCTTCTGAATCTCGTTGATCGCGGAAGACATCTTGTCCATCGCCTGATTGCCCTGGTCGGCGGCATGCTTGGCCTCGGCCGACAGCCCGGCGGCCTGCTGGGCGCTCTCGGCGTTCTTCTTGGTCATGCTGGACATCTCTTCGAGGGAGGAACTGGTTTCCTCGAGCGATGCCGCCTGTTCGCTGGCGCCCTGGGCCAGCGACTGACTGGAGGCCGAGACCTGCCCGGCCGCCGAGGCCACCTGCTGGGAGCCTTCGCCAAGAGAGGAAGCCATGCGGGTCAAAGCGTTCTTGATTGACCGGACCACCAGGAAGGAAATGACGCTGGTGACGAGAATGGCCAGGCCCAGCGCCGCGATCACGCCGGTCTTGCCCGACGCCACGGCGCTGTCCGCCTCCTTGCCGTTGGTAAAACCCTGGCTCTTCTTGAATTCCGCCAGCGCCTGCACGGACTCAATATACTTGGCGTACAGCGGCTCGAGTTCCGCTCCGAAAAGCGCCTCGGCTTCCTTGGTCTTTGCGTCGCGGCTCAGGGCCATGACTCTGTCGGTCGTGGCCGTGAACTGCTGGCGAATCGGGCCGATGGCGGCGAACAGCCGTCAGCCTTCTTCGGAGCGCAGATGCTCTTCGAGT
The DNA here is from genome assembly GCA_044450885.1 of Tepidisphaerales bacterium. Classification (GTDB taxonomy): domain Bacteria; phylum Planctomycetota; class Phycisphaerae; order Tepidisphaerales; family Tepidisphaeraceae; genus JANYKD01. The sequence continues at coordinate 6,560 of JBIOJL010000081.1, forward strand.
TGCTTGAGCAATTCGCCGCACTGCTGGCGGTTGGCCTGCAAGTCCGCTTCGATCTGCTTCATCTTCTCCTTTTCGCCGCTGACCATGTGCCGCAGCGCCAGCACGCAGTTACGCCGGGTCAGCGACTCCAGTTTCAGCGAGGCCGCCGTATCCGGCAGACTGATCTGCGAGAGAAATTGGGTGCGCTCGCTGATGGCGTTGAACCGCAGATAGGCGAAGAGGCCCAGCCCGGCCGTGATCAGCACCGCTACCGTGGAGCCCACGATGATCCGTTTCCCAATTGTCAGTTGCATGATGTTTCCCTTTCTGAATCCTGGCAGATGTTTCGCTCGCGGTCCTCAGCCACTTGGCTGAAAGCCGAGAGTTCGTTGACGTTGTCACGGGCTGTCAATTAAGACACGCTGTCGGGCGGATAACGACCACGACATCCGCCATTCTGGTGTCGGTCGAGTTGGGGCACGGCATAATACGTATTTACACGTATTCCGGAGAACTTTGCTTTGCCTTGATGTGGTGATTACCCCGGATTTGCCAGGGTCTTCTCGCGGCGACCGGCGACAATCACGGTCGCCCGCGTGAACGCCATCGTCACCCTGACGCGGAATCCGGGCGTCCGCCTGTTCGCGGAGAGCCCGTGCAAAGTGCAAATGGCAAACCCCGTCCCGTTGAGGTATACTCACGGACATGTCCAGCGTCGCGGTCCAAGTTCCGCCCGATCCTTCGCCTGAGCCGATCTTCCGGCTGTCGGTCCAGAAATACCACGCCATGGTTGATGCCGGGGTGCTCGCCGACGACGATCCCGTTGAACTGCTTGAGGGAATCCTGGTCTTCAAGATGCCGAAGAAACCCACTCACCCGTTGGCTGTTCGCCTGCTCACAACCGCCATTGACGCCGTGCTCCCGCCCGAGTGGCACTTCCGGGCCCAGGAGCCAATCACGCTTGACGACGGCGAGCCCGAACCGGATGGTGCGGTCGTGGCCGGCCAACCGCGACAATATGCCGGCCGGCATCCCGGCCCGGCCGATGTCGCCCTGGTGATCGAAGTTGCCGACACCACGCTTGACCGCGACCGCGGCATTAAACTTCGCAGCTACGCCCGCGCGGGAATCCACACTTACTGGATCGTCAATCTGCCGGATCAGTGCATCGAAGTCTACACCCGGCCGGAGTCATCCGCCGACAATCCGCGGTATGACTCCCGTGAAGTCCTGGCCAAGGGAAAGGTCGTCGATCTCGTGCTGGGCGGGAGGCCAGTGGCCGGCATACTCGTCTCGGACGTGCTTCCCTGATGTCCAAGCCAGATCTCCTCCAGTTTCAGGCCGTCTTGCTCGACCTCGACGGCACGCTCTACCACGAAGACCACGCGCTTCCGGGAGCGGCCGATCTGGTGGCGCGCCTCCAGCAGGCCGGCATCCCGCTCGCCTGCATTTCCAACAGCACCAGCAGTTCACAGCGGATCTCCAAGCGGCTGGGGACCATGGGCATGAATGTCCGGCCGGATCAGATCTTCACGGCCGCGGAGGAGCTTGTGGACGCCGTGCTCGAGACCTTCGCTCCGCGGCCGCGCGTCTTCAACCTCGCCACGGAGGGCATGCGCGAGATGCTCGACGGGCGGGTCGACTGGGCCGAGAAACCGGGCGATCGGTGCGACGTGGTCATCGCCGGCACGACGACCAACGTTCACGCCACCCCGCAACGGCAGCAAGTGGCGCTGGAACTGCTGCGCGCCGGGGCCGAGTTGTACGGCGTCTGCGCCGACCGCGTCTATCCCAGCCCGCGCGGCATCGAGATCGGTTGCGGGGCGTTCTGTGCCATGTTCAGCTACGCCGCCAACCGCCCGGCCAAGATCTTCGGCAAGCCCCAGCGGCGATTCTTCGAGACGCTGTTGTCGCGCATGCACGTCCGGCCGGATCGCACCGCCCTCATCGGCGACAACCTCGAGTCGGACATCGAAGGCGGAAAAGCCATGGGGCTCAAGACGATCCTCACGCTCACGGGCGTGGTGAAGCGCGAGGAGGCGGAGAGTCAGGCAGACTTCCGCCGCCCGGACTGGATCGTGGAAGACCTGAGGGAACTCATGGAATAACGATGAACGATGAATGCAGAGCCTTTGTTCATCGCTCATCGTTCATCCTTCATCGTTCCGTGCGTACTTCCTTCTCATACGCCGCCCTGGCGTGCTCGCCGAAACAACAGAACACGACTTTTTCGGGCAGCTTGTGCGTGGCCAGAAAGGCCCGCACCTCGCGGACGGCGATCTCGGTCGCACGTTCCAGCGGAAATCCGTACGCCCCCGTGCTGATGGCCGGAAAGGCGATGCTGCCCAGGCGGTGCTGTTCGGCCAGGAGTAGCGTGTTGCGGTAGCAGCCGGCGAGCAACTCGTCCTCGCGGTGCTTGCCTCCGCGCCAGACCGGGCCGACGGTGTGGATGACGTGTTTCGCCGGCAGGTTGTAGCCTTTGGTGATCTTCGCCTCGCCCGTCTCGCATCCGTGCAGCGTCCGGCACTCGGCCAGCAATTCCGGCCCGGCGGCATCGTGAATGGCGCCATCCACGCCTCCGCCGCCAAGCAAGGTGCTGTTGGCGGCATTGACGATCGCATCGACTTTCAGCTTGGTGATATCCGCCGAGATGACTTCGATCCGCGACATGCTCCCGATTATACCGCGACTCGTCCGCAGAAATCAGCCCCCGCGTCGTTCAGCACTGCAGCCGCGATGGCCCATCGCGGCCGGCGAACCGCGATCAACGAGCGCGGCTACACCCCTCTTCATCCTCCATCGTTATCCGTCACCGCACGCCCATCGTCCCCATCAGGAGCAGCACCGCGACTCCGACAAACACCATCACCCGGGCAATCTCCACCAGAGCAGGCATGACGTAGTGACGCATAGGGGCCTCCGGTACGCATTCCTTCACTTATATCCAATCGTCATTTCCCCATGTCTAGCTTTACTTGGCAGATATGTCCGTGACGATAACATGTCGCAGCAAGCCCGGTAACACTTCTGGATACGTCCAAAGGAGCACCCATGTTCATCGTCCGCGTTTTATCGGCCCTCTGCCTCGTGCTCCCGGCCCTGAATCCACTGGCGCAGCACGCGAGGCCCGTCTGCCAACATCCGGACAACCCTCACTACCTGCTCTTCCGCGACAAACCGGCCGTGCTCATCACTTCGGGCGAGCACTACGGTGCCGTCCTCAATGGCGACTTTGACTTCATCCCCTACCTCGACGAACAGAAGGACAAGGGCCTCAACCTCACCCGCACCTTCTCCGGCACCTACCGCGAAAACCCCAACGCTTTCGGCATCACCGACAACACGCTGAGTCCGGTCAATTATGTCTGCCCCTGGGTCATCGGCCCCAATGGCAAGTATGACCTGACCCGGTTCAACCCCACCTATTGGGAACGCCTCAAGAATTTCATCGGCGAGGCCGGCAAGCGCGGGATCGTCGTCGAGTATGTCCTCTTCTGCACGCTCTACAACGACGACCTCTGGAAGATCAACCCGCTGCACGAGCAGAACAACAGCAACGGCATCGGCAAAGGCGTCGGCCGGCGAGAGGTGTTCACGCTCCAGCACAAGGAAATCACCGCGGTGCAGGAAGCCTTCGTCCGCAAGGCGGCCGCCGAGTTGCGCGACTTCGACAACGTCTACTTCGAGATCTGCAACGAGCCCTACTTCGAGAACGTCACCGACCAGTGGCAGGCCCACATCGCGCAGACCCTGGCCGACGACGAGAAGGATCAGCCGACCAAACACCTGATCGCCCAGAACATCGCCAACGGCAAGAAGAAGGTCGACAAGCCCAATCCGCTGGTGAGCATCCTCAACTTCCACTACGCCACGCCGCCGGACACGGTGGATGAGAACTACGCGACCGGCCGGGTGATCGGCGATGACGAGACCGGTTTTCGCGGCAAGGACGACGTGCTTTATCGGACTGAGGGCTGGGAGTTCATTCTCGCCGGCGGGGCGATCTACAGTTCGCTCGACTATTCCTTCACGCCCAAGACCCCGACGGGCACGCTCCGCGACTACAAGAGCCCCGGCGGCGGCAGCCCCGAACTTCGCCAACAGCTTGGCCACCTGCGCCGATTCATCGAAGGCTTCGATTTTGTGAATCTCAAGCCCATGAACGGCATCATCCGCGGCGGCCAGGTGACGATGCCCCTGGTCGGCGGCAAGACGCAGAACTCCAGCGTCCGCATCCTCGGCCAGGAGGGCAAAGCCTACGCCATCTACATCCGCGGCGGCACCTCCGCCCGCCTCGAACTCGACGTTCCTTCGGGCAACTACACCGTGCAGTGGCTCAGCCCGCGCACCGGCCAATGGGAGAAGACCGATAATATCGAGGCCACGGGCTTCCCCATGCGGATTGCTTCGCCGAACTACACGGAGGACATCGCGGCGAAGGTGGTGAGGCAGTAAGTCCGGAGTACCGCTTGTTTGGAGTACCGCCTTCAGGCGGTCATCCACATTCACGGCTTGATCCGGTCCACGAAGTCGGGAGCACGTATGAACTACATCGGTCGAATAGAGGTCTCCGCCGGCATCAACAAGAGCAAGTGGATCGCATTGATCGCCTCGCATCGGGCACTCGCGCCTGTCCCGCCCGCCATCGGTATCAATCCGTTCACACGCAAGGAATGTACGTTCACTGCCCCCGCGACGTCGGCAATCGTCTCCGCCGATGGAGTTCATATTGGCTCCATCTCTTGGGCCCAAGACAACTCACCCATGCTCATCGTTACCGCAGCAGACGAATCAGTGGAGGCTGTCGCAGTCATTGCGGACGACGTTGCGTCCAGTCTCGGTGCCATCTTCGTTCGCGAGACCCTTGAGGAATGAGCGTACTATGTTCTGGTGTCCGCCAAACAGGCGCTCCAGGTGAATCAATGTTCAAGATGTTCAAGATCTCCACATGTCCGATGTGCGGTGGGAAGAAGATCAAGGCCGTGCGGCGCACCATCCGCCGGAACGTGAACGGGCGACAGGTCTCCATTCCCTCCGTTCGGTTCCACGAATGCTCTGACTGCGGCGAGCAGTTCTTTCCGCCGGAGTCGATTGACCGCATCCAGGCACATCTGCCGGCTTTCCGCAAGCCCCGCCGGGCTGTGCCTGCCTGACCAGTGGAGCAATCGCATGTGTCGAAACAGTGCCGCCAGTGTCCTCACTGGCGGAGTTCGGTGTTGTCCACGCGTTCGGGATTCCGCCGGTGAGGACACCGGCGGCACTGCCGTTCCGTCCTACTGACCACGAACCACTGACTACTGACTACTGACTCCGCACCCGATACCAATACTGATATGCCTCGGAAAACCCCATCCGCGCATACAGCGGCAACGCGGCCGAATTGGTCGTCACCACCTGTAGATACGCCTTCGCAGCCCCCTGCTGTTTCGCCCAGGCCAGCAAGGTGTTGATGACTGCCGTCGCGTAGCCGCTACGGCGCTGCTCCGCGCGGGTGATGATGTCGAACAGCCCCACCCAGCCGCGCTCCAGCACCGCCAGCCCGGCCGACACCGGCTGACCGTCGTTGGTCAGCATTGCGAAACACCGCTCGGGCACGATGCCCCGCAGAATCGCGTCCATCGCCGGACGAAGGCTCGCACCCACCGGATGCATCTGCACGAACGCATCCCCCCAGGCCGCGTCGTATTCGCCCGACAGGCCAGCCTGCCCGTCGGTCACGAACTCGCGTCCCGCCAGGTCGAGCGTCTGCACGCTGACGCCCTCGGTCCGGCCATAGCCGCGGCCGGCCAGTTCGCACTCCAGTGCCTCACCTGCCGCCCGCGTCATCTTGAACACACAGGGCAGCCCCTCACGCTGGTAGACGCGCTCGCACTCCGCGATCTTCTCCTCGATCGGCCGTTCCCCGCGTGTGACCACGTTCACCGAGTTCGCCCGCCGCGTATACCCGCCGGCGAAGCGCAGCACCCAGCCGTCCAGGAGTATTTGCCGTGGCGCCGGCCAGGCGTTCAGCGAGATTTCTTCGATGAGTTGGATCATCGAAGAGAGTATATCCGGCGCTGGGCGCCTGTCGTATTGTCCTCGGTTCAAAATGCAACGGGAGAAGGGCAATTGCACGTCGTCGAGCCGACGCCCCGTCGTCCGCCTGCGCGCACCCGGGGAAGGCCGACGAGGCGTCGGCCCCACTTTTCGGCAGCTTGTCTTCCCGCGGGATGATCGCCCACCGGAGGCGCTGAAAGCGTGAACTCCGAACAGGCATGCGGCTTCCCTGTTGCCCGGTTTCCCTTATCATGCCCGCCCCATGCAGGCGCACCGCGAACTCATCGTCGAACCGGTCGGCCTCGATGTCGACACGCTGGCCCGACCGGTCGACTGGGCCGAACTCTTCGGCAACGCCAACGCCGTCGAGCTGGAAATCGGCTTCGGCAAGGGCACGTTCCTCGTGGAACAAGCGAAGCTGCGCCCCGAGGTCAACTTCTTCGGCATCGAATACGCCCGCTTCTATTGGCGCTACACCAGCGACCGCCTCCGCCGCAACGGCTGTCTCAACGTCCGCACCGTCCGCGCCGAGGCCAACTATTTTCTGACCGAGTTCGTCCCGGCCGCCAGCCTGTCGGTGTTGCACATCTATTTCCCCGACCCCTGGCCCAAGAAACGCCACCACAAACGCCGGCTCATCCAGGAGAAGTTCGTGCCGGTCATCCAGCGCATCCTGGCGCCGGGCGGCCGAATCCAGATCGTCACCGACCATGCGGGCTACTTCGAGCAGATCGAACCCGTGATCCGTGACTCCGGGCTGAAGGTCGTCGACTACAACCGCCCCGGCTCGGCCGCGGATGGCGAATTCGTCGGCACCAACTTCGAGCGCAAATACCGCCACGAGGGCCGGCCGTTCTACGCCATCGCGGCGACGAAGGGGTGAGTGGGGCCGGCGTCCTCGCTGGCCTGGAGCACACCGGCCGATGCACGATTCGGGAAGGCCAGCGAGGACGCTGGCCCTACTGGAAGCGTCTCGTACGTCCTCGATCACGGCCGGAATACCACGCCGTTCGTCGCGTTCCCAACCATCACGCGATGCAAGCGCACGGGTTCGTCGAGATGCACCGGGGGCTGTTCGCGGACCAGCGACAGCATCGACTCCAGCCATTTTGCCGGGGCTGCGCCAACGTCCGGCGTCGGCCGGCTGCCGCCGCCGGGGGTGTAGGTACACGACTCGATCATGGCCGCGCGGGGTTGGCCGGATGGGATCGAGAACGCGCCGTCGCCCATGCCGGTGAGCACGCCGGCGAGGAGCAGGTCCGTGGCGGACGTGTCGCCGCGGACGACGACGGGCGCGGGCTTGCCGTCGGTGCCCACAAACGTGGTCGTTAGAAACGCGGCCCGGCCGCGGAAACCGTCGAGGAGAATGGCCGGCCCATCGCCCTTTTGGGCCACGGCCACCTTCGAGCCATGGAGCACGAACTCGCCGGAGCCGGTGAGGTTCATGAACCGGGGGAACTTGCCGGTTTCGTACCAGATGTCGCGGGCCACGATCCGGCCACCGTTTTGCACGTCGTACGTCAATTCGTGGGTGCTCGATGCCCCGCCGAGAATCCACAGGCGCCCGGCCGGCTTGCCTTCGCCGGTGCCGATGGCGCGCACGCCGACGGCGCAATCGGAATGCTCGAAGTGCCGCAGGATGATCTGGCCCCGCGCCAGCCCATCCGCGAGCAAACCCACGCCCTTGCCCCGGGAGACGTTGAGTTGATCGGTCACGAACGGCCCGGCCGCGTCGCAGCCGACGACGTGAATCCCGTCGGCCCGGCCGGCCGGGTCGATCGACAAATCGGACATCGTGGCTCGTCCCGACGCCGGCATGCTGACCACCGGGCCGGTTGTATCTCCGGTCCACGACAGTCGCGTGTGGCCGCCGTCGCCGATGATCCGCACGCCGCCTTCGGCCGGCAGGCGCAGCGGGCGGGCGATGCGATACGTGCCTGCCGGCAGGTGAACGGTCGCCGAGTCTTTCGCGGCCAAGTCGATGGCCTGCTGGATCGCGTCGCCGTCCGCGCCGGCGGCAACTTCGGTGAACGTCGCCGGCTCGGCCGGCGTGAGCACAGCGGGCCGTTTGTCCATCTCGATGTGATCGTAGGCAACGACGCGATCACCCAGGTACACGCCGCCGGTCTTACCGGTGATCGCCGGCTCGGTGGTGAAGGTGTTGCCGGCCGAGATCAGCCCGGCCTGCTCCTTGATGCGCACGGCCGGGCCGGATTTGCGAAGGATGACGTTGTCGAAGAGGACCAGCGGCCCGTTGTTGCCGATCTGGACCGGCACATCCAGCGGGTCGGCAATGCGGTTGCGCTCCAGCGTGATGTTGCCCGAGGCGCCGATGCCGCCGGCCACGAAGAACGCCTTCGAGCCGATGGAGACATTGTTCCGCAGCGAGAAATACTCGGTGTTGCCGATGCTGGCGTCGGCCGTTTTGGATCGCAGGAACTGGCTGTCGTAGACGTGGAAGTTGCCCGCGCCGAAGGTGTTGGTCACGCCGGTTCCGCAGTCCTCGAACCGGCAGCGCCACAGCCACCAGTCCAGCGAATTGAAGTTCTGGATGCTCACGCCGGCCTTGGCGCAGCGAATGAACCGGCAGCGCAGCACGGCCGTTTCAGCGATCCCGTTGCCTCCTTTGGCGCCGGCTTCGATGCCGATGCCGACGTCGCGAAACTCCAGGTCGGCGAGCTCATTGAAGGTGACGAACGGCTTGCCGTGGGCGATCGCGGTCGCGGCCTTGCCCCGGCCGTCGAAGGTCAGCCGCCCCAGTCGAGCATACCACGCGGCGTAGTCGAGCATGACGCCGCCATCCGGCCCATCCCAGACGAGGGCCGTGTCGGCCGGGTCGTGGCCGAGGATGGCGATCTCCTGCGATTCGGCGTGTTTGGTGCGGATCACATTCAGCGTCCGCGTGATGCGATACCGTCCGGCCGGGATGTGGAGCACGAATTTCTGGCGATTGTCCGGGCGCAGATCGTCGAAGGCCCGCTGGATTGCCGCGCTATCGTCGGCGATGCCATCGCCGACCGCGGTGTAGTCGCGCTTGAGGTCGAGCCATCCGGCGGGCACGGCGGCGTGGCAATAGCTGCCCACGAAGAGGCACGAAGCGGCACAAAGGCAGAAGAGGCCGCAAAGCGAGCGACGAAGCGACGAAGCGATGGAGCAACGAAGGGAATGTCTGGTGATCGAATGACTCATACGCTTCCTCCTTCATGCTTGCACGCACTTCTTGACCACCGCCATTGTCTCGCGTTGCCGCTGGCGGACGGACTCCCCTGTCGCTCACTTCCCGCAGGGGTGCTGCTGAGGTAATACGGTGGGCGGGTACGCCCACCCTACATGACTTCTTCACCACCGCGATCGTCTCGCGTTGCAGTTGGCGGTCTGGATTCGCCGACGGGGGCGTCGGCGGCACTCAATGCGATAGCCCTGCGGTTCAATTCTCGGCCGCGGTGTGCAAGGCTGGCAAGAAAAATGTTTTCCGGCTGTCGCTGGTTGCGGGATTCTGGGCATAAGTGTCTGATGTTCCGGTGTTTATGAATGTCCAAGCGGCCGGCTGCCTGGGGAAGAACCGGGTCCAATGCGGGTCCCGAGGGTGTCCAAAGCGGGTCCCAGAAGTGTCCGAAGCGTGTCCCGATTGAGGAGAAGTGGGTCCGGGGGTGGTCCTTTCTGGAACTGGAGAAACGGAATGAAATGTGGCCGCATTGGCGGGGGTGTGGCGTAAGTCACTGGGGCGATTGCGGTTGTGGCTGTTGGGGTGTTGGCGAACGGTCGAAAGAAAGCCGTCCATGCCACGTCCAAACCCCGTCCCGATCGGATCCCGATCAGTCCCAATGGGTCGGGTCGAGGCCGTGGTCAGTGGTGCGTGGGGCAAGGGCTGCGGACCAGCCAACAGGGGATGGCGGGGCTATGCGGTTTTGAAAGAACCGGCCGGCTGGCGCGGGCCGGGAGGGCAGTCCCTCCGTATATACCGGCGCGCTGCGCGATTTCTGCGCCGGGCGCGCAGCG
>JBIOJL010000082.1:0-16506 GCA_044450885.1 Tepidisphaerales bacterium
GTTGTAGAACTGCGTGAAGCGCAGGCCGTTGGCGGCAAGGCGATCGAGGTTGGGCGTCTGGATCTCGCCGCCGTAGCAGCCGATGTCGGAGAAGCCCATGTCGTCGGCGACGATGATGAGGATGTTGGGCTTGTCGGCGGCGAAGCTGATTACCGGCAGCAGGCACAGCGTTACAAATACAGCCAGAATCCGCCATGCGGTGCTGTTTGTTCGCGTTCGGAGTTCACGCTTCAGCGTGTATGCGTGTGTACACACGAGCAAGACACGCTGAAGCGTGAACTCCGAACAGTTGGTGTTTGCATGTGTCATAGCGTGATGCCTTTCATGATTGCGAATGATTGATTGGAGCCGGTGCGAGAATGACTCCGACGTTGGTTCGTCACTCGCAGTACCGGCCCTTCGGGCCTCTTCATGATTCACCTCTGCTCTCCGTGGCCTTACGGCCACGGCTACCGATGGTAACGGCCTTTCAGGCCTGCGGAGTCGATCTTCGACGCCTCCTCTTGCCGCAACAATGTCACTGTGCCGGGATGACCTGGAACTCCTGAAACGCCGTGTTCTCGCCACCTGCATTGGCGGTGACGGGAGCCACGGCCCAGACCAGCCAGCGATAAGTTCCCAACGGCTTGCCGTCGCACTGGCGGATGCTGGTGGCGACAAAGTCGGCCTCGGCCGGTTTGCGGGTGTCGACCTCGATGAGCGGGGTGAAGATGCGCGTATCTTCGACTCTCCAACCAGGCTCAGCGTCGGAGTTGCTGGCATAGAGGACAAAACGCTGGCGGCCGCGGTTCGGATTCTGGTTGAAGGAGAAGGTGTTGATCTGGGCGATCGTCTTGGACGCGCCGAGATCGAGTTTGTAGAGGCCGTTCTGCACGCCGTTGCCATAGACCGGGCCGTAGTTCTTTGCGAGTTTCCCATCCGTGAGCACGGTGAGCGGTTCGTCCATGGTCCTGGAAGCCGCGGTGATCTTTGCCGGCAAAATGGCTGAGGCGGGAGCGAGCGGGATGGCCTTGAACTCGGTTGTCGCCTGATACTCGGTGACAACGTACGCGTAATCGCTCACTTCGATGGTCAGCGGTCCCTGTTTGCGCGACACCGAGAGCGTGAGTTTCTTGCCGGCGGCGGCATCCTGCAATTGCTGGATGTCCTTGACGGTCTTGGTCGTCACGCCATTGCAGGCGAGGATCACATCATCCTTCTGCAGGCCGGCCTTCGCGGCGGGGCTGTCGGCGGCGGCGTTGAGCATCAGCACGCCGAATTCGCCGGGCAGACCGTAGGCGGAGCGGTCGCCGAGGCCGGAGATGTCGCGGACCTGGGCCTGGAAGAGATAGCCCGGTCGTTTGACAACGACCCTTCCGCTCTCAGCAACAGCGCCTTTCAGCGAGGGGATCTCCGGCGTTCGGGCGATGGCCTTGAGCCTGGGGCTGACGACGCCGAACTGATCCATGGGGAAATTGACGAAGCCCAACTTCAACGCCGGCGAGCCTTCCTTGACGCGGAAGTCGCCGGCGGCGGGGTCGATGAACATGGCGTCGGCGACGATCGAGTGCGCGTCACGTTTGGATTGCTGGGCCATCCGTGCGGCCGGTTGCGGTTCTTTCGCGCCGTCGCGGTGGACGAGGTTGTAGTCCAGTTCCTTGCCCCAGGGCGTGGCGGGCATGCCGCCGGCGGGGAGATAGTGGTCGACGCACATGATGTTCCGCCGCACGATATCCTCGCTGTGCTTGTACCAGACATGCGGGTGGAAGCCGTTGTTGACCATGATGTTGTTCTCGACGATGCGGAAGAACCCCTCGCGGTTCTTGATGCCGCCGTTGAGACAAAGGTTGTTGTAGAGGTGGTAGTTGGTCGAGCCGTCGTCGAGGTCGATGTCCCAGCCGTGATCGCAGCGCCAGCGGTTGTTGCGCATGACCACGGTCTTGACCGCATCCAGCACCGGCACGGCCTTCTCGGTTTCCCAGGTCTTGTCGTCGTTGAGGTTAAGGCCGTTGAGCCCCCAGAAACGGTCGCGGCCCCAGGAGTTGAACGAGCCGTGGTCGCCGGTTTCCTTGACGGTGTCGAAGATGTCGCAGAACTCAATGAGGTGGCCGCCCCAGCAGCCGTCGCCGATGTTGATGCCGGCGCGCGGGACATCGTAGAGCGAGCAGTGGCGGACGGTGATCCCCTGCGACAGTTCGATCTGCACCGCGGCGGTTTGTTTTTCGACCCGGCCGGAAAGGTAGATCAGGCAGTCTTCCACGAGGCAGTCGGCCGGGTAGTTGTTGGTCCTGGGCCCGGGCGTGCGGTCGAGGGTGGCGAGGCTCTGCGAATTGTCCTTCCAGTCGCGTGGGACGCGGGCGGCGTCGCGGTCACCGAAGAAGGCGACGCCATTGCCACCGGCCTTGGCGATGTGGCAACTTCGCACAATCACGCGACGGTTGTAGTTGTTGATGAACACCGCGTTGCCACCGACCTGGTCGACGAAGCAGTCTTCGAGCGTGCAATCCTCGGTGCCGTTGTAGAAGAGCGCGCCGCCACGATACGTGGTCCAGTCGCTGCGGACCATGGGTTCCCGGTTGTCCATGAAGGTGCGGGCGGCGTGGCGGAACGTCAGGCCCTTGATGGTGACGAAGCGCACGGGCGTCTGCTCGGTGCCGCGGAACTCGATGAGGTGCCGCAGGCGGACCACCTCGACCACCGCCTTGGACAGGTCCAGGCCGGCCGGGGGATAGAAATAGAGCGTGGCGGTCTTCTCGTTGAGGAACCATTCGCCGGGCGCGTCGAGTTCTTCGAAGATGTTCTCGACCATGCGGTATTGTCCATGCATGCCGGAGGGACGGTTGTTCTGCCAGCCGCCCTCATACTGGAGTTTGCCATCCGGGCTTTTGCCGGTAATGCGGTAGTGCATGCCGCCCCACTCGGCCGCGTGCATGGCGTGGATGTATCCGCCGGTCGGGTCTGCCCATCGCGCCACACGTTGCGGGCTGATGGCGTCGGCCGCGGAGCCGTTGAAGTGGCGGACGTTGGGGTCGAAGTTGGGGTAGCGGGCCATGGGCTGGCGCTCGGCGTTGACAAAGAGTTGATCGAAGGCGGTCCCGGCCGGCACTTTGGCCTGCAGGATGCCGTCTTTGTACGGTTCCCACTTCAGATCGAGCTTTGCCCCGCCGCTGATGACCGGCTCTTCGCCCGGCGCGGCGGTGTAGAGCACCGGCGCTGCCTTGGTCCCCGAATCGTCGGCGGTGAGGACGACGGTATCGGGGAGGTAGTACGTGCCACCGCGGAAGTAGACGGTCACCGGTCGGTCAACCGCCGCAGATTTGGCTGACTGAGCAGCCTTCTGAGCGGCCGCAAACGAGCGCAGGGGCTTGTCCTGCGTGCCCGGGTTGGCGTCATTGCCGGACGGGCTGACGTAAAGTTCGGCGGCGGTCGCGGCGAACGCGACGATCGAAAACAACAATGCGATCAAAGCATGCGCGAGTCTCATGGATCCAACCTTTCACTGTCCATTGTACCGATCCGAGGCCGGGCTGATGGCGCAGGCTCGCGTCTTGCACAGGCACCGCGACATCGCCGGAGGCGGGCCGGGGACGTAATCGCCGAGAACTGCCCGAGTCTCGTCCCACTGCAGCGGGTATTCGCGGCCGGGGCCGCACAGGTCGCGCAGGCGCAGGGCCAGGCAGGTCTGCGACGGGCCCTTGAGGGTCCGGCCAAGCCGCCGGAGAATTTCTTCCATCCCCACCTCGAATACGTTGCCGAACGACGCCGGGGCGAAATCGCAAGGGAAGACATCTCCGGAGGCGGAAATGTACACAAATGAGAAACCGGCCTGGCAGCCGAGACACTCGGGGCTCTCAAGGTGGGACATGCTCGACACCTTGGGCAATCTGGAATCGCGCGACGATCGCCGATGCAGGTCGGCCAGAAGTTTCCGCGTGTCCGGATCGGGGGCGTCGCTGACGGGCCGAGGGCCGACCGGGACCGGTTCCAGGAGCATCACCTCATGCACGCCGATCCTCCCGCAGAATTGGAGGTACGCGTCCATCTGGCCAGGGCGTAGCAGTTCCGATGTGACGACCGCCTGGGCGGCGGTGTAGATTCCCGCGTCGAGAAACCGGCGAATTGCTTCCACCGCACCGTCGAACGCACCGGCCATGCCGCGGATCCGGTCGTGCTCCCCGGGCCCACTGTGATCGAGGCTCACGAAAACCGCCGCAAGCCCGGCCGAGGCAAGTTCCCGGACGCGTCCGGGCTTCATGCCCTGGCCGGAGGTGAAAAGCAGCGGCGACATCTCCGCACCGCAGATTTCCACGATCTGCGACAGGTCCTCGCGCAGCAGTGGTTCGCCGCCCGTCAGGGCGACGCGGGCCGTGCCCGCGGAGCGCAGGTCATCGATCATCCTCCGCATGTCGGCAAGAGGACGATCCTCCGGAAGGCGGCCGAAGTTCGAGCACCATTTGCAGCCGTAGGCACAGCGATCCGTGACTGACACGTGGGCCACCAGCGGCACCCACTGGCCGCGCGACATGCGGCGCAGCCCGGCCAGATACCGGCGATAGCTCTCGCCCCCCACCGGCGGCGTGTAGGCGTTGATTTCGGCCACGCCGCCCCGCCAGGTGGGGCGCATCTGGGCCAGGTAGCGGAGGAACGCCAGCGACTGGCCCGGCCGGAAGGACCAGGCTTCGCGATAGCGCATGGTGCGAAGAACGACCCTGAGCCGATCGAACCAGAGCATCAGAGTTCCCTCCCCAACACGGTCTTGCGGATCGCCGCCCCCGTCGCCGCCGTGTAAGAAGGATAGGCGGTGAGGACCTTATCCAGCGCGTCCAGCAGCCGCTCGATCTCGTCGGCGGTGATCACCAGTGGCGGCTCAATCCGCAACACCGTCGGGGCGAGCCCGCACGTCTGCGTGATGAATCCATGGTCGCGCAGGAGAACCGCGGCCACCACCTGTGCGAAAAGCTGCCGCCTGGCCCATCGGGGTATGACCGCGCCGAGAAGCCCGCCGGCGGGGTGGAACTCGATGCCGGCGAGCAGGCCGCATCCGCGCACGTCCTTGATGATGGCATGTTTGCCGGCGAGGTGATGCAGGCCGTCAAGCAGCGTCGTTCCAAGCTTGCGGGCGCGAACCGGCAGTTGTGCTTCTTCCACGATCCGCAACGTCTCCAGCCCAGTCACCATTGCCAGCCGCCCGCCGGAGAATGTGGCCGCACACAGGTTGCATCGCGCCGGTCCGGAGAAGGCATTGGACCAGACGGCGGCCGTCATCAGGCAGGCGGCGACCGGCACCATGCCGCCGCTGAGCGCTTTGCCCACGAGCAGGATATCCGGCAGCACCCGGTCGAACGGCGTGGCGAAGAGGGTTCCGGTTCGGCCGAGTCCGGTCTGGATTTCGTCGACGACCATGAGGCAGCCGGTTTTCGTGCAGACATCGCGGACTGCGGTCAGATATTCCGCCGGCGGAACCCGGATGCCGCCCTCGCCTTGGATCGGTTCGACGAAGAATGCGGCCGGCTTGTGGCGGCGGCAGGCTTCGTCCAACGCGGCTGTGTCGCCGAAGGGAATGTGTATGACGTCGGCGAGTAGCGGTCCGAAACCCTGTTTGTGTTCGTCATCTCCCATAAGCGAGAGTGCGCCGGTCGAGACGCCGTGCCAAGCGCCCGTGCAGGAAATCAGCATGCGTCGCCCGGTGGCCGCTCGCGCCGCCTTGATGGCGGCCTCGACGGCCTCGCCGCCGCCCGAAGTGAAGACGGTCCGGCACAGTTGCGGATGCGTTGCCCGGTTCAGCGCCTCCGCCAGCAGCCCGGCGTCCGCTGAGGCGTCGATGTTCAACATCGAGGGGCGCGGCGAGTCGATCGCCTCATGCAGCCGGCGCAGGAGACGCGGGTGATTGTGGCCCACGTTGTGGACGCCGAACCCGGCCAGAAAATCGGTGTATTGCCGGCCGGCATCATCCCGCAACGAGGCGCCTTGCGCCCAGGTGAAATGACGGCCATAGTCAAAGGATTCCAGCAGCCCGACGTAATCCGGATTGACGAACCTTCGCCACAATTCGTGGACACGGTCGCGAGTCCAGACGTCGGATTCCATGGGAACGACCTCGTGCTTAGGACTGGCGAAGCACCAACCGTCCGGCTTCCCGCTCCGGGTGCCACGGCTTGTCTACTGCAAGCCGTGTCTGCTTGGTCACGTTCGTAGTACCGCCTTCAGGCGGCTCTTCAGACCGCCTAAAGGCGGTACTACGAACAAGCCGTGGCACCCCACATCGCGGCAGTTGTTCCTGCGCGAATCGCCAGGGGCTCAGGGAACGGGCCTCGTCGTCGGTTTCGGTGCCGGAAGCGTGGTCGGGCGCGCCGCGGGCAATGTGCTCGGCACGGCGGGCGGCATCGGCGTCGTCGCCAGCGTGTCGAGCAACACCAGCAGTTCGCTCTCGTCGAGCCGGCCGGATTTGTCTCTGTCAGCACGGTCAAACGCCACATCGGCGGCCGCGAGCAGTTGTGGCAGCGTCACGCGGCCGGTTCGGCCCGTGTCGACGGCCCGCATGATCGCACCCGCCCACGGCGCGGCCGTGCCCGCCGTCCGATTGCCGCCAAACAATCCTCCGAGTCCTCCGCCACCGCCACCTCCTCCGCCACCGCCCCGCCGCTGCGGGTCGGCACTGGGCAGCGCCCGGGCGATCGCCAGGGTCAGCCTGGTCTCGTCCAGCCACTGGCGATTGCCTGTGTCCGCGCCGGCGAAGAATGCCTCGATCGCCGCGTGCATTTCTTTCCGCGTCAGTTTCCGGTCGTAGTCGCGGTCGGCGCTGCGCATGACCGCCGACGCAAACAGCGACAGGCTGCCGAAAGCGGCCGGCGCCCGCAAACCCCCCGGCGGCACCGCCGGCAGGTCCACCCCACGGCGTCCGCCCGGTGTGTATCCATCCGTTTCGCCCGCCAGTTGGGCATTGACCGCCTCGGTCCGCCGCGTGACGAACGTCTTCAGCGGAATGGCCGGCTGCCCCTGCCAGCCCATCCACACCGGCACCGGGCGCGGCGGGATCTTCACGGCGGGCTGCGTCGTCGGGTTGGTGGTCGGCTTGACGAACTTCGCCCGCCACGCCGCATCGGCCGCCGCGTCCGCCCTGGCCATGACCGCCTGCATCGCGTCGATGCGGGCGCAGATCCGCTCGCCCTGGAAATAGCCGGCCAGGAATTCCCGCACGTGCTTGAGATACAGTTCCCGGTACCTGGGCATGGCCAGAATGCGGTCGATGATCTTCGCCTCGCCCGTGTGGGGACGGATCAGGCTCAGGTGCAGCGACGGCTCCACCGGCGCGGCCGACGTGAAGCCTGCAAAAGCCAGGTTCAGGTCCCACGGCAGGAAGGCGAACCGGTCGTCCTCGTGGTTGAGGTAGAGGTAGAAGTTATGGCCTGTGTAGAATATTGTATCCAAATTTGACAGCACCACCTCAACCGTCATCCAGCGGAGAAACTCGTCCACATCCAGATAGTCCGCGATTTCTTTGCGGAAGGTTTCATCGTCGGCGTAGTTCACCAGCTTGATGAAGTCGATGGTGCGGCGGGCGGTCTTCGGGGTCGGTTCCGTCCGGGAGTTGTAGTACGATTCGTAGGCATCCCACTGCTCGCCCAGGTACGGCAGGCCGTGGATGGACCACGGCTTGAGCATCAGGCCCTTGGCCGAATCGAAGTGCTCCTTGAGAAACGCTTTTGAATCGAGCTCCTCAATGAGCGTGTACAGGCCCAGGTACTCGTGATCGAGCCGTCCGTCGATGGTGAGATAGACCAGCGCGAAGGTCGTCCGCGGCGCGGGCACGCCCATGGCGCGGAATGCCTCGTAACCGATCGTCTCTCGCAGAAAGGAGGGGTCGTACGCATTGTTGTTGAGATAGAACCCGGTCAGGCCGTGGAGTTTCTGGCCATCGACGAAGTGCTTGAAGCTCACCTTGAACGGCCGCTTGAAGCCGGAATTGACACCCCAGTTGTACGAGGAATTGCCGCGCTGGCGGAAACCCACGTCCTTGAGCGCGACGCCGTCGCACTCGAAGGCGGCCTTCACGTACGCGAATTCCATGCCATAGAAATTGGGCTCGAGCCGCTCGCCTTCCGGACGGGTGGTGGGCTGGGTGGTGGGCGGCGTCGCCTTGAGCACCGGCACGGCGGAGGGCTGTGTTGACGGCCGGGGCATGGCGCTGGCGACCAGCAACTGGCGGTTCTGGCGGACGCGGATCGGCTGCATCATCTGCCACTGTTGCGGCGACACGCGCAGGTGGATGGTGTGGACGCGGTCGGCGGTCCAGAACTGGGTGGCTTGCGGGCTTTCCTCTTTGCCGGCGAAGGCGGCGGGGGCAAGGATGAGCAGTGCAAGCAGGGTCCGCACTGCGGACGATTGCGCTTGCCATTGGGTGTTGACGGCTCGAATCGCCGCTGTCTGTGTCGAGAAACGGTCCGCAGTGCGGACCCTACGGGGAGGCAATGTTTCAAAGGCTTTGCCGGGCATCACACCTGTTACGTCCGCACGGTGCCTTCGTTGTGCGATCCCGCACTCACCCCCGCCGAGTCAACCCAAATCCAACGCCCGTCGCCAGACGGTCCAGAACCCCCCAACGAAAAAGGGGCTCGGTAACACACCGAGCCCCGGGGAAACGGGTAGGACAAATCCATTCGGATTACAGGTTCGCTTCCTTCTCCATCTCCTGCATCTCGGGCGTGTCCTTCTTGCTCTTCCAGACCGCCCAGATGACCAGGATGATGCAGACCACGACGAGGACGGCGCCGATCGCCTTGTTCGTCTCGGGCGCGCCTTCCAGGTTGCTCTTGATGCCGGCCAGGTTGAAGCTGAGCACCACGCTCAGCGAAAGCATGGCCACCATGTTCATGACCTTGACCATCGGGTTGATGGCCGGGCCGGCGGTGTCCTTCAGCGGATCGCCGACAGTGTCGCCGGTGACGGCGGCTTTGTGGCGCTCGGAACCCTTGCCCAGGTTCTCCTCGGGCTTGCGGGGCTCGTCTTCGATCATCTTCTTGGCATTGTCCCAGGCGCCGCCGGCGTTGGCCATGAACACGCCGAGCAGCACGCCCGAGGCGACCATGCCGGCCAGGAACCCGCCCAGGGCGTAGGGCCCAAGCAGCAGGCCGACCAGAATCGGCGAGATCACGCCGAGCAGGGCCGGACCGATCAGTTCCGACTGGGCGGCGCTGGTGCAGATGTCCACGACGCGGCCGTAGTTGGGCTTCTTGGTGCCGGCCCAGATTTCCTTGTCGCGGAACTGGATGCGGCATTCCTTGATGATGTAGAAGGCGGCGCGGCCGACGGCGCGGATCAGCATCGAGCTGAACAGGAAGGGAACCGCGGCGCCGATGAGCAGGCCGACGAGGACCATGGGATCGGCGACGGTGAGCTTGGCGGCAAAGAGATGGTATTGCTTCTCGCTCATCTCCATGATCTTCTCTTCCGAGCCCATCGCCAGGGTGGCGATGAACGAGGCGAACATGGAGACGGCCGCAATGACCGCCGAACCGATGGCGATGCCCTTGGTTTCGGCCTTGGTGGTGTTGCCGACGGCGTCGAGGTCGGCCAGGATCTGGCGGGCTTTCTTGTACTTCTCTTCGCCCATTTCGGCCTTGTCATAACCCATTTCGCCGATGCCGTTGGCATTGTCGGCAACCGGGCCGAATACGTCCATGGAGATGGTGTTGCCGGTCAGGGTCAGCATGCCGATGCCGGCCATGGCAACGCCGTAGGCAATGAAGACGGCGCTGGTGCCGACGAAGCAGAACACCGAGAGCATGATGGCGGCGGCGAGGACGATCGTCACCATGACGGCCGACTCGTAGCCGACGGCAAAGCCCTGGATGATGTTGGTGGCGTGGCCCGTCTGGCAGGCTTTGGCCAGGCTCTTCACCGGATTGAAACTGGTGTGGGTGTAGTAGCTGGTGAGCTTGTTCAGCATGATCGCCAGCATGATGCCGATGAAGCAGGTCAGGATGGGGCGGGTATCGGCACCCATGAAGCTTGCCATGACAGTCTGATGTGCATTGAGGATCGGCCCGTCGCCAAATCCCTTCACGGGCAGAACAACCTTCTTGTCTACAAGCTTGTCACCGTCTTTCTCGGTCCAGGTGACCGGCACTGAAGCCCCCGTGGTTCGCAGCCATTGGGTAAAGGCATTGTTCTGCTGATCCTTCGGCAACGACTTCTCGGCCACCGCTTCAAGTGCAGTGCGAGCGGTCGCGAACTCGTCGCTGACCGTGTATCCGGCGATCGCCTGCGGGTAGTTGCGAAGGTATCCGTTGTCGAAATTGAGGTAGGCAAGCCCAAGCGTGACGAAGCCGACAACGGAGATGAGGGAACCGATCCAGAACCCGCGGTGTACGCTGTGCAGCGCGGTGTCGGAGGTATCGTTCGGGCCGGCCTTGACGGTGTAGGTGCTGATGATCGAGCCGAGCACGCCGATGCCGCGGACCAGCAGCGGGAAGAGCACGCCCTTGTGGCCGTAGGAAGCCATGCCCAGGATCATGGCGGCGACGATCGTCACTTCATACGACTCGAAGATGTCGGCGGCCATACCGGCGCAGTCGCCGACGTTGTCACCGACGTTGTCGGCGATGGTGGCGGCGTTACGCGGGTCGTCTTCGGGAATGTCGGCTTCAACCTTGCCGACGAGGTCGGCCCCGACGTCAGCGGCCTTGGTGTAGATGCCGCCGCCGACGCGCATGAACAGGGCGAGGAGCGTGCCGCCGAAGCCGAATCCCAGCAGGGCCTCGTATGCCTGTTCGCCGTAGACCAGGAAGATGCAGGTGCCGCCGAGCAGGCCAAGCCCGTCGGTGAGCATGCCGGCCACAGTGCCGGTGCGGTAGCCGAGCTGCATCGCTTCGCCGTAGCTGTTGCGGGCGGCGGCGGCCACGCGGAGGTTTCCGGCCGTCGCCAGACGCATGCCGACGAAACCGACCATCCACGAGAAACACGCACCGACGAGGAAGGCCAGCGAGCGGCCGTAGGCGAAGGCCGGAGTCTGGTACTTGGTAAACCACAGTGCGAAGGTGATGATGCCGATTAGAGGTCCGATCTTGCGGAACTGGGCGCCCAGGTAGGCGTTGGCCCCTTCACGGACGGCGGCGGCGATGTCCTGCATTTTCTTGGTGCCCTGGTCGGCCGCGAGCACCTGCTTCATCAGCATGACAGCATAGAGCAAGCCGATGATCGCAACGATCAGGACAATGATCAGGCCGGTTTTCTCCATCGTGTTGAACTTGGCGCTGGTGAAGGGCTCGAACCAGACCACGGCGTGATGCACCTCAGTGGCGGCGGGGCCTGTTGGCGCCTCGCCGCCTTTGGCAGGCGTTTCGGCCGCCAGGGCGGATCTGCAGAGCAAACCACCCACGAAGAACAAACCCAGGAGCACGAGCAGGCTCGTACTCCATTTCAGGGACTTTAGCGATGTCAGACTTCTCATAGCACGATCCTCGATGAAGAAGGGCCTGTAATCTGTCCGAGAGCCCGTCGCGGACGGTTCCACGCCGCACGTTTCCATGCAGGCTGCGCCGTACGCCGACCTGGCTTCCGTTTTTAATCGGACAACTGCATCCTATTATGGGAGAAAACAAATCCAATTGCAAGACACCGGACAAGCTGGTCTTTGATTATTTCAGCAGCCCCAGCCGGGTTTCCGCGCGCGACAGGTAGGCGGCGTACTCTTCAACATCGTCACCCAATGTCCGGACCTTCATGCGTTTCGCCTCGGCCATCACCTCCGCCCGCAGCAGCGGATAGATCGCCGGGTCGGCGTTCCACAACTCGTCCTTGGTCCACACTTTTCCCAGCTTCTCCTGCGTGAACCTGGGATAGACCCGCTTGGTGATCGCGTCGTCCACGTACCGCAGCAGCATGATCCGGTAGAACTGGTCCCGCGCCAGTTCAAATGATTTCTTCGCCGACTTCCGCAACGCCTCGGCCGACTCGCCCGTCTTCAGTGGAATGAGTTTTCCTTCGGCCGCCAGCAGCATCAGATAGTCGTGATCGGCCGCCGCCATGAAGGCCAGCGCCTGCACCTCCTCGATGTGCAAACGGTAGTTCGACACGTCCGACGCGAACATCTTCTCGGCAATGTGCCGCTTGTATTCCGCGATCGCGAACACGGCGATCTCGTGGGCGCGGGCGTACCCGAAGATCGCCTGCCGGACGCGCTCCTGCGTCTTCTCCGAGGTGTCGGCGAATTGCGTCCCAGGAGCCACGTCCGCCGTCACGGCGTCGAGTCCGGTCCGCCCCTCCGGAGGCTTCCGCCCCACCGCCGCGCATTCGCTCAGCAGCGCCTCTTCATTTTCGCTCTGGGCCCAGAACCGCAGGGCGACGGCGGCCCGGCTGTCCAGCACCGAATCCGACAGTTGCGCGTGCCGCTGGGTCGTGCCGCGCATCAAGGCCCCGGCGCGCTTGTAGTAATTGTATGCCATCGCCAGCGGCGGCACGCCGTAGGGAAAACCCCCGGACTTCGAGAAAGGCTCCAGAAACTGGAGTTCCGCCCCGCTGTATTCGCCCAGTGGCACGGCCATCCTCGGTGTAAGCAATTCCGGCAGGATCCGCCCATCGGCCGTCAGCAGCGAATCGTGCCTCTGGCGGATCACGGTGGACGATCCCTGCGGGGCGCGCGGCCGCTTGGACGCCTTGGTTTCCTCGCGCATCCGCTCCGTGAATACCCGCTTCTCCGAACTCTGCCCCAGTTTGTTGAAGTAGATCTCGGCGAAGGAAGCGAGCACGTTGATGTTGTCAGGCCGCTCGCGGTCGACGCGATGGCCGTAATCCAGGGCGTCGAGAATCACCGCGTACTTGTTTGACAGCGAAGTCATCTGCACCGACAGGTTGTACGCCTTGTTCCACATCTGGAAAATGTGGACCTGGTCGAACTCGGGCTGGAGCATGCGGATCAGTTCGATCATCGTGTCGACATTCTGCAGGTCGCGCTCGGCCTTCTGGTTCTCGACGTTGTACCACAGGGCCATGACGAGCGGCCCGCGGAGCCCGCCGAGGACCAGCCCCAGCGTGAAGCTGTCCACTCCGGAGAGCCGCGAGAGCGACGCCTGCTGCTGCACGATCTGGCCGCGCTTCTCGCGGACGGCGCTCTGCAGCACGCCGCTGAGCGCCAGCGACAGCACCATCAACACCACGATCGGCATCTGCCCGCGTTTCATGGCGCCACCTCCTTGTAGCGGAGGAACAGCCACCCCATCACCAGGATCGGGATCCCGTAGCAGAACGTCACCTTGATTGCGCCCAGCAGCGTGCCCAGCGACACCGCGGCCCCGCGGTTCATCTCCTCCATCGCCGAAAACTGCGACAGATCCGGCAGCAACGGCGCCACCGCGCTGATGAGCCTCGCCAGCGCGTCCACCGACTTGGACACCACCACCGTCACCTCCGCACTGCTCCCGCGGAACAGATCGGTTGCCACCCGGCCCCCCACCCCCGGCTGGGCCATGTCGCCCAGTTCCTGCACGCACCAGCGCGCGGAGAGAATCACCAAGGTCAGCACGATGGCGACCGGCCACGACACGAAGGTCGAGCAACTCACCGCCACGATCACGACCAGCAGCGACATCAGCCACAGCACCGTCAGGCTCTCGAGCAGGTTCAGAGCGAAGCTCTGGTCGGCCGCCACCAGCCGCAGCGATGCCCCGATGCCCGAGCGCAGAGTCACGAAATTCGGCGACGTGCAGCGAAGGACGACGTCGAAATCGCCCCCCGCCACGCCGGCCGCCGGCACGTCGAAATAGAGCGGCCGGTTGTTCTCCGGGTAGACGCGGATTTCCTGCGTTGCCTGCCCCGTCTTGCGATTGCGAAACGTCAGACCCACTTCGGTCGCCTCGTCCTCGGCGGAGTAATCCTCGCGGTCCATTTCCGTGAAGACCCGCAACTCGAATGGGTGGGTGTTTTGCCCGGCCGGAACCGGGGCATTGCGGAACTCGTATAGGGCGATCCGCCGGATGCCCCCGCGCTGGCCGCGAAGCCGCTGGCCGTAGTTTCCGATCGGGCCCACATACTGGACCGGGCCCGAGGGGGAGAGTTTCAGGCTGTTGTCGTGCGACTCCAGCCGCATCGCCTGCTGGACCAGCGCGTACTCGTAGTCTTTGTTGATTCCGGTGATGGCCACCCGAACGTCGTTCTTCTCGTCTGGAGCCAGCCAACGCTTCAGGTTGTCCGGCGAAACATAGACCACGTAGTCGACCAGGACTCCGCGCGCATCCGGTCGGTCCCGGATGTCCGTCGGGTAGTCCGACAACGCCGTCCAGCCCTCGCGCCTGCCCTCCGCGTCGATCTTGCTTGCCGCATCCCAACCCACCGCCCGGCGCCCATCCGCCCAATGCAGGTCGATGGCTACGCGAGGCAAATCCGCGGGCTGCGTCGTCGGCCGGGTGGCCGGCACGATCCGGCGGGCGCGAATCACCGCTTTGACCCACAGACCGCCCGCATACGCTTTCGCCTCCAGCCCCGGACCCAGCGGCGCCTGCACCGGCGGCGGAATCTTCGATTCATCCACCAGAAAGGGCACCACGATCGAGCCTTCTCCGCCCGACTTCGGGTCGGCAGGGATCCACCAGTCGTCCGGCCCGCGCGGCTCGGTCGCCAAGAAGGTCAATCGCTGCGGGATGCCGAAGACGCGCGAGTGCAGCGTCCCGTGGCGATCGTAGTATTCCGCCGTCACCCGGCTGGTGCGCGGAATCTCGTTGGCCTCGAGTTGCACGTGGATGATGTGTCTCGCCCGATGATCCAGCCAGTTGAGATAGGCGAGCGCGAAGACGCCCATGATCACCAGAATCCAGAACGACACCGCCGAGAAACCCATGACCTTTCCCAGCACGATCTCCAGCCGCGTCACCGGCTTGGTCGTCACCGTATAGATCACGCGGTTCTCGATCTCGCGCGGGATGTTCGTACACGCCACCATGATGATGACCACGGTGACCAGCAACCCGGCGGCGAAGAGGCAGGCGTTGGTGGTCTGGCGGATCGCATCCTGGGCGTCGTCGGCTTTCTGGAACTGCGAGACCACGATCACGCCCAGGATCACCAGCGGCGTGATGAAGAAGACGCCCCGGCGACGCGATTGGGTGAAACAGACCGAGGCGATGGCCAGCGCCCGCGTCAGGCTGAAGCGGACGATGTCCTTGAACCCGAGCAGCAGCCCCGCCAGAAGAATCAGCCCGGCCAGACCGGTCGCGGGCGTCAGCCACCCCTCGGCGAGCATCGGATTGGAAATACCCTGCATCATGGCGGCTCAGAGCTTCGCGGCCGGGGTGTTCTCGCGGACCACGCGTATGAAAAGATCTTCCAGCGTCGTCGTCGGGTGCGTCACGGCCGTCTCGGTGGCGCCGTTACGTTCCAGCCACTGCCGCAGTTCGACAACCTGGGCCTCCGTCAGCCCCTTGGTCGAGATGTTCGTCACGTCCTTGAGTTCGATCAGATCCTTGACGTGCCCGAGCGTCTGCATCTTCCCGCCGTACAGGATGGTGATCCGGTCGCAGACGTCCTGGACGTCGGCCAACAGGTGCGAGCACAACAGCACGGTCTTGCCCTTCTTCTTCAGCGAGAGGATCAGGTCCTTCATCTCCCGCGTGCCGATCGGGTCCAGCCCGGTGGTCGGCTCATCCAGCAGGATCAGATCCGGGTCGTTGATCAGCGCCTGCGCCAGCCCGATGCGCCGCGCCATACCCTTGGAATACTCGCGCAGCTTCCGCTTGCGGGCCTTCTTGTCCAAGCCCACGCTGTCCAGCAGCAGCGGGATCCGGCGGTCTAAATCCTTGCCTGGAATGCGAAAGAGCCGGCCGTAGAAGCGCAGCGTTTCCTCGCCGTTGAGGAAGCGGTACAAGTAAGATTCCTCCGGCAGGAACCCGATTCGTTCGTTGATGCGCGACGAGCCCGCCGGCTCCCCCAGAACCCATGCCCCGCCGACAGTCGGGAAGATCAGCCCCAGCAACAGCTTGATGGTGGTGGATTTCCCTGACCCGTTGGGACCAAGCAACCCGAAGACCTCCCCTTTCTCAATGGTCAGGTTGAGGTCGTCCAGGGCCCTCACCTTGGGCCGGCCCCAGAAGTCCTTGTAGACCTTCGTCAGGTTCTGCGTGCGAACGACTTGGTTTTCTGGCAAGCTCATGGGAGTCTCAGACGCTAACCACACGCCCGATCGAAGACAAGACGCGCCACAAACACGGGCGATCGGTAATCGGTACTCGGTGATCGGTGGCCTGAAACCGCCCACCGATGACCGATCACTGATGACCGATCACCGATCACTGATCACTGATGACCGATCACTCCCCTCCGCACGCCGATGGCCGATCACGTCATCCTCGGCGGCCCCTTGCGAACACGGCGACGGCGCTTCTCGCTCGGCTTCTCGTAGTAGGCCACGCGCTTGATGTCCTTGGTCAGGCCTTCCTTCTCACACATCTTCTTGAACCGGCGCATCATCTGCTCGGCCGACTCACCCGCGCGCGCTTTGATCCGGATCGCCATGCATGCTCCTCTGTTTCAGTAGCCAGA
>JBIOJL010000083.1:0-16426 GCA_044450885.1 Tepidisphaerales bacterium
TCGCGGTCCCCCGCGATGACCCATCGCGGCTACAGTGCCGCGGAACATTCATGCATGGATTCAGCGCGAGCCGTCCTTCATGGCCCGGATGACATCGTCGCTGATGCCCGCGTCGCGGAGGGCGGTTTCGTCGTTGCTGCGGAGTTTGGCCCCGCTGCGCTGGATGCGATCGATGATGATCTCGTCCTTCACGCCCTGCTGGTTCCACTGGATCACCTGTTTGCTGGTGACGCGCTGGGAATCGGGCTGGCTGCGGTCGGCGGTGCGTTCGCGGTCGCGCTGGTCCTTCTTGTCCATCTCGTTGCCGACGATGTAGCCGCCGACGGCGCCGACCGCGCCGCCGATGAGGGCGCCCTCGCCGGCGCGGGAGTGGGACATGGACCCGATGCCGGCGCCGACGGCCGCCCCGCCGGCCCCGCCGACGAGCGCGCCGGTCTGGGCCTTGGTTTCGCAGCCGGCCGAGAGCAGGCCGATGGCGATGAGGAAAACGGCGGCCGAGAGCGTGCGGGTGATGTTGGTCATGTTTGACTCCTTTAAGTAGTGCGGAACTCCGTCCGTGAGCACGTCGGGATTATACCCGATCGCTGGCCGGGGCGGCTACTGCCGGGAGTCGAGTCGGCGGTGAGTGATCAGTGATCGGTGATCGGTGAACGGTGAACAGTGATCAGTGAACAGTGATCAGTGAACAGTGATCGGTGATCAGTGAACAGTGAACGGTGAACAGTGATTACCGATGACCGATGACCGATGACCGATCACTCTTTAGCCGGCCGGGTCGCAGGCTTCTCGGCGTTCGGTTCGGGCGCGGGTTCGAATTGTTTGCGGATTTCGGGCGGCAGTTCGCGGATGACCTCGGGCGGAAGCTGCATGCGCATGTTGTTCGGGTTGATGGGCCTCGGCGCCAGACGCAGGCCGCCGGGGCCAAGCGGACGGATGACGCCGGCGCCCTGGTCTTCCTGTGTACTCTGTTCGTAGATCTTGAATGCCTCGGGTTGTTTCTCCTTCAGTTCGGCCGCGTTCTTCGCTTCGTATTTGTTTGTGGTCTCCTTGCCATCGACGGTGTCGGTCACGGACATCTTGATGCCGTCGGCGTCCTCGACGATGCGGACCTTCTGCTGATTCCGGGTGACCTCGATTTCCTTGCGGTTATTGACCACCGTTACCGTCTTGGACATGCGCATGTTGCCGCCGTTGATCACCCGGCCGTTGACGAAGACGCGGACCTGGCCGTTGCCGATGCCATTTGCCCAGGGGACAGCGTCCGCTCTGTCGGCCGGCGGGGCCTTGGGTTTTGATGCGTTGTCGATCTCCTTGATGAGCGACCGGGCGCGGGCCTGGACCTCGGGATCCGCGCTGGTGGCGGCCTCTTTCAGTGCCGGCAGGGCGGGCTGGCCGAGCTTGCGAAGTTCGTCGGTGGCCGCCTCCCGCGTCTTGAAATCCTCGTCGCCGAGTTTGCTGATGAGGGCGATGACGGCGGGATCGGCCGGCCGGGTCGTCGGAGGTTTGGCGGCGGGAGCGGGGTTGTCGGCGGCGAAGGCGGCCGCTCCGCCCAACGCCATGAGAACACAGAGTTCAAGCAAGCGGGAGGTTGTCATGGTTGTTTCTCGGTTAGCCACTACAGTGTAATAGACGATGGATACGGTTTAGTTGCAACAGCCTGGCAGAGAACTGGGGCGGGGCGTGCCCACAGATTCGGGAGGGCCGTGCTTCTGCACGGCCGGAATGGTCGCGCCGCGAAACGGCCGCAGAGGACTGCGGCCCTCCCGAGAAAATGGTCACGCCGGTCGGGCGTTTGCCCAAGGCAATTGCATGGAGCCCCGATTCGGCACGGCAATGCTCTCGGGAGAAGTTGCTCCCGGCACGCACTGGATTAGCAGCCGCCGCGGCGGATAATGCGGTTTGAAATCTGAAATCTGAAATCTGAAATCTGAAATCTGAAATCTGAAATCTGAAATCTGAGATCTGAGATTTGAGATTTGAGATTTGAAATTTGAAATCTGAAATCTCAACTCGACAAGGATCCTCTCATGAAGCAATCTCCGGCCCGCTCCCTGATTTCTCCCGTACTCCTGCTCGTCTGCGCCGTCTGCGGCCACTCCGTACCGGCTGCGGACCAGCCGGCATCGGCCAACGTCCATCTGCGTGGCGCGCTCGACAACTGCCGCGTGCAGTTCGAGCAGCAGAAGAAGGGGCACGTTGCCTTCATGGGCGGGTCGATTACGGAAATGAACGGCTATCGGCCGATGGTCTGCGAGATCCTCAAGAAGCGTTTTCCCGCGACCGAATTCACATTCACGGATGCGGGTCTTTCGTCCACCTGCTCGACGACCGGGGCGTTCCGGCTGCAGACCGACGTGCTCGGCAAAGGCCCGGTCGATGTGTTCTTCATCGAGTTCGCCGTCAACGACGACCAGGATGCCAACCACACCCGCCAGGAGTGCATCCGCGGCATGGAGGGGATTATCCGCCAGGCCCTGCGGCACAATCCGAACATGGACATCGTGATCACCCACTTCATAAACCCCGAGATGATGGAGACGCTCAAGGCGGGCAAGACGCCGCTGACGGCCGGGGCCCACGAGGAGGTGGCCGATCGCTACGGTGTTTCCACCATCAATCTCGCCAAAGAGGTGACCGGGCAGATCGTCGGCGGACAACTCACGTGGAATGACTTCGGCGGCGTTCACCCGGCCCCGCGCGGCAACGCCATCTGCGCCGGGATGATCGACCAGTTGATGCAGCAGGCGTGGAGCAAGCCGCTGGCCGGCGATACGAAGAAGGCGGCACACGCGCTGCCGCCGCCGCTGGATCCGCTGAACTACGAGAACGGCCGGTTCGTAGATCCCAGGCAGGCGACGCTGGTCAGCGGCTGGAAGGTCTCCGTCCCCGAATGGAAGAGCCTGAAGGGTTCCACGCGGAAACAGTTCAATACGATTCCGCTGCTCTGCGCCGACCAGCCCGGCGCGGAACTCAAACTCGAGTTCACCGGCACCGCTGTCGGGGCGTTCGTTGTGGCCGGCCCGGATGCCGGAGTCGTCGAGGCCCACATCGATGGCGGCCAGCCCGTGGAAGCAAATCTCTATCATCGCTTCAGCAGCGGCCTGCACTATCCGCGCACCGTGATGTTCGCCGCCGACCTCAAACCCGGCCCGCACACGCTTATGCTGCGTGTGTCGGACAAAACCACCAGCGCGGGGCACGCCGCGCGGATCGTGCAGTTTGTGGCCAACTGATCGGCATGATATCGCCGAAATAGTACGCTCCCGATCCCAAATCAGCCCGATCCCGGTTATGATGGGCGCCAGTCATGATTTCCCAGCCGTCGCCGCAATCCCGTCCAGACGTCGGCACTGCCGGCCAGCGACTGCGCATGCCGGCCGTCCTGCCCATGTCGCGCGCGGAGATGGATCGCCTCGGCTGGAAGGAACTCGACGTGCTGCTGGTCAGCGGCGACGCCTACGTCGATCATCCATCCTTCGGCGCCAGCCTGCTCGGCCGGTGGCTGGTGCATCATGGCTACCGCGTCGGCATTGTCGCACAACCGCGATGGACGACACCGGAGGACATCCTGGGTATGGGCCGGCCGCGGCTCTTTGCCGGCGTGACCGCTGGGGCGATGGATTCGATGCTCGCCCACTACACCGCCTTCCGCAAGAAGCGCAGCGACGATGCGTACACGCCCGGCGGCCGGTGCGGCGCCCGGCCCAACCGCGCCGCCATCGTTTATGCCGGCCTCGTCAAGCAGGCATTTCCGAAACTCCCCATTGTCCTCGGCGGCATCGAAGCCTCGCTGCGTCGAATCACGCACTTTGACTTCTGGACGGACAAGCTGCGCCGATCCATCCTGCTGGATGCCAAGGCGGACCTGATCCTCTACGGCATGGCCGAGCGGGGGATTCTGGCCGTGGCCGATCGGCTGCGCGAGGCGGCGGCTTTGGCCGACGATGGATGGGCTCGGGGGGACAAGAATGTCCCCCACTCGCCCATCCAGAAGACAGACAAGAATGTCTGTCCTACCGGGCTTGTGATGACAGACAGGAATGTCTGTCCTACCGGGATTCCGACGACAGACAAGAATGGCTGTCCTACCAGGCTTCCAATGACAGACAGGAATGTCTGTCCTACTGGGCTTGCGATGACAGACAGGGATGGCCGTCGTACCTCCCTTGCGACGACAGACAAGAATGTCTGTCCTACCGGCGCGGGGGTGCTGGCCGATCCTTCGATCCCCGGCGCCGTCTACATTGGTGAGGAATCGGCGCTGCCGGCCGGCGCGCCGGTGGTCCAGCTTCCATCGCATGAAGAAATGCTGGCCGATCCAACGCGGCTCATGGCCGCCACGCTGGCGATGGAGCAGCATGTGCATCACGCCAGCGCCTTCGCGGTCCATCGCGCCGAGGGCAAGTCGCTGATCCTCACGCCGCCCCGGCCGCTTGAGGTAGCGGAACTCGATGTGCTCTACACACTGCCCTTCACGCGCGAGCCGCATCCATCCTACGACAAGTCCATCCCCGCGGCCGAGATGATCCGCTTCAGCATCACCAGCCATCGCGGCTGTGCCGGCGGATGTTCCTTCTGCACGCTCGCCTCGCACCAGGGCCGGACGATCCACTCGCGAAGCAGGACGTCCATCCTCGATGAAGCCGAAGCGATGGCGAAGCATCCCCGTTTCACCGGCAGCATCAGCGATGTCGGCGGGCCCAGCGCCAACATGTGGGGCGGCCATTGCTCCGACGATCCGGCGCACTGCCACCGGGCAAGTTGCCTCTTTCCCGCCGTCTGCACGCATTTCGCCGTCGACCAGATGCGCATCGTCGAACTGCTCCGCGAGGTCCGCAAGGTGCGCGGCGTGAAACACGTCCGCGTCGCCAGCGGCATCCGCCACGACCTGGCATTGAAGGACCGCGAGTACATCCACGCCCTGGTCCGCGAGTTCGTCGGCGGCCAGCTCAAGATCGCCCCGGAGCATCTGTCCGATGAGGTCCTGCGCCTGATGCGCAAGCCCGGCCCCAAGGCGTTCGAGCAGTTCCTCGACCTCTTCGCGGGCGAATGCCAGGCGGCCGGCAAGGAGCAGTTCGTCGTTCCCTACCTGATCTCCGCGTTTCCCGGCTGCACCACGCAGCACATGCAACACCTGGCCCAGTGGCTGGCGAAGCGCGGCTGGCAGCCCCAGCAGGTGCAGTGCTTCATCCCGCTGCCCGGAACCGTTGCCGCCGCCATGTACTATGCCGGCATCGACGCCTCCGGCGTAGCCATCCCCGTTGCCCGCACCGATGCCCAGCGCCTGCAGATGCACTACACGCTTTTCCCCAGGGGCGGCAAGCTCGTAGTCCCGCGTTCCGGCGGCAAGCTCGTAGTACCGCCTTCAGGCGGTAAGTTTGCAGTCCCGCGTTCCGGCGGCTCTTCCCGACGCCCGAAACGGTGACGCAGCGGCCCGTTCGCCGACCCAGTTTGCGGTAGACAGGCCAGGATGCCCAATTCCGGGATCTCATTGCAATCCCCACCGAAGGGCGCGACCATTCTTCCGGGCAACGGAGATGTGTCGGAGTACCGACACCACGGGCTGGAAGCCCGTGCCACGAAATTCAGCCGGCCAGATGCGGTCCCCGGAAGAATAGTCACGCCCCCACCAAACCCCGAGATCTTACGGATACGTATAAATTCCAGCCCACGTCCGCGAAAGTCGCCGGGCTTGCCGGCCGATCCATATACGGACGCCGCCTCAATCAGTCCGCGGGGGTGGCTGTATCATCGCGTCCGAGGTTGTGGTGCAGGCTCCAGGCCGGCACAACGGAACGGCCGTCAGCCGCGATGATCCACGGCGGCACGGGGTTGTCCGCTGGTTTGCCGGGCGGCACTTTGGATGGTTGGCCATGATCAAGCTTCGCTTGCACGATCCGCCGGAAGCCGAAACCACGCCGGCCGCTGCAAGCGCGCTGGCCGGCTTCCTGCGGCTGGGGGGTTGCCTGCAGCGGTGCATCGACCGCAAGCTGGGATACTCGGGACAGGACCGGTTCGTGCTGTTCCACTATGAGCCGCGCGGGCAGGAAGTAATGTGGCGGGACGGCTCGTCCTACGGCTTCGGGTCGGGTGGATGGCAGGCGTTCTTCGACGAGGTGGAGCCGGTGGCGCGGGAGCATGGGGTCAATGTCGGCAACGATACCCGGCCGGGCGATCACGTGCTGGTGGTGGACCGGGTGGAAGGGGAGGCGTATTTCGCGGAGCGGCAACGGGCGCAGGAGTTGGTGAGGCGGGAGGCGGCGTAGGCAGGGTGGAGATTCATCAGCCTGACTGGACTTATCGGTGTTGCTCGCCTTCAGCGGTGGTCAGGGCTCCTTCTCCCACACCAAGTGCTCCGATAGTACACCGCCCTCGCAAAAGGCTTTGGCTGCTGCAATCGCGGTCTGAATGCTGACAACGTTTATCGATGCGTAGCTGTTGAAGTCTCCGGCGACGGCTACGTCTTTGGCAGGTCCGGCCGACTCCCCGCTTGCGCAGATGAAGTTCCCAAAGCCCTTCAGATAACCCGCCACGACATACCGGCCGTCATTCCCTCCGGATATTCCCATGCAAGAGTCACCGATTGAATCGAGGGAGACGCCATCACAACCCTCGCCATCCAGCGATTGTAGTGTTGCCTCTACGAGTTCCCAGGTCGGGTTCTCCGCCGTTGTGTCGCCAGCGATCCCGTAGATCACTGCCATTGCCTTGACAAACATACCTGACCTTTCCAGATTCCAGATTCCGCAGTGCTTGCGGCAGGCTCGATAACGACGGGCAACTTCTGTCGGTCCTTCGGGGCTTATGAACTCGTCCCTCATTTTCCCACGACTTACGTCGTGGGCTAATGTGTACCGCCCCTGGCGGGGCTTGGAGAAGATCCATTCAGACAGCCGTCCTCGGTTCGCACCGAGTTGTGTAGGGTCCGCTTTAGCGGACGCGATTCGGCGCGGGCACGGTCATCCGCGTCCGCTGAAGCGGACCCTACAATCGCAGACAACCGTCGAACCGAGCATCCTCAATTTGCGGCCGCGAAACACAACACTTGGCCGTCTTCGAGCGAGACGACGACGCGAGCCTGCGCATCAATTGCCAGGCCCCAGTGGACCGGAACTGCGGGGAGCGGCTGCGACCAGAGGGTTGAGCCATCGCGGTACTTCAGCGCCAGCAATCGGTACGGCGCGGGTTGCCCGTTTTCGGGGTCGGCGGGGCGGGCCAGCACCAGCAGCGCGTTGGCGGTCGCGGCGGAACCGGCGTAGGTGGAAACGTTCACCGTCCAGAGCGGCTGGGTCGTGCCTGGGGGATAGAAGGAGAGCGGATTGGAGCGGCCGCTTCGGGCGGGGCGGAGTCTGAGTTGGCCGCGGGGGGTGTTGAGATCGTCGGTCTCGATCGGTTCCCAGAGAGAACGTGGCCAGAGGAACACGCGCTTTGTGGTGTGGGCGCCGGCGGGTTTGTTGCGGCACTGGCCGGTGCGGGCGTCGTAGGTGGCGGTGGCGTAGACGTTGCCGCCGGGGAAGGAGAGGGCATCGCCGTCGAGGCGGAGGTTGCCGCAGAGGCTGACGCCGTTCTGCACGTCGGGGTCGAGCTTGCCGGAGGAATCGTTGTGCCATTTGGTCTGGCCGGTAATGGCGTCGAGGGCGTAGACATGCGTGCCGTCGAAGTGGGAGATGCCGGCCGCGGCGTAGAGCGTGCCGTCGGCCACCACTACACCACCGGCGACGGGCCAGGTGGAGGCAAGCTGGCCGTAGACGGGGATCTTGCGGTCGGCCGGGGCAGCGCGGAAGCGCCAGAGCGGGGTGCCGGTGGCGGCTTCGAAGGCGTACACGCGGCCGTCGTTGGAACCAACGTAGGCCCGGCCGTTGTCGATGGCCGGGGGATAGAAGATGGAACCGGCGGTGGGGGCTTGCCAGCGCGGCTGGCCGGTGGCAGCGTCAATCGAACGTACCAGGCCATCGGCGCCGGCGAAGAAGACCGCGCCGCCGGCGGCCACCGGGGCCGTCGGCACCATGGGCACCGTGGGCTTCCAGGTCCACTTCAGCGCGGCAGTCTCGGGAACGGTCGCGGTGCTGGAGCGTGTGCGCTGGTTGTTGGCCTGATAGGCGGGCCAGTCGGCCGGGGCGACGCTGAACGGCTGAACCTGCTGCAGGTCATCGCGGTATTTCTGGAATTGGCCGGCCTGATCGATCGGCGGCTGAAGCGAGGCGTCGGCGGCCGGGGCGGTGCAGATGACTCCGACAAGAGTCAGGTGGCAGCCGCAGATCCAAGGGCCCCAGAAAAGCTGGCCATCGGAAACGACGACGCCGTCGTGGCAGGCCGGGCGCATGGGGGCGATGTGTTGCAGCGCGTTGGAGGCGACATCCCAGCGGATCGTCCCCTCGGTGGCGCGGCAGAAGACGCTGTCGATGCTGCCGGTGGCGCGGGTGCAGGCGCGGCGGCCGACGAATTCGCCCAGCACCTTGCCGGTCAGGTAGTCGAACTTGAACGATTTACCGAACTGATCGCCGAGCGCGAAGATGGCGTCGGGGCGGAGAACAAGCTGGAAGTTGCCGCCCTTCCGCTGCCAGAGCAGTTTGCCATCTTCAGCGGCAACGGCGACGAGAGACGAGCGCTGCGGGCCGGCGAACATGAGAACCTGGCCGCTGGACTTGATGTAGGTCGTGGTGGCAAAGCCGGTGACGTAGAATTGGGCCTTTTCGTTGGGCCCGATGGCGGCCAGCAGGGCGGCGTCGTAGGTCTTCCAGGCTTCCTGTCCCGTTTTCGTGTCGATGGCGCCGAGGAACTTGCCGGGGCAGAAGAAGTAGATGCGGCCGTTCTTCATGCAGACGCCGCGGCTGTCGAGGGGTTGGTCGGCGTGATTGTTCCAGAGGATCTTGCGGGTCTTGAGGTCGATGGCGATGAAAGAGCGGCCGAAGCCCCAGGCGGTCTTGGGATCGCTGTAGTCGTAGCCCGGCCACATGGCCCAAGGCCAGCCGCCGATGCGGGTGTCGGTGCCCTTGGCGACGGGGGCCTGCACTTCGGTCGGGCCGAGCAAGGCGTAGAGGATGCCGTTCTCGATGGCCATCCACTTCCACACCGGGCCGTCCACCTGGTCGGCCGGGGGGATGATCTGATCCACGATCTTGCCCGTCGCGGCGTCGATCAGCTTGCAGGACTCATCGTCCGCCATGTAGAGCGTGTCGGGGGTGGCGATCATGGTGTTGCGGTGGATCATGAAGCCGGGCTTGAGTGGGCGTTTCCAGAGGATGGCGCCGTTGTAGGCGCTCATGCCGAACAGCGTGTTGATCGATGCGTTTTGGTAGGCACGGAAGGTCATGTGTCCGAAGGCCTTGAACACCCGGCCGCCGGCGGCGACGGTGACTTCGGGCTGGCTGGAGAAAAGCGGTTCGGCGAGGAACTGCGTGGTGTACGGAGCCCGCGCGAGTTGATCGGATGACAGCGGGTTGTTGTCCGGGCCGTGGTATGGATGCGACCAGGAATCAGTGCCGGTGGGGGCGGGTTTGACAATCTGCTTGTCGCCGACGATGGCCTTGCCGCCGGGACGGAGCACGCGCAGCAACTCCTGGTTGGCGTCGCCGGCCGCCAGCGCCGGGTCGGCGACGAAGATGGCGTCGGCGACGTTGCCGGCGAGTTGAATGCGCACGGGATCGCCCTGGTCGATGAAGATGCGGAGGCCGAGAAGGCCGGCGGTCTCGGCGGCCGCCCGCGCAGCGCGCACCTGGGTTGCGTCGGCGGATTGGACGTAGATTGTGAGTTCGGTCGACCTGGCGAGTTCGACAGCCAGTTGCGGATCGGGGGAGCCGAGGAGCACGGCGAGGCCGGCGTTGGTGCCGATCCGGCCGGCGAGGGCCTTGGCGTCGGGCGGTTCAGCGGCCATCGCCCGCGGCACCACCAGCATCCACATTGCGACCACAACAACTGGGCAACGGAGGACTGCAAACATGGCTACCTCCTGCAAAATTGGTCGGGTGGGCGGCGCCCACCGCTGAATCCTGGCCCTTGTCCCAAGCCACGTAGTGGCGACAGATGTTGGCCCACGGCGCAAGCCGTGGGTTCCAGGGATGCAACCCTGGCAGCCCCGGAGGGGCGAAAGTAGCGTTCTTTCGCCCCTCCGGGGCTGGCTGAATTGCCTGCCCCTTTTTCCCATGGCTTGCGCCATGGGCTAACATGTGTCGCCCCTACGCCTACGGGGCTAACCTAATCCAGCTTCTTGATCCAGATATTCCTGAACTGCACCGGATCGTTGTGCCCGGCGAATCCGAAGGAGCCCTTGGTCCGGGTGATGCCGGGGTGCTTGCTGTTGGCCATATATTCCTTCACCGTGCTCACGTCGGCATTGATGACGACCGTGCCGTTGAGCTCGACCCGGATGGTCGAGCCCTTGATGGTCACGTGCTCGAAATTCCACTCGCCGACGGGACGCAGGTAGCCGCGATGGGCGGGGACCACGCCGTAGATCGAGCAGCAATACTGCCGCGGGTCGAGCTTCTTGTACTCGTCGGCCGTGTCGTCGAGGATCTGCAGTTCACACATGCCGACGTAGGCGGTGTCGCCCTTGCCGGGATAGCGGATGGCCAGCCCGTTGTTTCCGGCGGGGGGCAGCTTGAATTCGAGCCTGGCCTCGAAATCGCCATATTCCTCCTTGGTGAAGATCGTGCCGCCCTTGTTGGGCCTGCACGTGATGGCGCCGTCCTTGACCTGGTACTCGGCGATCGGCCCGTCCCAGCCCGTGAAGTCTTGCCCGTTGAAGACGCTGGCGAAATTCCCGGTGGTGAGTTTCTCCAGCGCCGCGTTGCCCTCGGCCGGGGCGATTTCGCGGACGTAGACATTGCGGAAACGGATCTCCGAGCCATGGGTCTGGAGCTCGATCGGCCCGGTCGGCAGCACCGGCTTGGAGCGGTCGAAGTAGTTGTCGAGAATCTGCCCGTCCACCGTCTGTTTGCCGTTGAGCCAGACCCAGCAGCGCGAGCCGACCATCTTGATCCGCAGCGTGTTCCACTGGCCAACGGGGTTGTCCGCCAGCACCAGCGGCCACTTGCCGGGGTTGTCGTTGTTGTTGTTCCACAGCGCGCCCGAGCCCTTGTCCGCGCCGTTGCGCTTCTCGCCGGCGTTGCCCGGGTCCCAGATCTGCACCTGCGGGTAGGTGCGGAGATAGATGCCCGAGTCGCCATTGCGGCTGACCATCAGCCAGTCGACGTAGAGTTCGAAGTCGCCGTAGTCCTTGCCCGTCGTCAGATAGACGCCGCGGCCGTCCGAGACAATCTCGCCCTTGGCCGTGTCCACCGACCAGTGCTTGTCCCGATCCGCGTTCCAGGCGGCCTGCTTGGCTGCAAGCTCCTCCTTCGTGAGCTTGGCCTCCGCGTAAGGGCTGTAATCCTGTTGCCGCCCGCGCCAGCCGGAGAGGTCCTTGCCGTTGAAGAGGTTGACGAACCCCTCTGGCGGCGTGTTGAGCGGCTGGTCCGCGGCGAGTGCGGCACCACAGAGACTCCCCAGAAGCAGCAGCGTTGTTGCGGTGATGATCCGGTGCATAGAGCGTTCCTCGGTTGAAGTGGAGCGATGAACGATGTCAGGCCACATCATACCATTACACACCGAGGGGAGAAGTGGTTTAGGTTCGTTCAACTTTCCATCCGCTCGATTGTAGTTATAGTTGGCGGGAACAACCGCCCGGCGACCCGGGCCGACCGGCAGGGATGGATACCCCAGAGGATGACGAGGCGCTCGTCAGCAGGGAGTTCCTGTCGTCTCATGCCGGCTCAAGAGTTCGTTCCGTCAGGAGTCATGACATGAATCGCAAGTTGAAATGGTTCGCAGCTTTGATCGCCCTTGTCCCGGCCGGCGCCGCGCTGGGGCAGGATGCCAAGGGCTTCACCGACAAACTCCCGCCCACTCCCGACAGCCCCGGCACCACGGTGACCTGGGAAATGGTCGCGATTCCCGGCGGAACGCTCAAGGGATTCAAGGCCAACAAGGACGCCGAACCCAAGGACGTCGCCATCAAGCCATTCTTCATGGCCAAGACCGAGACGACCTGGGACACCTACGAGATCTATTACAATGCCCGGGACATCGCCGATCGCAAAGAAGCGACCCGGCTGATCGAGGCCAAGGTGCGCCCGTCCAAGCCGTACGAGAGCCCGACGTTCAACTTTGGTCAGGCGGGTTTCCCGGCGCTGGCCTCGACTCGCCAGGCCGCCGTCAAGTATTGCGAGTGGCTCAGCGGGAAGACGGGCAAGACCTATCGTCTTCCCACTTCGGCGGAGTGGGAATGGGCCGCCAGGGGTGGGGCGGACACGCTCACGCCCGAGCAGATCAAGGAAAT
Organism: Tepidisphaerales bacterium; assembly: GCA_044450885.1. GTDB lineage: Bacteria > Planctomycetota > Phycisphaerae > Tepidisphaerales > Tepidisphaeraceae > JANYKD01. The sequence goes on from JBIOJL010000083.1 coordinate 12,320, forward strand.
GGCCTGGTATGCCGACAACTCCGCGACCGACGACTTCCCCGATGGCCAGACGCACCCGGCCGGCAAGCTCAAGCCCAACGGCTACGGCCTGCACGACATGTTCGGCAATGTCGCCGAGTGGGTGCTGGAGCCGGGCGAGGATGCGCTCATCAATCCCGTGGCCGCCGGCGGCTCATGGAAGACCAAGCTTGAGGATCTCTCCCCCAGCTATCGCCAGAAGCAGATGAAGAGCTGGAACGTGCGCGACCCGCAGGATCCCAAGAGCAAGTGGTGGCTGTCCGACGGCAAATTCGTCGGCTTCCGGGTTGTCGTTGACAAGAAGTGATCGCCGTAGGGTCCGCACTGCGGACCGTTCCGCTCTGCTTAACAACGTAGGGTCCGCTTCAGCGGACGCGGACCCACCGACTTAGCACTAAGGACTCTGCACTCAGCACTTACGAATACCACGAAAGGAAACACTCCCATGACTCCCATGACCACATCCCGTCGCGGCTTTCTCAAGACCTCGGCGGCGGCAACGGCGGCCGCCGCGGTCGTCGGTTGCATGAAGACCCCGGCCGTGTACGCCGCCGGAGACGACAAGATCAAGATCGGACTGATCGGCTGTGGCGGGCGCGCGGGCGCGGCGCCTGCGGCAACGCCATGGAGGCGGCCAAGAACGTGCAGGTGATCGCCATCGGCGACCTATTCCCCGACCGCATCGACGAGACCAAGGAACTGTTCAAGGACCGCCCCAAGGATAAGTTCGACCTCGGCGATCGCGCCTTCTCCGGCTGGGACGCCTACAAGAAGGTCCTCGAGTGCGACGTCAACTACGTCATCACCGCCACTCCCCCGGCGTTCCGCCCGATGATCATGGAAGCCGCCGTCAACGCCGGCAAGCACGTCTTCGGCGAGAAGCCCTACGCCGTCGATCCCGCTGGCGTGCGGCGCATTTTGGCGACGGCGAAGGTGGCCGAGCAGAAGGGCATCGGCATGCTGGCCGGCACGCAGCGCCGCCACCAGGCCAGCTACCTGGAAGTGCTGAAGCGAGTGCATGACGGCGTGATGGGGGACGTAGTGGCCATGTCCGGCTATTGGATGGGGTCCGAGCTGCGCTCTGAACTGCGGAAGCCCGGCATGAGCGACGCCGAATGGCAACTGCGCAACTGGTGGTACTTCACATGGCTCTCAGGCGATCACATTGTTGAGCAGCACATGCACCAGATCGACGTGGCCTGCTGGGTATTCGGCGGGCCGCCCAAGCAATGCCTGGGCGTGGGCGGACGGCAGGTGCGGACCGATCCGCAGTTCGGGCATGTGTTCGACCATTTCGCGATAGAATACGAATTCCCGAGCGGGGCGCGCTACACGTCTTTCTGTCGGCAGCAGAACGCGACATATCCACGCGTCGCGGAGTACATTGTGGGCACCAAGGGGCGAGCGATTGCCGAAAGCCGCATTGAGCTCTACGGACAGAAAACCCTGGCCTACAAATACACTTCGCCGGAAGACGAGAATGTCCAGACCAATCCATACGTGCTGGAACACAGCGACTTCATCCAGTCGATCCGGGCCGGCAAGCCGCTGAACGAAGGCAAGCAGTGCGCCGAGAGCACGCTGGCGGCCATCATGGGCCGCATGGCCGGCTACACGGGCCAGATGGTCACCTGGCGCTTCGCCATGGAGCAATCGAAGGAAGACCTGATGCCCGCGAAACTCGAGTTCGGGCCGATGCCCGTGGCACCGGTGGCCATGCCCGGTAAGACGACGTTGGTCTGAGTTGCCACGGACCGCCCGAGGTAGGGACCGCTCGCCGAGCGGTCCGTTCGGTGCGTGTGGCAGTCCGCAAACGGCGGTTTCGGCGAAACCGCCCTACCGCTGGACGCGTTCTCAACAACCATCGGCAATCCCACGTCCCTCCGGTCTTTGGACTGGAGGGACTTTTTTTGTTTCTCCATTACAATGGAAACAGAAACGGATGGTATTAACCGCAGAACCGCCATGAATAGATTCATCACACTGTCGCTGATCGCACTGGTTGGCGCGTCATCGTGTTTCGCCGCCGATATCGGCGGCGAGAAGAACCGCAAGGCCGACACCAAGGCCATCTTTGTCCACCGCATCGGACTCAAGGACGAAGCCGGCATGGACATCAACCCCAAGGCCCTGGCGGCGAAGAAGCCGGACCCCAAGGGCCGCGACGCCGGAGCGCCGCCCTATTCGCCCACCCAGACCTGCGCCACCTGCCATCCCACCGTCTTCATCTCCCATGGCTGGCACTTCAACGCCATGGAAAAACCCGTCAAACCCGGCCGCAACGGCGAGCCGTGGATCTACGTCGACGCGTCAACACGTACGGTCCTGCCCCTCTCCTACCGCGACTGGGCCGGGGCCTTCAAGCCGGCGCAGGCGGGCCTTACCGACTGGGACATGGCCCAGATATTCGGACGCCACATGCCGGGCGGCAGTTTCGGAACTCCTCCGCAGTCTGAGGTTCGCGCCCCCGCAACCACACAGCCGGCCGCCAAACCGTCTGTTCCGGCCGCCGAGCGCTGGCAATACACCGGCCGCATCGAGGTCGACTGCCTCTTGTGCCACTCCTCGGAAAACCGCCACGACGCCACCGAGCGCGGCATCGAGATCATGCGGATGCAGAACTTCCGCTGGGCCCCGACGGTTGCCATGGGCTTTGGACGTGTGACCAACTCGGCCGCCTCGCTGGGCAAGGCCGGCGAGGAAGAGGACGAGGACGCCAAGCCGCCACGCCTGACCTACAACCCGGAAGTATTCGACGCGGAAGGCAAGGTGAATTTCGACCTGGTCCGCCGCCCGCCCAACAACCGTTGCTATTTCTGTCACACCAGTTTCTCACAGGCCGACGGCGACCCGAAGAACGTTCTGCCGCGCTGGACCCACGATGGCGACATTCACATGGCCAAGGGGCTGAATTGCTCCGACTGCCACCGCCACGGCATCGAACACGATGTCACCCGCGGCTTCATTGGCGAAGATCCAGCCAAGTCGAGCCTCACCTGCCAGGGTTGCCACATGGGCAATGCCGGCGCAACAACACCGCAACTGGCCCTGGGCGGGCATCTGGCCGCTCCCGTGCCCCATCACGTCGGCCTGCCGCCGGTGCATCTCGACAAGATAGCCTGCACGACCTGCCACTCCGGTCCGTGGCCGGGCGACACGCCGCAACTGGTGCAGACCGCGATGGCCCATCAACTGGGCATGGACAATCCGAACCGGATGCCCAACTCGCTGCCGCGGATCGTCTGGCCGGTGTTCCTCAAGGGCGCCGATGGGAAACTGGCCCCGCACAAGATGGTCTGGCCCAACTACTTCGGGCTGTCCGATGGCAAGAGCGTGGCGGTCATCCCGCCGAAACAGGTGATCGCGGCCGGCAAGACCGCCAAGGCGGGGCTCCCGGTGATCGAGGACCTCGAAAGCCGCAAAGGCGGGTATCTGACCCAGACCGCGAGCGCGCCTCTGACGGACGAGCAGGTGATCAGGATTCTCGCCCAGCTCAAGGCCGACAAAAAGCCCGCCGAGCCCGTCTACGTCAGTGGCGGCGATGTCTACAGCCTCGGCGCCGACGGCAAACTGGCCAAATCCGCTGCCCTGGCCGCAGCGGCCAAACCCTACGCCTGGCCGATCGCCCACGACGTGCGTGGCGCGGGATTGTCGCTGGGCGCGCGCGGCTGCACCGACTGCCACAGCAAGGACAGCCCGGTGTTCTTCGCCTCGGTCACGCCGGTCGGGCCGATCAAGCCAGGCAGCGCCACGGCGGTGAAAATGGCCGACCTGGCCGGGCTCGACGCGACCTATCACCAGATGTTCGCCCTGTCGTTCCTGGGCCGGACGGCGTTCAAGACGCTGATCCTCGTCTGCGCCGGGCTGGTGGCGCTAGTGATCTTCGCCTGGTTCGCCCGCGGCGTGGTCTTCCGCGGCGGCTGCGGTTGCTGCTGCAAGGACGGTTGCTGCTCCGACGGAGACCGCCCTGCGGGCGGAGCCTGCCGCGACGGCAGCACCTGCGAGTGCAAACACTGACCCTGCAAGTCCTCTGGAGATTCCCATGAACGCAATACACATTCATCTCCTGGCCGCGGCCATCTCCGGCAA